>PBTO01000082.1 GCA_002726595.1 Gammaproteobacteria bacterium | reverse complement strand
AAGAAAGAAGATGAAGGGGCGGGTGAAATTGACCTGACCCCGATGCTTGATGTGGTCTTCATACTATTGATCTTCTTTATTGTTACATCGGTATTCGTTACGGAGGCCGGCATTGATGTCAGCAAGCCAGAGGCTTCAACGTCGGACCCTCGCGGGGGGGACTTGATTCTTATTGCAGTGAGTCCTCAGGGTGATATCTGGATCGACGGTGATCAGATTGACCCACGCTTTATTCGCTCACGGTTCGAATTGCGCCTGGCAGAGGCACCAAACTCTGCCGTGGTAATTCAGGCAGATCAGAGTGCAAACAATGAATACGTTATGTTGATTCTGGAAGCTGCACGTGAAGCTCAAATAGAAAATGTCTCAATTTCAGCGGAGGCTTAAAAATGTTAATAATCAGATGGGCGTTAGCGCCTATATTCGCAGCGGTTGTAACACTTTCCTTGTTCTATTTCATGCAGGCGTTGATCGCAACGGGTGAGAAGCTGGATGAGCGGCTGACAATCGTAAAAATTGTCGATGCGACCATGCCGGAGATAGAGCTCGAAGTAATCGAAGAGATTGACAAACCCGAGCCGATTGAGGATCTAAATGAAGATCAACCGGATATCCCGGACAAGCAATTGAGCGTGGCCGATGGTCCCTCGCTCAACATCGAACGACAGGTTGTTGAAGTAGACACTACGATGGAACTGAGCAGTGCCTCTATTTCAGCCACAGACGGTGATTACCTGCCTTTGGTAGCAATCGCCCCACAATACCCAACCAGAGCTGCATCCCGGGGCATCCAGGGGTGGTGTCTGGTCAGCTTTACTGTGGATGGATTCGGTAACGTGATCGAAGATACAATCATCGTAGTCGATGCGGAACCGCCAAGCATTTTCGACCGCTCATCGGAGCGTGCTGCGCGCCGATTCAAATTCCAACCCCGGGTTGTGGATGGTGAAGGAGTAGAGGTGCCAGGCGTGCAATACCTGTTTACCTACATACTGGAGGGCGATCCGTAATGAGGGACATTAACGTACTCAAGCTGCGCTTTTTAAGTACGCTGGTTCTGGTAATTTTGCTGTCACCGCAAATTGTTCAGGCCGGTGATGAGCCACGGGCTCCCCCCAGTGCGCGTACCGCAGGTACGCTGAGTGAATCAGTTATGCGGGCGATATCCAGCATTCAGGAATTAATGAATCCTGAGGACGAGGACGATGAGCCCGATCTGGTGCGGGCAAAAGAAGAATTGGATCGATTGTACGAACGTCGCTATGAAAGAATGAATGACTTCGAGAAATCCACGATTCTTAATTTTTTTACCAATTACTACCTGACTACGGAAAATATTCCAGAAGCCATACGCATTTTTACCCAGATCCTTACCATCGTAGAACTGCGGGAAGACACTCGCTTGAGAGCGTTGCGCTCTTTGGGTCAACTGCATATGCAGCAAGAGAACTGGCGCGAAGCGATTGACGCCTACCAGACCTGGCGTGAACTCTCCTTAGGGGAGGAAGATGTTATCTTCAGAGGCATTGCCTACTCTCACTACCAACTGGAAGAATTCCTTGAGGCGGTACCTTTCTGGCTTCAATATATGGAGATGGTGGTAGATTCAGGCCAGGAAGTGACTCGAAACGACTACTCTTTCCTGGTGGGCATCTACTTCACCGTGGAGGACTATCCAAGCGCACTTGAAGTCACCAGCACAATGATCATGCTGTACGATGATCCTTCTGACTGGCGTAACCTGAGCGCTATTTATTCCGGGCTCGAGGATGACGAACGCAGTCTCAGATCTTTAAATCTGGCTTATTTGAAGGGCATTTTCGATAGTGAAGCGAGGTTCATGAACCTGGGACAATCTATTGCAGGAAACGAGGCCCCTTACAGCGGTGGCAAGGTCATCGAAGATGGCTATGCGCAAGGATTTATTGAAGAAAACGAGGACAACTACACCACACTTACCCAGATGTACATGATAGCTAATCTCTATGAAGAAGCCGTGGAACCCGCAACGAGGGCCGCGGAATTGGCAGAAAATGGAGATGCCTACGATACGTTGGGTTATATCAACTNCGTACTGACAAATTACCAGGAGTCGGTCGATGCCTTTCAGGCTGCGCTGGACAAGGGCGACTTGTCAAGCCCGGCTGATACCCTGCTTTTCCTCGCCAGAGCACTGGTGGAACTGGATGAATTTGATGCAGCGATAGATGCCACCAAACGCTCTGCTGAGGCAGGCGATTCAGGCGATAGGGAGAATGCCAATACCTACGAGCGATTTGTTACCGACACCCAGCGGATTCACAATACCCTGGACGAGCGAAGACAGGTAGTTATCGATTTCTACGAGTCCTATCCAGCACTGTTTTAAGATAAAAAACCGGGGTTTATAGTCGGGAGACTTGAAACCGGCGAGTACGGCCCAATAAAGAAACCCAGTCGCTGCAACGCGGTTGGGTTTTTTTTATGGAGCAACAAGATGAACAGTAAAGCCAAAACGGAAACGAGGGGATTTGAGACTGAAGCGAAGCAGCTGCTTCATTTGATGATCCATTCTCTCTACAGCAATAAGGAAATATTCTTAAGAGAGCTTATTTCCAACGCCTCCGATGCAGCGGATAAACTCCGGTTTGCAGCTTTATCGGATGATAATTTGCTGTCAGGGGTCGAAGAATTAAAAGTCCAGATTGATTACGACGAGAATGGAAAAACAGTCAGCATTGCCGATAACGGCATTGGCATGACGCGAGGTGAAGTGATCTCAAACCTGGGTACTATTGCGAAATCCGGTACTGCGCAATTTCTCGATTCATTAACTGGCGATCAACAGAAAGATTCTCAGTTGATCGGTCAATTTGGTGTGGGCTTTTACTCTTCATTTATAGTTGCGGATGAGGTTGAAGTCCTGACGCGCAAGGCGGGCACGAAAGGCAAGCGGGCTACTCGCTGGACATCACGTGGAGAGGCAGAGTATTCAATTGCGGAATCTACTAAAGAGGAGCACGGCACGACTGTAATTTTGCATTTAAAGGAAGCTGAAAAAGAGTTTGCCGAAGCGTTCAGGCTGCGAAATATCGTTAAAAAATACGCCGATCATATTTCAATCCCGGTGCTAATGGTTAAGCAGGACTTCTCCAGTGGTGATGAGGATAAGGACAAAGCTGAGCCAAAGGAAATCGAATACGAAGCTGTCAATGCCGCCAAGGCACTCTGGACTCGTCCGCGTAAAGAAATAAAGGATGAGGAGTACAGGGAATTCTACAAGCATGTGAGCCATGATTTCGAAGACCCCACGGTTTGGAGTCATAATAAAGTAGAGGGAAAACTGGAGTATACGAGCCTGCTGTATGTGCCTGGTCGTGCCCCCTATGATTTGTGGAATCGAGATGCCGCACGGGGTCTGAAATTGTATGTGCAGCGTGTGTTCATCATGGACGATGCCGAACAGTTTCTGCCTCTCTATTTGCGTTTTATGAAGGGCGTGGTTGACTCGAATGACATATCTTTGAATATTTCCAGAGAGATTCTGCAAAAAGATCCCATGGTCGATTCCATGCGCAGTGCACTAACCAAGCGCGCACTGGACATGCTGGAAAAACTCCGAAAGAAGGATAAGGAAAAATACAATCAATTCTGGAATGAATTCGGTGAGGTTCTCAAGGAAGGCCCGGCTGAAGACTCCGCCAATCGCGAGAAAATAGCTAAACTCCTGCTATATACCACCACCGAGTCTACCGACGATAAAGAGGAACAGGGCCTGGATGACTACATTTCTCGTATGAAAGAAGGGCAGGAAAAAATTTACTATATAACAGCAGAATCGGAAAAGGCGGCCCGCACCAGCCCTCACCTGGAAATATTCAGCAAGAAAGGTATTGAAGTGGTGTTGATGCATGACCGCATTGATGAGTGGTTAATGGGCCATCTGAGAGAATACGATGGCAAACAGTTTCAGGATATTACCCGTGGCGAGCTGGATCTCGGTAAACTGGAAGACAAGGCGGATAAGGAGAAACACGAGGAAACTGAAAAGGAGTTCGAGGCGCTTGTAGAGAGAGTAAAAGAAAACCTGGGTGACAAGGTGAAAGAAGTACGGGTTACTCACAGACTTACCGATTCTCCTGCCTGTCTGGCAGTGGATGAGCACGATATGGGCCAGCAAATGAGAAAGATAATGGAGGCCTCGGGCCAGCCTGTTCCTGACAGCACGCCGATCTTCGAGATTAATCCCCAGCATCCTCTGGTAGCCCAGTTAGACAAGGAAGCGGATGAAGATCGCTTCACGGATCTGATTGCTATTCTATTCGATCAGGCCTGTCTGGCCGATGGTGGGCAGTTGGAAGATCCTGGCAAGTTCACTGCCAGATTAAATAAATTACTGCTGGAGATGCTTAGTTAATTATAGGGATAGTAACTGAGAAATCCCTGCAAGCTCGCTCGAGTTCTTATCTGCATCGATACACGCATCAATTCACTACATCTGCTCAAGCGGTTCAATACCCAGTAAATCCAGGCCCTGGGCCAGGGCCTCGGCCGTGAAAGCAGCCAGAGCCAGCCGTGAAATCTTGACTTCACCTTCCGCTTGCAGGATTGGGCAGGCTTCGTAGAACCGCATGAATATTCCTGCCAGTTCATACAGGTAATTGCATAGCTGGTTGGGATAGCAATCAGCAGCCACCGCATCTACGATCTCTGAAAGCTGCAGTATCTTTAAGAGTAGATTGCGCTCTTCATTACTTGATAATAATGTAATACTGTAATTATTGTCTTTAACTTCATGTTTATTAAGGATACTTCGAATTCTTGCATAGGCGTACATCAGGTATGGCGCGGTGTTTCCATCGAAGGAAAGCATGCTCGACCACTCAAATATGTAATCACTGGTTCTGTTCTTGGACAGATCTGCGTATTTGATGGCAGCGATGCCCGTGCGCTCGGCTATCTGCCTGCGTAGCGTTTCGTCAAGCTGTGGATTCTTCTCCGTAACCAGATCGAACGCGCGTTTTACCCCCTCATCAAGCAGCTCTTTCAGTTTGACAATGCCACCTGATCGGGTCTTGAAAGGCTTGCCGTCCGCGCCCATCATCGTGCCATAGGCTATGTGCTCTAGTGACAGTGAAGGGCCGACAAACTCGGCCTTGCGTGCCACGGCGAATACCTGCTGAAAATGTAGCGATTGTCTGGCATCGACCACATAGAGTGCTCGGTCTGCCTCTAATTTCTGGTAACGATAGCGTGCCGCAGCTAAATCAGTGGTGGCATATAGATAGCCGCCATCGGATTTCTGAATGATGGTCGGTAGGGGTGTGCCGTCTTTGCCGGAAAACTCGGGCAGGAAAACGCACTTCGCACCATCTGAAACAGTGATTAGTGATATATTATCTAATTTATTAACTATGTCCTCTAACTCTTTGTTATAGAAGCTTTCTGCACAGAGGTCAGAGCGAGATAGAGTGACGTTGAGCCTGCTATAAATCGCCTCACAGTGACTGAGCGACTCCTCAATAAACTGTTTCCAGATGTCCAGGTAGACCGAATCTCCACTTTGGAGTTTCACGACACTCTGGCGTGCGCTTTCGGCAAATGATGGATCAGAATCGAATCTTTCCTTGGCCGCCCGGTAAAATGTCTCCAGATCTGCCAGCCGGGTGGGTAATTCCTCGGTATCGGCTGATACTTCCTGCAGATAGGCTATGAGCATCCCGAACTGGGTGCCCCAGTCTCCAACATGGTTTTGCCTGATTATTCGATGGCCTTTTGTTTCCAGCACACGTGCCAGGCAATCCCCGATAATCGTTCCTCGCAGGTGCCCAACGTGCATTTCTTTGGCCAGATTGGGCGACGAAAAATCAATTACAATCGTTGAGGGTTGCTCTGCCGTGCTGATTAGAGGATTATTTTCCTGGCGAATGAGATTAGCCCGCTCACATAAGGCTTTGCTGTTCAGGTTGATATTAATAAAACCGGGACCGGCGATCTTAAAAGATGCGACTAAAGGTTCGTTAACCGTATCAAGTTCCGCGACCACTCTAATCGCCAATTCACGCGGATTGGTTTTCATCTGCTTGGCAATTGCCATAATGCCGTTGGCCTGATAGTCACCAAACTCAGGGCGAGAGGCAGTGATCACATTGGCATTAGCTGCAGAAATGTCTGCCACCTTGCCAAGTGCCTGGCTTACGAGTTGATTCAAGTACTGTTTAATGGTCTGCATTAATCAGAGGTGCCTTAACATTTGTAAAAAAGGAAGGGATTGTACACCATTCAGCAGCCTACGGATTGGTGTAAAATTCCTGTCCATGTGTTGGCTGGTTTTAGACCGAGTGCAGTAATTTTCATACTGCCTCCTCCGGAAGAGGTGAGCGTGTCAGAATTCGAACAAGTGCAGTTTCTGCAAGTCACAGCAGCAGGCGATGGGCAGCGACTGGACAACTTTCTGATACGGCATCTTAAGGGCGTCCCCAGGTCTCGAATCTACCGTTTGATACGCCGGGGTGAGGTGCGGGTAAACAAGAAACGCAGCAAGCCGGATAACAGGTTGTGCCTGGGCGATAAAGTAAGAATCCCGCCCATTTCAATGGGGACTGCGGAGCAGCCCGGAAAACCAGGGGCTGAGCTGATCAAACTGCTGTTGGCCAGTGTGATTTTTGAAAACAGCGATTTGCTCGTCATAAACAAACCAGCCGGTTTTTCTGTGCATGGTGGCTCAGGAATCAGACTTGGATTAATCGAGGCATATAGACAAATAAAACCCGAATGGGAGGCTCTGGAACTGGCTCACCGGCTGGATAGGGATACATCAGGCTGTCTTTTGTTATCAAAAAACACTAATTATTTAAAACATATACATGGTGAACTTAAAGCAAAATCTGTGATAAAGCATTATCTGGCTCTCGTGCACGGCTACTGGCCAGATTCCCTGTGCGAGGTTGATGCGCCACTGCTAAAGAACGAAATATCCTCGGGTGAACGTATAGTGCGAGTAGATAAGACTGGAAAGGCGTCAAAGACCCGATTTGAGGTAATTGAACGCTATGCCAGGGCTACTCTGGTCAAGGCCACGCCAGAGACGGGCCGAACCCATCAAATCAGGGTCCATTGCCAGCATGCAGGGCATTCGATAGTGGGAGATTCCAAGTACACAAGCCGGACAAAAGCCAATCAATTACCTGGGATAAAACAGCTGTGCTTACACGCTTCCAGTATAAGCTTCACAGCACCGGGAACAGGCACCCAGCTAAGCTTCGAAGCCGAGCCGAACGCCCCATTTGCCGAACTCTTGAAAACCCTGGTATAAGTGCCGAAAAATCAAGCTGATAGCGGCAGGATTAAAGTGTGAAAAAGGCAATATTTCTTTGACAGAAAGAGACCGTACGCCTATTATGCGCGCCTATGTCAAACAGCCGGTTGCCAGTGTATGTTGACACCAGAACAATCTTCCAGCAACAGGGAAAATTAACCGGCAGCGTGGCGTTAGAAAGATTACCCGGATTCCAGCAATACCTAGTTGATAAATCCGGTGAAGTAGAAGTCGAATTAAACTTTATCCTTAATGAATCATCGAGGAAAATTATCTCTGGCAGCCTGAGCGCAAACGTAACCCTGGCGTGTCAGCGTTGCCTTGAACCTGTAGATATTATCTTGCAAGATCGTATCCAGCTGGCGTTATTGAGTGATGAAGCGGAGCTGGAATATCTGGAAGCCGACCTGGAGCCCTGGGTTTGCGAGGATAAACATCTGGACCTGGCCAGCGTGGTTGAAGAGCAATTGATTTTATGCCTGCCGATTGTGAGCTATCATCCCGAAGGTGACTGTCAGTTGGGTATGGTCAGTACGGCTACGGGCGAGTTAGCACAGGAAGAAATGAGCAAGAAGGCAAAAAACCCATTTGCAGTTTTACAGGCATTGAAGATTGACAAAACAGAGTAGTCGGCGGGCTATTCAATAAACTAATTGCAGGAGAAGGATATGGCAGTTCAAAAGAGCAAGAAGGCAAGATCGAGGCGCGATAAGAGGCGTACTCACGATTCTCTGGCCGGACCTACACTTTCCGTCGATAAGACCACAGGTGAAACACACAAACGACACCACGTCACAGATGACGGCTTCTACAGAGGTAAGAAAGTACTGGATATTGGCGAAGAGTAATTTTGAGTAAAACCAAACACATAGCAATTGATGCTATGGGTGGTGACAGCGGAATCCAGGTGACCGTACCCGCGTCTCTACAAGCTTTGAAACAGTTTCCCGATTTACATCTCCATCTCGTCGGTGACCAACCCAGTATAAAGTCGTTATTGGGTGGCCTGCCTGCGGAAATGACGGACCGTTTGCACTTATTACATACCGATGAAACGATAAGTGCTAGAGAAAAGCCCGCTAACGTGCTGCGCAGCAGTAAGGGGTCTTCCATGTATCTGGCGGCTGGACTGGTAAAATCCGGTGACGTGAAGGCGATGGTGAGTGCGGGCAATACCGGTGCCTTGCTTATGTTTGGCAGGTATTTACTAAAAACTCTGAACGGAATCGACAAGCCAGCTATTGTAGCCAGCATTCCGGGAGCTTTCCGACAGGCTTATCTGCTAGATGTCGGGGCAAACGTAGACTGTACCGCCGAGCAATTATTCCAATTTGGCGTGATGGGTTCGGTTCTGGCCGAGTCTCTATCCCCAGGGCACAAGGTAGCGGTGGGATTGTTGAATATCGGTGTTGAGGATTACAAGGGCTCCGATCAGGTCAGGCAAGCTGCTAAAATGCTGGAGTCTTGCGAGGAACTCAATTATATCGGGTATGTTGAGGCCAACGCCCTGTTTGAAGGGATAGCCGATGTGGTTGTCTGCAACGGTTTTGTCGGTAACGTAACCATTAAATCCAGCGCAGGTGTGGCAAATGTTGTAAGCACTATCTTATCGGAACAGATCGCACAAAATTGGTTCAATCGAGTAACTGGATTTATGGTCAGGCCGATGCTTGATAAACTGCGCTGGCAAACCAATCCTCAACGATTCAATGGGGCAAGCTTATTGGGATTGCAGGGAAGCATTGTTAAAAGCCACGGCAATACGAACATTGAAGGTTTTATTTTTGCGATTCAGCAAGCTATAAATGAAGTTGATAACGCAGTCCCCCAACTCATTGCAAAAAAAGTAGAAGCGATTATCCAGGCTAATTAAGCTTGCTGCCGGACTGAGTTCGGACCCTCGTTGAAGTAAATATTTTTTAGAGAGTTCTCATGGATAGATTCGGATTTATATTCCCCGGCCAGGGTTCCCAAAAACTGGGCATGTTGCGCGACCTGGCAGATGAGTACGACCTCATTGAGGAAACTTACGCCGAAGCCTCTGCAATACTCGATCAAGATCTCTGGGAAATTGCGCAACTGGATACACAAAATACGCTGGATCAAACCCAGCTTACCCAGCCGGTGTTATTGTCAGCTTCTGTTGCCATTTGGCGGCTATGGCAGCAACAATCAATCCCCCTTCCCGCAATAATGGCAGGGCATAGCCTTGGAGAGTATTCGGCGCTGGTATGTGCCGGCGTGATTCCTTTTACGGATGCAATAAAGCTGGTTCACCAAAGAGGTCAGTACATGCAATCTGCGGTACCTGCAGGTTGTGGAAAAATGGCGGTAATTGTGGGTCTGGAAATTTATAAGATTCGTGAAGTTTGTCAGGATGTAGAAAAGGGACAGGTGGTGTCACCAGCCAATATCAATTCTCGCGAGCAAACCGTAATCGCTGGCGATGTGGACGCGGTGGAAAGGGCCATGATTGCCTGCAAGGCAGCGGGCGCAAAACGTGCTCTGCCCCTAGCCGTTAGCGTGCCGTCGCACTGTGCCTTAATGCAGCCAGCAGCCGCCCGCTTGGAGCGCGATTTAAATGTACTGAAATTTAACCGGGCGACCATCCCAGTGGTGCAGAATGTGAATGCTGAAATAGCCACTGATCCGGAAGAGATCAAGCAGAATTTGATTCGTCAACTCTATGAACCGGTATTGTGGGTCGATACAATCGAACTCATGCACAAAGCGAAAGTCGTTAAAATAGTCGAGTGTGGTCCGGGCAAGGTTCTGTGCGGTCTGGTAAGGAGAATTCAGTCGGGCATGACCGCTTTCAGTACGGAAGATTGCGCGAGTTTCGCTGTCGCGACCGAAGAGATGTCGGTCTAGTATCGGCCCTGGCCTGGGAGATAGATAATGAGTGATACAGGAACAATAGCATTGGTAACAGGTGCCAGTCGGGGCATTGGACGTGCGATTGCTACGGAATTGGGCAAGCAGGGCCTGATCGTTGTCGGTACGGCGACCACCGAGCAGGGCGCAGCGTCGATTAGCGAATACCTGCAAACTGCCGGAGTCACAGGAAAAGGCTATTGTGCCGATGTCTCGTCTCAGGAGTCCGTGAGCAGCCTGCTAAGCAGCATAGAAGAAGAATTTTGTAGACCTACAGTCCTGGTAAATAATGCCGGCATAACTCGTGACAACCTGCTTATGCGTATGAAGGAAGACGAATGGAATGCGGTGATTGAAACCAACCTCGGTGCTATGTATCGAGTTTGCAAGGCCTGCGTTAAGGGGATGACAAAAGCACGCTGGGGCAGGATTGTAAATATCAGCTCTGTGGTGGGTTCCAGTGGGAATGCCGGTCAGTCGAACTATGCGGCTTCAAAAGCAGGTATAGAGGGATTTTCCCGGGCACTTGCGAAGGAAATTGGTTCCAGAGGGATCACGGTTAATGCGGTCGCACCGGGTTTTATCGATACCGATATGACCCGCGAGTTATCAGAAAAACAGACCGAGGCACTGTTGAGTCAAATTCCCCTGGGCCGTCTGGGCCAAGCTGAGGAAATAGCGGCCGTTGTGGGTTTTCTGGTATCAGATAGTGGTGGCTATATCACTGGTGAAACGCTGCATGTTAATGGTGGAATGTA
>PBTO01000081.1 GCA_002726595.1 Gammaproteobacteria bacterium | reverse complement strand
ACCTGGGATACCGCCAGTCGGTTGCAGGCTGAGATGTTTGCTGGCGCCCAGGCTCTCGGTGGGCTTCAGGTTCAGCTCTGCTATTTTCGCGGCTTCGGTGAGTTTTACAGCAGTGATTGGCAGTCGAATCCCGATGCCCTGTTAAACACGATGACGGGAATTAGCTGTCAGGCAGGGGCGACTCAGCTTGAGAGACTGTTGCGGCATGTGATCAATGAAAACGATCAAAACAAGATCAAGTGCGTCGTCTACATCGGCGATGCCATGGAAGAGAATATTGATGTGTTAGCGCAACTGGCCGGGAAACTCGGCCTGTTAAGTATTCCTCTTTTCATGTTCCAGGAGCGGGGCGATCCGATTGCCCGGCAGGCCTATCTGGAGCTGAGCAGACTCTCAGGTGGCGCTTACTGCCAGTTCGATAGCAACAGTGCAGAGCAACTCAAAGACCTGCTGAAGGCAGTTGCAATCTATGCAGCAGGGGGTCTTAAAGCACTGCAGGACTTTAGCAAAAGCGCAAATAAAACTGTTAAGCTGTTGGAACAACAAATGAAGTCTTAGTACCTCTGGCAGCCAACTATGATAACTCGTTTACTGGTACTACTTTCACTTCCGGTCTTTGGCTACCTGTTTGTCAAGACCATGAGTCAGCGCTTCAACCTCACTCAGAAACAGTTCAACCTGCTATTCCTGCTCGTTGTGAGCCTGATGTTGATTGCAGTCCTGATTCTGATGGGGAGGCTGCCAATTCACTTTATTCTGGCACCACTTGGCGTGGCGGCTACTTTTTTATTGAGGATGTTGCCGACTCTGTTGCGGCTGCTGCCAATGTGGCAGATGTTTAAAAGCAGAAGGGTGATGGGCAAGACGCGGGAGAGTGGACAAACCTCAACAATTCGAACTGAATTTCTTGCTATGGAACTGGAGCACAGCACCGGCAATATGGATGGAGCGGTACTTAAAGGATCTCACCAGGGCAAGCAATTATCAGCTCTGACAATCCATCAGCTACTGGAACTCTATACTGAGTGTCAGAGTGAAGGGGATTCATTGCAAGTGCTGATAGCCTATCTCGATCGCAATCATGCTGACTGGCGCGATGTGGCAGGCGAGAAGGCAAGTCAATCTTCGTCAACGCCACCACAACTGGATGATTCGCATATGACCCGGCCGCTGGCGCTGGAGATATTGGGACTATCAGATCCGGTTGAGGAAAAAGAAATAGCCGATTCCCACAGGGCTCTAATGCAGAAATTACATCCGGACAGAGGAGGATCGGGCTACCTGGCTAAGAAAATAAATGCTGCAAGAGATTTTCTGTTAGACGACTAGATAATGGATATCAATTTGTCTTCGTAACAATTCCTTACATTTAAGTGTCTTATGACCCCTGTAGATTGCTAGACTCTTACATGATCGGGCTTTATGCTACTGTATCCGTTGCTCCTGAAAGCCACCAGTTAACAACTGAGCTCTTATTAAATGGAACAATTACCAAAATCCTTTGTACGCAACTGCCGTCAGGACAGGGGTCGTTTTCTGCGCGGTGAGAATATGACGCGAATCGAGACTTTCGTCGATGCCGCGTTTGCATTTTCATTGACTTTGCTGGTTATCAGTATCGATGAGATCCCCACCAATGCGGTGGAATTACTCGAACTGTCGAAGGATATTCCCTCCTTTCTGGCTAGTGCTATCGTCATTGGCGCAATCTGGCTTGCCCACGCCGAATGGAGCAGAACCTTTGGTCTGCAGGACAACGTGACTATATTCCTGAGCCTTAGCCTGGTTATGCTGGTATTGATTTTTATTTACCCGATTAAACTGGTGTTTATGGGGATATTCAACTATTGGACCGGTAGTTATTTATCGCCTGATTTTGGTGTAACTGATTGGGCTGAAGTGTCCAATATGTTCGTCTATTTCGCGATCGGGTTTATGTGCCTATCCTTGCTGATTATTTCGCTCTATCGGAATACTCTGCGCTATAAAGACAAGTTGCTCATGGTAGATTACGAAGTGTATTTTTGTAATCTTCGCAGCGTCGACTGGACGGTAGTATTCTTTACGGCTTTGATTTCTTATATTTGGGCGCTGATCACAACTGGCCCGCTACTTGTTTGGGGTGGATATCTCTACGCTTCGCTGTTTGTGACCTTGCCAATTACGAATCGTTACTATTCCCGATTTAATCCAAATATTTTCCCCGGAAGAGAGACGGTAAGCTAATGGCAATTCGCCAATTTCTGAGGCGTAGCTTGCAAATAATTTTTACAAAGCAGAGTATTGGCGCTGCGCATTGATTTAGAGCCACTATTCAAACAAAAACAGCTTAGGTGCTAAATGGATACAAAAAATAAATTTGCCAGCCTGATGAAGGCGGCAACCTTAATAGAAACCAGGGAACAGCGCTCAGTGCTGCTGTCGTTTCTGATGATATTTATTTTGATGGCAGCGTATTACATGTTGCGACCTGTGCGTGATGCTATGGCGAGTGACTGGACGAATACGGAAATAAGCGTGCTGTGGAATATTCAGTTTGTTCTGTCTCTAGCTGTTGTGGCATTTTATGGTGTGGCGGTAGCGAGATTCAAGTTCAAGTATCTGGTTCCTGCAGTTTATGGTTTCTTCGCCTTTAGCTTCGTCAGTTTTCATTTTGGTAGTTCATTTGTAGACGATCCGGTATTGCTGGATAAGGGATTTTATCTTTGGGTGAGTCTGTTCAGTCTGTTTCATGTGTCAGTTTTCTGGAGTTTGATGGCCGATTTATTTAGCGGCGAACAGTCCGGGCGCCTGTTTGGATTTATTGCTGTCGGCGCGAGTGCGGGGGCTATTTTGGGACCTCTGATTGCGGCCATAATTGTGCAGACTATCGGCTCCAACGCACTTATGCTATCTGCGTCTGTGCTGTTGTTGGTTCCCGTCCCGCTGATTTTTTATCTCCAGCGTCTGAAAATAACCGAGTTGGCTAATGACAATGTGGCAGTTGATCCTGACTCATTGAAGATCGGTGGGAATCCACTGGCAGGATTTAAACAGTTTGTATCCAGCCCCTATTTAATCGGCATTGCCGCGTTTATTTTGTTGTACACCGCCATCGGCTCCTTTGCCTATTTTGAACAGACCAATCTACTACGGGATTTCGACCGGGATCAGCGCACGGAAATTCTCGCATTGTTGGCGCTAACGGTGAATATTCTGACTTTCGTCCTGGGCTTCTTTGCCACCAGCCGTCTGACAACGCGCTGGGGCATGCCGACCACCCTGGCTGTGGTTCCTGTCTTCATGTGTGCCGCATTACTGGTGCTGGCTTTCGCCCCGATACTGACTGTGTTACTGGCCCTGCAGGTTGCCAGGCAGGCCGGGAACTACGGTATTACGCGCCCTGCCAGGGAAATGCTGTTTACCAAAGTGAGCCGCGAAAGCCGGTTCAAGGCAAAGCCGGTAGTAGATGTTGCCATATACCGTGGTGGCGATGCTGTATGGGGAGCGGCGTTTGCTGTACTAACTGATGGTGTTGGCCTCGGAATGGCGGCTATGGCGGCAATTGGCGCGGGTATAGCAGCAGTTTGGGCCGGTCTTGGCGTGTTCCTAGGATCGATGTTCAGCCGGCGTGATACACCGGTATCCACAGTGGTAGCAGACGATGAGAAATCGATCCTGGATGTAGCCACTACCTAGACTGGCTAAACTGGGCGGGTGTTAGCGAATCTCTACACAACTCCATCACAATGTCCCGTAAAAAAATACTCCACATAGAAAAACTGAGAGGCCTTTCTATCCTGTTAGTCTTTCTGTTTCATATGGAGCTACCCGGTTTTCAAAATGGATCTCTGGGAGAGGATGTATTTTTCGTCATTAGTGGTTTTCTAATGGCGACGCTATACGGAACCATAGGTACCAGACAGCAAATAGAAAGTTATTTAACGCGCAGAATGTCTCGCATATTACCTGCGTATTATGTTGTTATTATTGTCACCATAGCTGCCAGTTGTTTCCTGTTACTTCCCCACGAAATCAGGATGGTGGTGGAGCAGGGTACCTGGTCAGCGTTTTTCATACCCAATATTGGGTTCTGGACCGATACTGCCTACTTTGACTATACAAACTTTCGACCGTTATTAAACCTCTGGTCGCTGGGTGTTGAAGTACAGTTCTACTTATTATTTCCCCTGCTGCTGTTTATCGAGCGCCGATCGCCCACTCTGCTTTTTATACTTGTCATCGTATCTTTTCTGGAATTTGGACTGCTCAATTACATAGATCCCAGAACCGCATTCTTTCTTCTGCCAGGAAGACTCTGGGAGTTTATGGCAGGTTTTTATATCGTCAGAATGAGCGGCATGCCCGAGATCGAAATGAGTAAGCTGAACCTCCAGGTCAGAAATATTTTGGGAGGAGCGGCGATAGTACTATTGCTGGCATTATTGATTGCTTCTCCGAGTTTCAGTATCGACAATACTTTTTTCGCAATTTGTGCGCTGATTTTTTTGACAATGGCCGCAGTTAGTCTGGGTTTCTCAATTGGAAGCGAGAGTAGCCCGATTTCGCAATCGTTGACACTGCTGGGTAAGTATTCTTACTCAATCTATCTGGTACATTTCCCGGTTATCGTACTGGTAAATTATTCGCCGTTTGGTGGAACAGTGCTGTCTGCCAGTGGCGCTGGTTCCGTAGTCACAATTGTGGCACTAACGGCTTGTCTATCCTTTCTGCTGTACAATTTTGTAGAGATTTAAACCCGTACTACGTTAACCGGGGTCCAGGTCTGTAAAATTGCAGCGGCATTCTGTGCCGCAATTATCCTGCTATCGAACCCGCTGTCCAACCTGTCCCAGTATCGCCTGGGTCCCGAGGTATTCAAAATATCGAGTTCCCTGAATGATAGGGATTCGTTTAGATGCACTTTTGTAATGACGCTGCTCGAGCCCTTTGCTGCAAGTTGTCAGATTAACAAATCCCTTGAAGATGCAGAAAAACGGTTTCTCCTGGTAGGCGACAGTCATGCAGATGCCATCAAGAAACCTCTGGCGGAACTGCTGGAGGCCAATAATCAATCCCTGCGTCTGCTGAAGGAAAATTCAGCCATAGATCAGAACAATCCTGTCGAAGATATCATCAGCGAAGCGCTGGAGTGTGGTGTAGATGCCATCATTATCCATTCTTTACCATTACCAGATGAAGTGGCGGCGGTCGAGCAGTTGGTGCTGGCTGTACAGCCGCACCTGCTTTCTATCGTCTACATCGATCCCGTACCGATCTACAGTTTTGATGTGCCCAAAAAACTGCTTACAGACTTTCAAGCCACAGGAGAGTTGCAATCCCTGGGAAAGAGCTTGCAGAGCCATCTTGAGGAGTATCAGGAATTACATGCTGGGATAGAACAGTTATCGCGCAGTTATGAGAATTTTATCAGGGACAGAACTGGTGATTTCCTGTGCGCAACAGGATGCCTGCTTAGCAACGAAGCAGGAGAGCCCTACTACTATGACTCTAATCATCTTACCCTGACAGGAGCGGCCCTGCTCGAACCAATCTATCAGGCTATAAGCGAACTATAGACAACACTTTTCACATACTCATTCTCGCTTGATCGGCAAGCGGGTTTGATCACACATTGAAATTAATAAAATCGCCGCGCTGAAAGTGTTAGAATAATCAGCTTGACCGCAAGCAGTCCGAGAGGCTAATTCGCAATGACACTGATTCGCAACGATCATCTAATCCAAAGCGTTGCCGATGCGCTGCAGTACATCTCCTACTATCATCCTCTGGATTTTATTAAGGCGGTGAATGAGGCCTATGAGAAAGAAAAATCTGCTGCGGCGAAGGATGCCATGGCCCAGATTCTCGTCAACTCGCGTCTGTGTGCTGAGGGCAAGCGGCCTATTTGTCAGGACACCGGTATCGTCACCGTCTTCCTGAAAATAGGTATGCAGGTGCAGTGGGAAGGTGATATGTCGATAGATGACATGGTCAATGAAGGCGTTCGAAGAGCATATTCTCTGCCGGAGAATATATTAAGAGCATCGATACTCTCGGATCCTGCTGGGTCAAGAAAGAACACCGGTGATAATACACCCGCGGTCATTTATACCGAGCTTGTCCCGGGGGCAGAAGTTGAAGTGAAACTGGCAGCCAAGGGCGGGGGGTCGGAAAACAAGGCCAGGCTGGCGATGTTGAATCCCAGCGATAGCGTTGCCGATTGGGTGGAGCAAACACTCCCTGCCATGGGAGCGGGCTGGTGCCCGCCTGGCGTGCTCGGTATAGGTATCGGGGGTACGGCAGAGAAAGCAACATTGCTGGCGAAAGAATCCCTGATGAGCCCAATCGATCTGCATGAGTTAAGAGAGCGGGGAGCTGCTAACAGGATCGAGGAGCTGCGCCTGGAAATTTTTGCTCGTGCCAATGCCCTCGGTATCGGTGCCCAGGGGCTAGGCGGTTTGACAACTGTGCTGGATGTTAAGATTTTGGATTATCCAACCCATGCAGCGTCTTTGCCGGTAGCCATGATCCCCAACTGTGCTGCGACGCGGCATGCGCATTTTACTCTGGATGGTGCAGGGCTTGCTGAACTGACTCCGCCGAGTCTGGATGAGTGGCCGCAGATAAGCTGGGATCCTGGTTCAAGCGCAAAAAGAGTGAACCTGGAAACTGTAACACGGGAAGAAATTAGCACCTGGGAGCCAGGTGAAACTTTATTATTGTCCGGGAAAATGTTAACCGGACGGGATGCTGCCCATAAACGTTTACTCGCCCTGTTGGAGAAGGGTGAGCCAATGCCGGACGGGGTTGATTTGAATAATCGATTTATATATTACGTCGGACCGGTGGATCCGGTGCGAGATGAGGTCATCGGACCTGCTGGTCCGACCACAGCGACGCGCATGGATAAGTTTACTGAACCCCTACTGGCACAGACCGGTTTACTGGGCATGATCGGAAAAGCAGAGCGTGGCCAGACGGGGATCGATGCGATCAAGAAACACAGTGCTGTCTATTTGATGGCAGTCGGTGGAGCCGCCTATCTGGTTTCCAAAGCAATCCGCAAATCGAGAATTGTTGCCTTCGAAGATCTGGGTATGGAAGCCATTCATGAATTCGAAGTTGAAGATATGCCCGTCAGCGTTGCTGTCGATGTCAACGGAATCTCCGTGCATCAAACAGGGCCGGCAATTTGGCGCCAGCGTATTGCTGAAGAACATGCACTGGAGATTGGTTAACATCGCTAATCACATACAGTCTGGATAACTGTTGCTAACAGCGAGGTCCACCTGCGGTGCTATGCCATCTATTTTCAATTGCTGCTGGTTCAGCTCGACAGCGCTAACATCCAACACATTGTTATCAAATTTATAGATTATGGCATTGCGCCCGGCGATTGCCCCCTGATCATAGCTGTTCGCGCATTCCCGTACAGCTTCGTTACTTTTCCAATACCGGGTGAGGGTTTTTGAACCGTGCCGTCTGGAGAGCATTTTTTCCACAATATGGGGGCTGAGAACAGAGGCAGACGCATTGTTACCGCCAAAGCCCTTCGAATTGATTAACACCGCATCCATGCCCTGAGTGCCGACTTCTTTATGTTGCAGCAGAAATTCGAGATGGTCGGTGTGTACATCATCTGCAATCTCATCCACCGTTAAAATGCCTGGAATTACTCCGTCATGCCAGACACCCAGGCTGGCAGCCAGTTGGTCTCCCGCTGAGGAGGCTAGCGAGTGACCGACATAAGATTTCACTGCGGCAACTGGCCAGCTATTGATGCCGAAGGTCTGGGCAATGTGATTAAGAATATGGGATTCGGTTAACCGGTTCTGTAAGGTCCCGGTACCGTGGGCCTGCACATAGGTTCGATTTTTCAATCCCTCCTCACCAATAATATTTTGGGTAGCTGAAACTGCCTTCGCCATGGAAATATAATTTCCCAGACCGGGGCTGGCGATGGATTTCTTGAACCCGTCAGCGTTGATAAATACCTCGTTTACCCCNCCGTAAATAGTGGCACCAAACTCAAGTGCCAGCGCGTCGTCAAACAGCACTATGCATTGTGCCGATTCGGCCAGCGTGAAACCGGCGTTATACCCAAACGGACGGCAAGCCCGACGATAATCCGGTGCCTTGGCTACATCGACACTATCGAGTTTTCTCAGTGTATCATCGGCTGCCAGGGCTCCCATGGTGGTAAAGCCTTCAAATATTTCAGGCACCAGGGGTGCTTCACTGGTGCCAACAATCACGACCCGGTGTGTGCCNGTCTGGATATCCCGTATGCCCTGCCTTAGGTTGTACAGAAACGTAGCACAGGCCGCTACATTAGTGCCGGTCGTGCCTAAATTACCTAGCACATAGGCATTGATAAAGTCTGCCGGCATTTCAGCATAACCGAGGGGTAACTGCTTTGAGGTCACTTTCTTACCCAGTAGCCTTGCCTGCAGCATGCCACCATAGCCATTGTAATCAAGCTGGCTCATGCCACTGCCGGCATAAACACTGATCTTATCTGGAGAAACCTTCTGTTTGATTGCTTCCCAATCGATTCCCAGAGAATTGATAGCATCAGATGCACTGTATACAGTGAGTTGCAATCCACGTGGATGGTTGCGTGATGCATACAGGGAGGCGGGATCGAATCCGCTGGGCAATTGGCCGGCACTGTTAACCGGAGCGGCCCGATAGCACTTTAGCAGCACGTCGAAGCTGTCGTTTGCGGTGATCTCCACGTTATCAGATGAGCTGGTTGATGTGGATGTAATTGTCCAGCCCGGGGGTAACTGATCTGGCAGGTGCTTTCTTTGCAGAGAAAATTCGAACGGTTTAGTGCCGCTCGCTGCGAGGGTGGCTCTTTTGTGCATTAGCAGTTGAGTTGAGTCAAACAGATTACTTTCCAGCTCGCGGATGAGCGTGCCATTTTTCAATCGGTCAGTTTGCCGGTCCAGATAGTCATCGAGCTCGACTGTTTGCTTGCTGGCGTCCAGCCAGATGCCGTTCTCGCAGCTCAATTGCGCGCTTAGCGCGGCGAGGCTGGCGAGAGTTTGCCTGGTGGCTTCCCCGGGAAGGCAATCCAGTATCATGCGGCGGTAGGCATGGTTACCAGAGCTGCGTCCTGCCGCATTGATGCCCCCAAATCCCACAATAACCGGTAAATTCGCCATAATAATCCACATTTGCTGTTATTGATTTTGCTGCTGACTATAGACAACCCTGGCCCGTTACGGATAGGGTATATTGGACAAATTATACGGCATATAGGCCGTTTGCTCATTAATTGCAAATAGAGGCGATTTGCCATCGGGATTGGCACACTTCTGTTGTGAAATATCCGGGCAAGAGCTTGCATAAAGTAAATACCCCACATAGCATGACCTAAAATCTACGACAATCCGCAGGAGGGTGGCGCAATGAAAATAACGAAATGGTCTGGATTAATGCTTTTGCTTGCTGGAATATTTCTGGCTTTTCCTACCAATGCCCAGAATGACCGCTTTGCCAATGTAACTATCGAAACGGTTCCCGTTGCGGGCAATATCTCCATGTTGATCGGTTCCGGCGGCAATATTGGTGTGTCGGCCGGTACCGACGGGATACTCATCATCGACGATCAGTATGCACCGCTGGCGAGTCGCATCAAGACCGCACTGGCGGCATTGGGATCAGATGTACCCAAATTCCTTCTCAACACCCATTTCCATGGAGACCATACCGGCAGTAATGCAGATTTCGGTGTCGATAGCATCATCGTTGCCCACGAGAACGTTCAAGGGCGCATGGAGGGTAATTCACCCGCAGCGGCGTTGCCCGTTGTCACCTTTGATGATGACGTGACAATCCATTTCAATGGCGAAGATATCACGCTGATTCACATGCCTGCTGGTCACACCGACACCGATAGCGTGGTTATGTTCGCTGACACCAATGTCATTCACATGGGCGATCATTTCTTCAATGGCGCATTCCCTTTTATTGATTTAGAGAACGGCGGCACGGTACAGGGTTACATCGCCAATCTGGAGCGCGCACTTTCGTGGATCGATGACGATACAGAGGTTATTCCAGGCCATGGAGTCCTTGGCAACAAGGCCGATCTGTTGACTTTCTACAACGTAATTAGGGATACATCGACCGAGATCCGAGTTAAGAAGTCGCAGCAAATGAGCAAGGAAGAAATCGTTGCCGAGGGTCTGGATTCAATGTACGAATCCTGGGGCCAGGGTTTCATTGACGAAGCAAGCTGGATTGAAACCGTATTTGACAGCTATCCGCGTTAGCCTGCTGCAGTCCATGCAGCAGGCTGATTTCCCGATACTCTGGCTGATGCCTCCCGTGTGTATCGCGCCTACCTGCAGAGAACCATGCTGCCTTGACTACTGTTAATCAATTTACCCGGAAAGTGCAGGCGATACACGAGGCACTCGACATCCCCTCAAATTATGCGCATGACCGCAAACTGCCATTATGCGTTGAGCCTGATAAACTGGTGGATACGGAGCTGGATTTTTATCAACGGCCACAGCGGTTAACCGCTGCCGCATTTTCGGCCTGGTCGGCAATGAAAGCGGCTGCTGCCGCTGACGAAGTCGCGGTATTTTTAATCTCTGCATTTCGGGATCTGGAATATCAACGTGGACTCATCGAAAAGAAGCTGTCCGACGGCCAGGCCCTGGCCGAAATACTGCGAGTAAATGCGGCTCCAGGGTATAGTGAGCACCACACTGGAAGAGCCATTGATGTGGGTACAGCAAATTGTGACGCCTTAAGTGAGAATTTTGAAAATACAACCGCTTTTCAATGGCTTACTGCAAATGCCAGCATCTATCATTTCTCCATGAGCTATCCTCGNACCAATGTCTTCGGTATTCAATATGAACCCTGGCATTGGTGCTTTTCAGCGGAGAAAAAACAGGCTTAGACAATCGGCCTGGAAACGAGTAATCTGGGAATAATCTGTTGCACGGAAAGGAGTGAGGATGCCACAGAAGAAATACCTAGTGCAGATTATATCAAATGCCCTAAGTACCTCTGTATTTAGCTCCCCGACTCAATCCCGAATTCCCCGCCGCATAATAACCGGGATTACTTCCTGGTCGACTTTATTCAACCTGGTCAATTTGTTTCCCAGCCTGCCTGGGTCGTTCGGGTGCTGGTGCGTAGTAAAAATTACTCGAGAATTCCACTGCTCACCAGGGAATGGGAGGGCAAGGTTGTGCCGTGCGGAAATCCATACAGAGCAGTTTTGTGGCTGAAAATAGCCTGGAAACAATTCAATTCGTTGATTGAAAGCAAATGCTTATTAACTAAAGGAGGTGAAAATAGGAAGTGGTTAGGATGATTTTCCAGTTAATTGATTATCAACAGGAGAAAGTATTTTATGACTAATGAATTTCAAATAGTTTTTCACAATATTGATCAAACCGATGCCCTGACTGAAGCCGTTCACAAGCGAATAAACAAGCTGGAACGCTACTGTGACCAGATAATTACCGGCAGGGTCGTCCTGGATTCTCCTCATAACAATCATCACAAGGGGAAGGTTTATTCAGTAGGATTGGAAATTCATACTCCGACTAAGGAGGTAAGAGTCAATCAGGACCAGCACGACAATCGTGCCCATGAAGATTTATATATTGCCATCAGAGATGCCTTTAATGTAGCGGAAAGGCAGTTAAATTCAATCGATAAGAAGCATCGCAATGCACAGGGCAGCCCCAGAGATTTGTCAGGTCTTCCTGAGTCAGATAAGGATAATACTGACACCCGTGCTGCATAGGAGAGCTATAGAAATATGTCACTAACTGAACAGGACAGATTGGAAATTGAGGCTGGGGCTTTTAGAAAATTGCTCGAGCATTTGGACAGCAACAAGGATGTACAAAATATTGACCTGATGAATCTTGCGAGCTTCTGTCGTAACTGCCTTGCCAAGTGGTACAGGGCCGAGGCTGAGAGCCGTGGTTTTGACATGGACTGTACGTCGTCAAACCATCCTGGACAAAGCTAGCCCTGATTTAAGAGACACATTAGCTCATCTGGGTTAGTGATTTAGCCTTATTATC
>PBTO01000080.1 GCA_002726595.1 Gammaproteobacteria bacterium | reverse complement strand
TCACCCAATGAATTTGAGTGTAGAATGAGTTGTTAACAATAGGGTGTGTGCAAAACCGGGTTAAGTTCCAACGGAACCTAACCTGTGATGAGACTTTAATAGTCCAAATCTGAGGATGTTATGGAAAAAATACTAATCACTCTAAGTGATGCGTTTGCCGAAGTGCCTTACCGGGTATTGCGGTTCAAGAACTTCGT
Organism: Gammaproteobacteria bacterium; assembly: GCA_002726595.1. Lineage (GTDB taxonomy): Bacteria > Pseudomonadota > Gammaproteobacteria > Pseudomonadales > Pseudohongiellaceae > UBA9145. The sequence continues at coordinate 15,053 of PBTO01000080.1, read as the reverse complement.
GCTTACTGGTCTTGTCGTCACCAGTATTTTGATGGTTTATGGTATTTTCACCCGCACAGAACTGGACATGACCGCGGACAGTTTCCTGGACCAGTCTGACCCGGCAATATTTGCTCTCAATGAATACCGCCGCCAGTTCGGCAGTGATGACTCGGTGTTTCTGGTGTATCGAGCGAAAGATGGCGACGTATTTTCCAGAGAATCGTTAACGGCGGTGCAACAGCTCACAAATGACCTGCGCTTCTGGCAGAACCTTGACCCGAACGATTACCCCGAATCGATCAACGATATTGATCTGGATTTCAACGAACTGAACCATGTGCGGCGAGTGCAATCTGTCGCCAATGTTCGCTTTCAGGTGCGATTTCAACCGGTCGATGCAACACATGCATTAAACCTACTTGCCGGGGTCTCAAACCCTAATGTCTTTCTTGGTCGTTCATTTAGCTGACGAGCCACTGCATTTAATTTTGCCTGCGAGTGTACCGATAAGTCAGTCCCTTTTGGAAAGTACTGCCTGAGCAAACCATTTGTGTTTTCATTTGATCCACGTTGCCACGGACTACTCGGATCACAGAAGTATACATCGATATTGGTTTCCAGCGTAAAGCGCTCATGATCGGAAAGCTCTTTGCCTCTATCCCATGTCAGTGATTTATACAGTTCAGTCGGTAATTTTTTTGATTGCTTGATCAGTGCAGAAACAACACTCTCTGTGTCTTTGTTCTTTACCTTAGCCAACATGACATAGCGCGTGTTACGTTCGACCAGTGTCGCCACATAACTATTTTTTGAGCCTCCAATGAGGTCACCTTCCCAATGACCTGGAACAGCACGGTCCTCCACTGAGGCCGGTCTCTCGCTGATTTTAGCCATGTTCGCGATTTGTCCTAGCCCATCCTTTTTCAAGCTCGCGTGCCTGGAACGACGTATAGCCCGTTCGCGCCTAAGATACTGAAGTAGCTCCTTTTTCAGTACCCCGCGAGCCTGTACAAACAAGCTTCGATAGATTGTCTCATGTGACACGTGATTACACTCTTGCCCTGGATATTCAGTTTTCAACCACCCTGCAATCTGCTCGGGGGACCACATTTGCTGGAGTTTTCTTGCCACTATGCGACTCAGTGGTCGATTTTGAGCTAGCTTACAGAGCTTTGGACGGCGGGCCCGATCCCATGCAGCTTGATCCGCTTCTACCGCTCGGTAATCATCATAGCCCCCGTTGCGATTGATTTCACGGCTAATTGTCGAGGCTGAACGGTCAAGCTGCGTTGCTATATCGCGCAGGGTTAGATCGTTCGCCAGGCCTCTTGAAATCTCCTCACGCTCTGAAAGGCTAAGCACCCGTCTGGATCGCGTTCTTGGTGGAGGACGAATACCTCCGGTGGGAGATAGTTGACCAAAAATCGATGAGGATGGCCTGTCAAACACACGCCCAATGGATGTTAGGGATTCACCCTGTTGCCAGCGGTCCCACATTTCAGCTTTTTGTTCTTCTGTATACCTTATTCGTTTTCTGTACGTCATATTCAACACTCTATCTTTTTGTTATAAGATTAAAGTGTTGCGTCGATCAATTGAACCCGCAGGAAAATGTTGGCGACTCCCTGCTCTCAAATCGTCTGGTACCTGTCGAACTACCCGAGAGCGATGAAGAACTAGCTGCCATAAAAGCCAGAGCCCTGGCTCAGGAAGACTATCTCTTAGCGTTCTACTCCGCCGATGCCCGGTACGGCGCCATCATGATTCAAACCGATTTTGGCGCCCAACCTGTCGCAGACTATATATCGGCAGTTGATGCAAACGATATTGCACTGGATGATAGCTTCACCGATTTTGATGCGTTTAGCAGCAACGATAGTTTCGATCTTGAATTTGATGAAACCGTAGAGGTTCAGGAAGTAAATTTTGAGCCTGTCAACATGCTCGGATACACGAACTTTCACATAATCACCAAGGCACTTTACGAAAAGTATTCTGACCAGTTCGACTTCTACCCCGTTGGCAATCCACCCATGATGGAATTCATGATGGAGATACTGACGCAAATGGTAGTGCTGGGTGGGTTAATGGTACTGATTTTTACATTGCTGCTGTGGATATTGCTTCGATCTTTTAGTGCTGTGCTTTGGCCGATGGTGACCATCGCTGCGAGTATGGCCTGGACCTGGGGGCTCACGGTCTGGCTTGGGGTGACGGTTTCCCAGATGATTTCCCTGACAGTGTTATTGGTATTTGCCGTGGGTATTGCCGACTGCGTTCATGTGATGAGCGCCTATTTCANTTATNGCCGGGAGGGTGAGGAGCATTACAAGGCGCTGTCCCGATCTTACGGAAAGACAGGTCTGGCCATCATGGTCACAACCGTTACTACTATGGCAGGAGTTCTGGCCCTGACCACTTCAGACCTGATACCGATCAAGGTCTTTGGTCTCATGTCGGCATTTGGCGTAGTAATGGCGTTCTTCTTCACCATAATCCTACTGCCTATACTTCTAGACGTCTGGCATCCGGGAGCAACCAATAAAAGCGATGCCAGCCTGGCAGACAGACTCGGTCAACGCTGGATGGATTTGTACATCGGGAAAAAAGTTGCAATAGCCGTAACTTATGTGGCCGTTGTTTATCTGTTGTTAGGCGTTCTGGTTGGCACCTACATTACACTTATTACTCTGCTGACTTATGTGGTGGTTAACTGGCAAACGCAAATTTTATCATTCGTGCCCTACATCGTGGCGAAGAGGCCTTACCTGATTCTGGCCATCTTCGCATCTGTCTTTGGTTTGTGCGCTTATGGCACCAGCCAGGTCAGAATCGATTCAAATATGACGGAGCTAACACGCGAGGGCAGTGTGCTTCGTGTTGCCTACGAAATCGTTGATGAGAACATGGCCGGCGCCCAGTCCATGGTAATCATGGTGGACACCAAGACTACTGACGGCTTATACAATCCACGCTTGTTACAGGCAATCGATACTTTTCAGACTCGCATCGAAGAGCGCTATTCCGACCAGGTATCCCGTACCAATTCTCTGGCCAATATCGTCAAGGATACCTATCAGATAATGAACGATGATGATCCGGCATACTATCAGGTGCCGAATTCAGAGCAGATGATTTCACAATTGTTGTATCTGTTTAACAGTGCAAACCCTGAAGACCGACGCAGCCTGGTCTCGGATGACTACAGCCGCTCGCATGTTTCCCTCAATATTTATAACGCTGGCTCCTATCAATACCAGTTGTTTTTCGACGAGATTACGTTAGATATTGAAGAAACATTCGCCGAGCTCAATACCGAATTTCCGGATATGGAAATTTATCTGACTGGCTCCATGGCCCTGTTAATGCGTATGACAGATGAAATAGCCCGGTCGCAATTTGCCAGTTTCACACTCGCCATCGGCGTAATCAGCTTGATCATGATAATTACACTTGGCTCCTTGCAGGGTGGCCTGATGGCCATGGTTCCCAATATGATTCCTGCCTTGTTGGGATTTGGTTTGATGGGTCTTATGGGCATTTCCCTCGATGGAGATACGCTGCTCATAGCACCACTCATCATTGGCATCGCGGTAGACGATACGATACATTTTATGACCCATTATCGGATGGAGTTAATCAGTACAGGCAGCATAAGTGAATCTTTGAAATCCACTATTCGCGATGTCGGTCAGGCGGTCATGTTTACCACCATGATATTGGGGATGGGTTTTGCGCTGCTGAGCTTCTCAGACTACCTGGGCATGGCAAAAATGGGTTTCTTCGGTTCAGTAGCAATTCTTGTTGCCTTGCTTTGCGATCTGTTCCTGATTCCAGCCATGATCATGATATTCAAACCTACTTTTGGTGTTAAAGATGCCGATACAAGAATTACCTTTATGGAGAGTCCTGCATGATTAATGCGACCCGATCCCTCTTAGTCATTGTCATTGCCAGCATATCGGCAATCACCACATCCAGTGCACAGAACCTCACTGGAATGGAGATTATGGAATTGGTTGAAGAGTCCCAGCGAGCAACTTCCGATTCGGCTTTCAACCGCATGCAGCTCTCTACCTGCCGCTTCGGGGTGAAGGACAGCCGAATTACCTGTGCCGAAAGACCCCGGGTAAAAGCACTGGAATCCGTTGGCAAAAATTTCGGCTTGAATCTGAAAGATACCAAGAACATCACCATCGTTCTCGAGCCTGCAGCCGAACGTGGAATTGGCATGCTGAGTTTTGCCTATGACCAATCGGACCGTGATAACGAAACCTGGCTTTATCTATCGGCTTAAGGCCGGGTCAAACGCATCGCCAGTGGCAGTTCCGATGACGATACCGAACCCGCTGCGGTTTTTGGCTCCGAATTCACCACCGAAGATACCGACACGGGTAAACTGGAAGAATACGAAATCAACATACTGGAAGAAACCACTGAATCAGGCCGCGATGTATGGAAGGTCGAAATGATTCCCAATGCAGAACGCGCCAGAAAATCCCGCTATTCCAGAACCATTTCCTATATCGACAAAGAGCGTTATGTCACTTTACGCGTAGAAATGTTTGATCAATACGAGAAGGAAGTGAAACGGATGTTAGCTTCGCGGGTGGAATTGATCAACGATGTGTGGATGGCTCGCTCCCTGACTATGATGAATCTGGTCACCAACCGGCTATCCAATATGGCCATACTGGAAATTAACACCGGTATTGATGTGGATGATGAATTCCTTACCCAGCGAACTCTTACCGATGTTGCCTTCCGTGAAACTGAGCTTGAAAAACTCAGGGCACAAATAGATTAGTTGAGGACCCTCTGATTAATTATTTGATGTCTCTGCCTGACCTTAAATAATTATTCAGATGGTCCTTAAGTTACACTCTATGGGTAATTTCAATCCTATCCCGGTTCTGGCCGGCGCTGCCTTATTCCTGCTTGCTCCACCTGGCCTGGCGCAACAGGATGTTCTTATACTCGATGACAATGTTCAGTTCGATGCTGACCTCGGTTTTGACGACAGTATATTTGGTGGCGTCTTCGAAGATGACGCAGAGGACACCAGCTCCTGGTTGGATAATTTTACCATCAGGATCAGTCAGCAGTTTTTCGGTCAGGTAAACAATCACTCGGTAGATCTGGCGCCCGGTTTTTCCTTTCACAGAGAAGCAGAAACAGAGAGTAACCGGCTGGGTTTAAATGTGCGCTACCAAAACCCGTTTGCGCCGGGCTGGTTATTGCAGGCCAGTGGTCAGGCCAAGGCCTACTGGAAGGAAGATTATGAATATGGGGCCAACGGCGACCGTATAGATACGGATTTGCGCATCAATGAATTCTTCATTCAGCGCAGCTTTGGTCAAAACAGCATCAAGTTTGGCCGCCAGACCGTCGTGTGGGGAGAAACCGTCGGCAACTCGGTGCTGGATGTCATCAATACCAGCGAATTTCGCGACCTCACCATAATCGATATTGAGGATGCACGCCTCAATCAATGGATGGTGGTGTGGGATTACTTTGGGGAAAATAGCGACTTCTCTACATTTGTTAATCTCTATCCGGATTTCAATCCAGCTCCGGTTCGCGGCAGTCCCTTCTTTTTTGAGCCACCTTTCAACCTCACGGACTATGACCGGGGCAGCGAGCTGTTATTCGAAGTCGGTACACAGTGGCGCAAATCTTTCGAGGGCAGTGATATTGCAATCATGGCGGCGTACCTGTTTGAAAATCAACTACGTTACGAAGACCCGGTAAGCAGAATCGGCGATGCTGTTTCCAAAAAGAATGATTTCCTGCTGCTGGGATTCAGCGCCAATCGTGCAATCGGCAAACTGTTGCTCAATTTCGACCTGGCCTTCAGCCACAATGTACTGGCCGACAGTTTCAATTTTCCCGGCACCGGCTCTTTTGTGGCTCCGGTAGATCTAAGAAAAGATCAAATAGGCACGTCGTTTGGTTTTGAGTATGCCATTAGCAATGAGCAGAGCGTCAGTATCGGCATTCAGGCTCAATCTCTATTGGATGAGGACGAAGGTTTACTGCTAGGACAAGCATTAATCAACGATGGGGTGTTCGGCAGTTGGCTTGTCAGATACAGCAATACTTTGATGAATAGTGACCTGGTTCTTTCATCAACACTGCAAGGTGGAGTGGACGGTGATTCCCTGCTCGCTTTACTCAGCGTTGACTACACACTAAACGATAACTGGGCCGTGAATGCCCAGCTTATTTCCATAACGGCTAGCTCTGACTCGCCGCTAGTATTCCTGTCAGAAGATGTCAGAATTGGCGCGACTATTACCTATTCTTTCTAAATCAGGAAGCCTGGGCATAGTTAAGCGCTTACATCCTGAATACGCCGAATCGGGTTTCCTCAATTGCTGCGTTACGGGCGATCTCCATGCAGCGTGCTACCACCTCGCGGGTTTGTGCCGGTTCGATCACACCATCATCCCAAAGTCGAGCCGATGCAAAGTAGGGATGACCCTGGGTTTGATAAGTGTCCAGTATGGGTTTCCTGAATTCCTGCTCCTGTTCTTCGCTCCATTGCCGGTTTTTCTTTTCAATCTGATCCCGCTTTATGGTGGCGAGTACTCCCGCTGCCTGCTCTCCACCCATGACCGATATGCGTGCATTAGGCCACATGAACACGAACCGGGGATCGTAGGCCCGCCCGCACATACCGTAATTTCCAGCACCAAATGAACCACCGATGATGACGGTGAATTTTGGCACTCTGGAACAGGCGACTGCCATAACCATCTTGGCGCCGTGTTTGGCAATACCACCTTCCTCGAAAACTTTGCCAACCATGAAGCCAACAATATTTTGCAAAAACAGCAAGGGAATTTTTCGCTGCGAGCACAGTTCGATAAAGTGCGTGCCCTTGGTTGCGGATTCACTGAACAGAATACCGTTATTTGCCACTATGCCTATCTGTTGACCATCAATGCGGGCAAATCCACAGACCAGGGTTTTACCATAGAGCACCTTAAATTCATCAAACTCGGAGGCGTCGACTATGCGGGCAATAATTTCCCGGACATCGTAAGCCGTGCTGGGATTGGAAGGTACTATTCCGCCAATTTCACTGACATCATACTCTGGCGGCCTGCTTACACTGTCAAACTCTGTATCTACTGAGTTGTGATTNAGGTGGCCAACAATATCTCGAGTTAGTTGCAATGCATGTTGGTCATTTTCCGCATAGTAATCTGCTACGCCGGAGCGGCGACAGTGTACATCCGCACCACCGAGCGCCTCGGCATCGACTACTTCGCCGGTGGCAGCTTTTACTAATGGAGGCCCGGCAAGGAAAATAGTTGCCTGGTTTTTAACCATGATGCACTCGTCGGACATGGCCGGCACATAGGCACCCCCTGCTGTACAAGAACCCATTACCACTGCTATCTGGGCAATCCCCTGAGCGGACAGATTGGCCTGATTGAAAAAAATTCGCCCGAAATGATCCCGGTCAGGAAATACCTGGTCCTGGCGCGGCAGATTAGCGCCACCGGAGTCCACCAGATAGACACACGGCAGCCTGTTTGCTGCGGCAATCTCCTGTGCTCGCAGGTGTTTTTTTACCGTTAGGGGGTAGTACGTTCCTCCTTTAACCGTAGCGTCGTTAACAACGATAATACAATCCCGTCCCTGAATCCGACCGATGCCAGTCAGTATTCCTGCTGCAGGCACATCTTCACCGTACACATTAAAGGCGGCCAACTGAGATAATTCAAAAAATTCAGTACCTTCATCGATCAGACTACTGATTCTTTCTTTTGGCAGCAGTTTTCCGCGTGAAGTATGTCGTTCGCGTGATGCTTCAGGGCCACCCAAACTGATCTGCTCCAGCTTCATCTTCAGATCATCAATCTGCGATTGCATGTGATTTTTGTTGGCGATGAAATCGGCGCTATCGGCAACAATTTTTGATTTTAGAATCGTCATATCGATACTCCGACAAATTATGCAGATTCGCGAAACAGCTCGCGTCCAACCAGGACACGCCTGATTTCCGATGTGCCAGCACCGATTTCGTAGAGTTTCGCATCACGCAACAGACGGCCTGCGGGAAATTCGTTTATATAACCATTACCACCCAGCGCCTGAATTGTCTGCAGGGCCATCTGTGTGGCCTTCTCTGCTGTATACAGGATTAATGCTGCGGCGTCCTTGCGACTCGATTCCTGTCTGTCACACGCGGAAGCTACTGCGTACAAATAGGCACGTGACGCGTTAAGATCCGCATACATATCGGCCAGTTTTCCCTGCATTAATTGAAATTCACCGATAGGTTGATTGAATTGCTTGCGCTCGTGAACATAGGGCAGCACTACATCCAGACAAGCTTGCATAATCCCCACCGGACCAGCCGCCAAAATTGTCCGCTCATAGTCCAGGCCAGACATCAAAACGCCAACGCCCCTGTCTTCCTCGCCCAGTATATTTTCCTCTGGCACTTCGCAATCCTGGAACACCAGTTCACAGGTGTTGGAACCCCGCATGCCCAGTTTATCCAGTTTCTGCGCCTGACTGAATCCCGGGAAATCCCTCTCCACGATGAATGCTGTTATCCCTCGGGAGCCGGAAGCGGGCTCGGTTTTAGCATAAACCACGCAGGTGTTTGCTTCCGGACCATTGGTGATCCACATCTTGTTACCGTTCAAAAGGTAATAATCCCCCCTGTGCTCAGCCCGAAGTGCCATGCTAACGACATCCGATCCGGCGTTGGGTTCTGACATCGCCAACGCCCCGACATGTTCTCCCGAACACAACTTGGGCAGGTATTTTTGCTTCTGTCTGTCATTACCGTTGTTTGAAATTTGATTAACGCAGAGATTTGAATGGGCTCCGTAGGATAATCCTACTGCTGCCGAAGCTCGGGAAATTTCTTCCATAGCGATACAATGTGCCAGATATCCCATATTTGAGCCGCCAAATTCTTCAGCGACAGTAACTCCAAGCAAACCCATGTCACCAAACTTCTTCCACATATCCACTGGAAATTCATTGTCGATGTCAATTTTCCCCGCACGCGGTGCTAACTCGACTTGTGCGAAGTGATAAACACTGTTGCGCAGCATATCTATTTCTTCACCGAGATTAAAATTCAAAGTGGGATATGAAACATTCATGGTTGTACCTTTACGATTTTGATTCCTTGGTTCTTTAGCCGGGATGTGAAATAGCATCCAGGCAATTTTTTTCTGCTATTTTCAAGTCCTTGAGCATGCTGTTAACTTCCTTTTTCTGTGCTTCCAACTGCCCTTGCTTTTCATGTATTTTTTCCAGCAGAGATTGTAGCTGCTTCACATTTTCCGATTCCGGATCGTACATCTCGATAATGTCGCGACTCTCATCGAGGGAAAAGCCCAGCCGCCTGCCGCGCAGAATTAATTTGAGCTTGACCCGCTCTCGAGGACCGTACAGGCGAACACTGCCTCTGCGCACCGGTGTCAGCAGCCCTTTTTCTTCATAAAACCGAATAGTGCGAGTGGTAACCTGAAACTCTGACGCCAGGTCAGATATTGAAAACTTGTTTTCCATTTCAGCTACCCAGTTCAATTGGTTTGATGGTCCGTGGCGGTCCCTGGCCCCCAAAGACAAGCCACGGAATTACTTTACGCTTGCTTTACGTTAACGTCAACGTCAATATTAGATCAAAGGATTCAGAGTCTGAGTTATCTCCACAACGATGTAATGCTCATCGCTTAAGTGTCGGTGGGTTTAACGGGCTTGGCACAAAGGTAGTTGATGCGTGTATCGGGGATTGGGAAGGTATTTCTGTTTTTCCGTGACTAGCGCCAGGGATGAAGCGCGGGACGGGCCAGGTGCAGGTTTTTGCTCCTGCAAAACCTGCATACCGTACATCCATGTACATAACGACCCAACGGAGCAAAAAAACAACCCCTTATTCCAAGCTTGCGGCCCACACCTATGGCACCAATTACTAAATTGGATACATCACCTAGACCGTCTTAGTCTCTTGATTTAACTCGATATGTTTTGAGGATATCTTAGAATCAGAGTAATTTAATGCCAGTCCCTTTCAACTTTAGCTATACCAGATCCTATAAACAGATAGAACAACAACCGTTGATACGACTACCCAGATTGCACCAATTACAACCACAACTACACTTTTCGCGGTTAGCGATGCATCCAGTTCTTCTGTGGCTTTCGCTTCACACTCTCGCCAGACGTTTACCGGTACTAATTTGACTATTAGTGCGATGCCCAGGGGAATGATTATCAGGTCATCAACATACCCGATGACGGGAATAAAATCAGGAATCAAATCGATTGGACTTGCCGCGTAAGCCACTATTGCAAGCATTAATAACTTTGCAAATCCTGGCACTCTCTCATCCCTGGAAGCGACATAGAGGGTATAGAGTTTGTGGTTTAACGAATTAGACCATTGCTTAAGAGATTTCAGCTAAATCTCCTTTGTTGTAATTCATTATGAATTCGGGGGATGGAGGCACTAAATTTAATGCCTCCGTCCCCTGATCAGTTCTAGCGACGTCCTAGTCCAAACTCATTGCCCACTGCCACGACCTTACCGTCGCGGAAATGAACTTCGATGAACTTGGAACCGCTCACCGGGTTGCCGTTTTCATCCCGCAGCGTGGCAACGAGCTCGTGGGTTTCTGCATCGAAGACATCGGGCGTATGAGTCCAGACGTAACGACCATCCAGGCTGAAGGTCACCCAGCCATGACCACCCTGGGATAAGTCAACATCGCCCGTTAGCACGGGTGGCATCTGTGTGGCATCAAAAATAAACAGCTTGCGACCCTCCTGGTCGCTGATCCACAGTTCCGTCTCATCGGGTGTGAGAGCGGCGCCGTGGGTACGATGTTCAATCGGCTCATCGCCGACCAGCACGTGATGCAGTATCCGCTCCTGCGCAAGATCGACCACGTCAAAACCAACATGACTGCCAAGGCTTACATAGGCGATGCGGTTGGCACTATCCACTGTGAAGGGAAAGGCTCCCTGCCCCCCGGATTCGCCCACGGGTGCGATCTGATGAATCACTTCCTCATTCTCTGTATCGAGGACTGTCAGCATCATGGTTGTGCCAAGATAGAGAAATCGGCCATCGACACTTACCAGGCTATTGTGCGCACTATCACCAATGCGAACGTGTTTGATGAGNTCACCGTTCTCACCGTTAAGGACCAGCAAGCCACTGTCATCCCCGGAAACCCACCACCCGGTAGGTACGTAGATCTTCTTACCGTCCAGCGTAACCGACGATCGATCACTGCCCAACTGATAGGTCTGTTCCCAGATGATCTGATCCGTTTCCAGATCGAAAGCCCCTATCCGCGGATTCTGGGTAGAAAAGTAGGCGCTGTGGTTCTCGAGATTAGCAGCAAAACCTCGAATACCTTCAGAAAAAACCGGGAGATCGATTCGCCGAACCAGCTTGTGCCCGTCATCGATATCGAAGATCAGAATACCGGCACCATCGGCCTGACCTTCCACCTGGGCCGCATCCGGCGTGCTGAGATACAGATAACGCTTGGTCTCTGATTGGTTCTGCGCACTCAGAGTTGATGCGTAAGCTAACGAACATAAGACTGTGAGAAGAAGAAAATTTCGCATGGGAACACCACCTGTTTAGTTGAGTACCAAAGAAGAATATAAGCTATCCCGATTCAAGTCCACCGCCCTGTATCGGTATCAGCCCTGCATTAATTGCTGGATTTCAGACCGCTTTGAGAAGCAGCCACACACCAGATTTGAAAAAATCAGTCAAAATCGCTAATGTCAGTTTCCGGGTGGAACGGACCTTTTGGCTGAAATATGCTCAAATGCGCTGGGAGGCAGGGCCAGGTTCTTACCAACGAGCCGCCTTATCGAATCGAAATCGTCCCCTTTAGGCAGGGAAAACAATGAAAAATAATATCGGCCTTCTACTAAGCAAACGAGCGCTTATCAATCCAGACCGGGAAGCATTCGTGGACAGCAAATCGGGACTCAGATTGAGTTTTAGCGAGCTCAATGCCAGATGTAACCGCCTGGTTAGTTCACTGCTTGCTTTGGGTGTCAAACCGGGAGACCGCATTGCAGTAGCGATGATGAATAGCGCCGAATTCATCGAAGCCTATTTTGCTATCGCCAAGCTGGGGGCGATCATTGTTCCTCTCAACTGGCGCCTGGTACCTGACGAACTGGAATTTATTCTCAAGGACAGCGGCTCATCTACTCTAATTTTTGGTGAAGAGTTCGTCGACGTGATGAGTGAACTGCACAGTCGCGGCGCAAAGACTGATGTGGTTAACTGGATTCAACACGCAATTGGCGATGGCAATAGTGAATTCACACAGGATTATATGCAATTTCGCGATGCAGGGTCCGATGCAGAGCCGGTTATAAGCGTCTGCGAGGACGAACTACTCTACATCATGTACACCTCAGGCACCACCGGCTTGCCAAAGGGAGTAGTACACTCTCATAACACCTGTTTCTGGGCTTTATTTACTTTTGGTGCATCCTGTGATTTGCGCGATGCAGATCGTTATCTCGTCGCATTACCTTTGTTTCACGTGGGTTCGTTAACCCCTGTTACGCTAAATATCTATCGGGGTGTGACCAGTGTGGTAATGAGAGAATTCGATCCGATTCGTGCCTGGCAGTTGATTCAGGAAGAGCAAGTGACTAACTCGTTACTGGTGCCAGCCATGCTGAACTTCATGGTTCAGGTACCTGATGTTGCACAATATGACTACTCTTCACTGCGTTGGGTGCAGAGCGGTGCGTCGCCCTTGCCAGTGAACCTGATTCAGCAATATGCCGATATGGGCATAGATATTCACCAGATTTATGGCCTGACGGAGTCCTGTGGACCGGCCTGTGTCATCAACGCAGAAAGCGCCTTATCCAAGATCGGTTCAACCGGGCGGGCATTCTTTCACACTGAAGTCAGGGTGGTTGATGAGGCGGGTAAGGACTGTCCGCCGGGTGAGCAGGGCGAGGTGTGGGTCAGAGGGAAACACGTCATGCTGAAGTATTGGAACAGACCCGATGCCACCGCGGAAACCATTACCAGAGAAGGCTGGTTACGCACCGGTGATGTGGCGTCAATTGACGACGAGGGATTCGTTTACATTCAGGATCGAATTAAAGACATGATTATCTCCGGGGGGGAGAATGTTTATCCGGCAGAAATTGAGAATGTGATCCTCTCCCACCCTGAGGTAGGTGAGGTGGCAGTTATCGGCCAACCCAGCGAGATCTGGGGTGAATCGCCTTTTGCCGTAGTAGTTAAAAATACTGAACAATTAACCGAAGCGGATGTGCTGGCGCATTGTGAGGGTAAAATGGCGGGTTTCAAACTACCAAAAGGCGCTGCCTTTATCGATGTCATCCCGCGCAATGCCAATGGCAAAGTACTGAAGAGAGAACTCAGGCTGCAATTCCCTGGGCCATCAAAGGCTTAACATATCTCTATAGCAGCAGACCGCCACCAGATCGATCTTACCGCTGATTGCAATCGAAAGGATCGCCTGGAAAAAAAACGCCTGAGAAAAGAGCGCCTAGGAAAAAAGCGCTCTAAAGATAAAGAAAAACACAATTGAGATGGAAGCACCTGCCGGCAGTGTGACTACCCAGGACAGAAAGATCTTACCCACTACGCCAAGATTGAGCGCGCCAATTCCCCGTGCCATACCAACGCCCAATACAGCCCCCACCAGCGTGTGAGTCGTGGAAACTGGTATGCCGGTTCCGGAGGCGACGACAACCGTTGAAGCAGCAGCCAGTTCTGCAGCAAATCCCCGACTGGGGGTAAGCTCGGTGATATTTCTACCAATGGTTGCTATGACTTTATAACCCCACATGGCAAGACCCGCTACGATCCCGGCGCCTCCCAATAACAAAATCCAAAGGGGCAGTCCGGATTCCTCGACAAACGCACCACCGCTTTGCACCACGCCATTAATCGCAGCTAGGGGACCGATCGCATTCGCCACATCATTTGAGCCATGGGCAAATGCCATGGAGCAGGCAGTAAATATCATTAATACGCCAAAGACTTTCTCTACGCTGGCGAAATGAAATTGACTGTCCTCGGCCGGCACTGCGACAATGGAGCGCAGCATGAAAATGCCGACTGTCATCGCCAGCACCCCGAGGCTGAGGGCTATCATTATATTCTGGACAAAAGTGAACTCCAGGCCGGTATGGCTTAGTCCCTTGACCAGCGTAACCATGGCAATCACGAAGCCCACCAGGAATATATAAAAGGGCACATATTTTTTTGCGTTTTCGAAGGGATCTGCTGTTTCCAGTACTAGCTTTTGCACACTGCGAAATAGAAAGAATGCGATTATGCCAGAGCACATCGGAGACACAACCCAACTGGCAACAATCGACCAGACCTGGCTCCATACGACGGCATCCGCCGAAATACCGACCACCGCAAATCCAACAATTGCGCCGATGATGGAGTGCGTAGTGGAAACCGGCCAGCCGTTATGGGAGGCGATTAACAACCAGATCCCCGCGGCTAACAGGGATGAGAGCATGCCATAGACCAACAATTCAGGCGAGTCGGCAAAGCCGGCCATTTCGATATCGATAATGCTGCTGCGGATGGTTGAGGTAACTTCTCCGCCGGCTAAATAAGCACCGGCAAATTCAAAAATCATGGCAATGAGAATGGCTTGCTTGATGGTTATGGCCCGGGCACCAACCGAGGTTCCCATGGCATTGGCCACATCGTTCGCACCGACACCCCAGGCCATAAAAAAACCAAAAATACAGGCCATAACCAGGAAGATAAAACCGTACTGCGAAATTATTTCAGACATAGTAATCTCTGGGGAGCCTCTGAACAAGTATATGGCCATTCTGCTGGAGTCTGTCGCGCTCCGGCGCTAGGCGTCGTGCGCAGGTAATGGCAGCGTCCTTGGCAAGCGCGACAACGAAGCGGCGGGGTGCAACAGAGCCCGCCCGAAGGGGCCTACAGCCAATCCCGCTCTCGGCGTTGCACCGGCTTGAAAGGTCGACACATTCCTGCGCCGGTGCGCCTTGATAGCGACATTGGCTGTAGGCCA
>PBTO01000079.1 GCA_002726595.1 Gammaproteobacteria bacterium | reverse complement strand
AAAATCGGCACCGCCCCTTCTGTAGCGAGCGCTGCAAGTTAATAGATTTTGGCGATTGGGCAACTGAGAAAAATGCTATAGCGGGCAATCCAATCTTTAATGATGAAGACGAAACCCCGGACCAATTACAATAACTCAGCTAGTTCTCTAGAAAAGTGGCTTAAGATCAGATCCAATATCTGAGGGTATTGGCATCCAGTAAAATTTACTGCTGTCTGTATGAACAACGTTGGTTAGATATATTATTAGGAAGCCGCCATCTCTGGATAATCTGATTTTCTCAATTTGCTCTTCTTCCAATAATCCCAGCTCAAAATCTTCCAATACCAGATGCGATACCGGGTTAAAAAAGTAAATTTTCTCATTATCTGTGGCAATTAAATAAGCACCGTCTTCAGTAAATGTAGCACTCACTGGCGCACTACCAAGAAGCCACTCTCCATCAGAATCAAAATAATCTGTAGGCGACATATCTACAATACTGAATTCTCCACCTGCAGCAGGGCGATTTCCCTCCGGGCACGAATAAGCCACGCTAGCTCCATCTGGTGAAATAGCAAAGTCTGTGCAGGCACTACCAACAGGAATATCAGTACCCTCAATAAAACTCAAATCGTGGGTAGACGGATCGTAATTAAGGGTTGCCAAATTTGACGCTGTTGTCAGAAACACATGGTTAAGAATCGGATCATATTCGATGCGTATTGGCTCCTCAAGGGGCATGCTCTGAGTTAAAAAATTACCGGTTCCGCTAAGCAACGCTAGCCAGAGGCCACTTTCGGCAAATGGAATTCCTTGTTCAGGATCGATTGTTATACTATCAAATAGAATGGCAAATACATTCCCATCTTCACCCATCGCAATATCACGTAAGGCGAATCCATAAGTGTGTTGTACAATACCGGGGAAATCCTGCCTCAAGCCACTACTGCTGAAAATCCCAGTGGTTAAATCCAATTGATACAAGCGATTGGTTTCCGGGTGAACAGTCATAAATACTTTGTTGTTGGCATCATCAAGAGTGAGTTGATCCGGAATTGTTGTAAAAGGATACGTGGCACCTGTACTGCCAGTAATTATATTCCTTTCCACCATCCTGTTATTAACAGAATCACCTATTAGTACCCAGCCATGGCAGAGCGGAATAAAGTCTCTCGTTGCTTCGACAGATTGTGCCCCACCACCCAAGGTGAAAATGGACTCTGTCATCGAATCAGAACCAGCTACAACGTCAGCGATAGAAAGTGTCCTGAATAGCTTCGGTTCGGTGCCGTCTATCAATTCGAGTCGAATATCAACTTGATTGTCTTGAAAATCAACATCAGGTACGTCAAGTATGCCTGAGATCATAGAATATCTTGCACCATTAATTAACGCTGGCGCGGAGAATGCGCTGCAGTCTAATAATTCAACACCAGAGACTGCCGACTCGCTAGTAGGGGATTCAATGAGCTCTGCTGCTGTCAGCATAAATAAACCGCTATTGGAGTCAATCAGCCTAAATTGAGCTGAAGCTGTACCAACCCCTGGAATATCAATGTTAGGAACATCAACCGTAAAACCATCGTATGTTGGTGTTGAAGACCCTGAACCTGGAACAGGTGCCTCGCCCGCTGTGAAATCCAGGAGATAACTATCCGTAAGTCTGATACCTGTCCAAGGAGGAAATTGAGTGGTGTCTACCGAAGTTGGCAGAATTGAGCTCTGTACACGAAATCCAATAAATTGACTGCTGCTAAGCGCTGCGTTCACAGCAGCAGTAACATCCACGTCAATTTGAGATAAACCCGCAACATCGGGCGAAGCGATGGGTGTGGTAGGTCCTCTGGAATAATCGCTGCGATCAATTATCCCGTCATCGGCAAAATAGTATACCTCAATGGGTATCGCACCATCCTGTGCATAGGAGCTTGCAACAGTCAGGCTTAAGGTAGCTTGAGACACAGTCGTGGTAGTTTCAAAATCAAACACCATCGTTGCGGCATCGATAAAATTAGTTCCCGTTACCGCCCATCCACCTGCGCTCACATAGGTTGCATCGGTAGACGTCCCGATATCCGGTTGCGCCGGCGGAACGTCTTCCTCTGCCGGCGGCGGCGGCTCAGGATTGGATTCCGCCAAAACCGCAGCATCTATAAGCAAGGCCTGATCCGCAAACGACACAGGAGAACTACAGCACACCAGAACACCCACCACCAAAGAAAGCAGGCGGCTATTAATTTTGACTGGCAAATAAGCATTCATAATCGGAATTTATGCTATTAAAACCTACATTTTCAAGCAGTTACTTCACTCAAAGTGATCTAACTCACAATTTCGCAAATAATTAGAGTTGGCTACTTTTCACATATCCAACCTATAGTATCTGCTTAATTTGGAAATACTTTATCACAATTGTGCCAAAAACAGCTTACAACTATTCCATAAACTCCTTTTATATCAGTAAGTTGCTCGAATTCCTAGAATACAGACGCCACACTTCGCAGTTCTTATATCAGGATAGAGCTGGCTGGGTTTTTAATCTTTTCACCGATACTAACAGGAAATCAGTTACTTTTACCTAACTGAAACCTCTAATCGAGGCCAATCCAATTCCCCCATTGCATCGAATGCATTCAAGGTCAGATTCATTTAGACCACCAAGTGCGAATACTGGCAAGCTAATCGAATTTGCCAGTTTGGCAAATCCATCCCATCCCAAAACGGGGGAATCAGGATGAGAACTGGTGGTTTTAACTGGTGATAGCAGCACCAGATCGGCACCCAGTCTCTCTGCCTGGTTCAATTCAGCCTGATTGTGGCATGAGGCACCAAACAGCTGCTCCTTGTCCACCGGGCGTTCGTTCAAGTTCATCAACCTGGTAGACGTCGCGTGGTAACCACTGGCTCCAATCTGCTGAATAAGCTCCAG
Organism: Gammaproteobacteria bacterium; assembly: GCA_002726595.1. GTDB lineage: Bacteria > Pseudomonadota > Gammaproteobacteria > Pseudomonadales > Pseudohongiellaceae > UBA9145. The sequence continues at coordinate 32,090 of PBTO01000079.1, read as the reverse complement.
ATCATTATTGATCATTACTTTGACTCCCTTTTGATTGCACAGCTCAACAATCGATTTTGCCCATTGAATATACTGTAAAGGCTCCAGTTGATGCTGACGAAATTGGATTATCTTCAGCTGACGGTCAAGCAAATCCCGCACATAAGAAATAATAGCTTGCTCAGATTGAAACTCGGGTGTGATGGCCAGCCGATCTGGCAATTTCAAGAGTTTGATGATTCGGTGATTCGCCCGAGGGAAATCTGCTTCAGCCAACTTTCCTATGGAACACCATTTAATTAACTGTCCTTCCAGTCCCGATGGATTTCCCTCGAATTCTGCAATTAAACAAACGTCCAACAGAACGGTTTTGTCAGAATAATGATGCAGTATCCTGACGAAGGGATTACACTTTTTTACCCGAATCCCCAACTCTTCTGCCAACTCTCTTTCGAGGGCTGATACGACGGTTTCATTCTTCTCCAGTTTACCGCCTGGAAATTCCCATAGCCCCCCCTGATGACCACCGGCATGGCGTAGGGAAACGAGTACATTCCGCTGAGAATCAAGAATTACACCGACAGCGACGTGAACTGGAGGGCTCATGGCATTTTTCAGGTTCGATATTCTGCGTTTATGCGAATATAGTCATGGGATAGATCAGAGGTCCAGATCGTTTCAATACAGTCACCTCGTGCCAGGTCGATTACTACTTCAATTTCTTCATTATTCATTACCGCCTGAGCTCTGGCCTCATGGTAATTCAAATCGACTCCGCCATTGCTCACAAGGCACACATCGCCAAGGTAAATTTTGATGCAGTCTATATCCAGGTCCTCCAGTCCAGACCTGCCGACTGCGGCCAGGATTCGACCCCAGTTAGGATCCGCTGCGAAGAATGCCGTTTTTACCAGCGGTGACTCTGCTACTGCATAACCCACCTGCAAACATTCTTTCGAGCTTGTGCCATTTATAACTCGAAGTGTAATGAACTTACTGGCACCTTCTGCATCCCTTATCAGGCCCGTTGCCAGTTCATGGAAAACAGCATCAAGTACTTCGGTAAACTTTTCAAGTGTGTTGGTATCGCTATCTGACAAAGCAATGCCACTCCTGCCTGTGGCCACCAACATACAACAGTCGTTCGTTGATGTATCACCATCCACAGTAATTCGATTAAAAGAACGGTTGACGACATTATTAATTAATTGATCCAGTAGTACTTCAGCAATGGCCGCGTCGGTAAAAACGAAGCTCAACATCGTGGCCATATTGGGCTTGATCATTCCCGCACCCTTCGCAATCCCACTGACATGAACCTGCTGGCCATTAATTTCCACGCTTGCAGTAGCAATTTTTGGTCGCGTATCGGTAGTCATGATGCCTTTTGCTGCCGAAAGCCAGTTATCTTCAGATAGTTCTGCAAGGGCATCGGGTATTCCAGCAACTATCTTATCTACAGGTAATGATTCACCTATTACCCCAGTCGAAAACGGCAACACTTCGACAAAATCAACATTAGTAAGATCAGCTACCGACTGACAACAGCCAAGCGCAGCAGCTATGCCTGCCGTGCCAGTTCCGGCATTTGCATTACCGGTATTAACCAGAAAATACCGGCTGCCCTTTTGCTGCAAATGCTCCTTGGCCACGGTAACGGGGGCTGCACAGAAAGCATTCTGGGTGAATACGCCGGCAACGGTGGCCTCTTCTGCTATTTCAATCAACACCAGATCCAGTCTGTCCGGATAGCGTATTTGGCTCTTTACCGCAGCCAATCTGATTCCTTTGACTGGCAGACAATTCCGCCTGGCGTTAGTTCCCACTACCATAATGCCCTACCCCAACTTGCCGTGGCACTGCTTGTATTTTTTCCCTGAGCCGCAGGGACAGGGCTCATTTCTCCCGACTTTTCTATCATCTCTGACGAAAGGCGCTTGCTGCTCCTGGGCCGGCTCTGGCTGATCTTCCGCATTCGGTTCAGGTTTGGTATTTCCCGCCATCGCACTGGCAACACTGTGCCTGAAAGTCATTTTCTCCTTGGCCCGCCGCTGCTCTCTCTGGCGTTCTATCGCATTGGCCTCATCTTCCTGTCGGATCTTCACGTGGCTCAGCACTTTAATCACTTCCTGCTGCATGGTATCGAGAAGTTCGGTAAATAGTCCAAACGCCTCTCTTTTGTATTCCTGTTTTGGATTCTTGCCACTGTAGCTGCGCAAGAATATTCCCTGCCTGAGATGATCCATTGTCGCCAGGTGTTCCTTCCACAGGCCATCGAGAATTTGCAGCATTAGCTGTTTTTCAAACGAGCGTATCTTCTCGCCTACCAGCAAACATTTTTCCTCATATCTACCCGCAAGAATTTCCACTATTTTTACTTTTAACTTATCCTCATACAGCTGATCATCTTCTTCCAACCACTGTTGAATCGGCTGTCTGCTATCAAATTCAGTTTCGATTGCCTGCTCCAGACCAGGAATATCCCACTGTTCTGGAACGCTCTGGGGCGGCACAAATTCATCTACTAAAGTGTCAACCACATCGACGCGCATATCTGCAACCAGACTCGATACATCATCACTCGCCATCAACTCATTACGTTGACGATAGACTATTGTCCGCTGATCATTTGCAACGTTATCGTATTCGAGCAATTGCTTGCGAATATCAAAGTTTCTGCCTTCCACTTTGCGCTGCGCTTTTTCTATAGATCTGGTAACCATGCCATGTTCAATCGCTTCGCCTTTTTCCATTCCCAGACGCTGCATGAAGTTTTTAACGCCTTCAGAGGCAAAGATGCGCATCAGATTATCTTCGAGCGAAAGATAGAAACGAGAGAAGCCTGGATCACCCTGGCGCCCGGAGCGACCGCGTAATTGATTGTCGATACGCCGGGATTCATGGCGCTCTGTACCTACAATGTGTAAACCACCGGCAGCTATAACCTGATCATGTCGTTTCTGCCAGGTTTCTTTTATTTTCTGCACCTGGTCTTCCGTGGGATTCTGAAGTTCTGCAATTTCGGCCTCCCATTTACCGCCGAGAACTATATCGGTGCCGCGTCCAGCCATATTGGTAGCGATCGTAACCACACCCGGGCGACCTGCTTCTGCTATAATCTGAGCTTCCTTCTCATGAAACTTGGCATTAAGTACTTCGTGCTTGATCTTTTTCTTGGTAAGAAATCTTGACAGTATCTCCGAGGTATCAATCGATGCCGTGCCAACGAGCACCGGTGCTCCGCTATTACTGATTTCAGTTATATCCTGCACGATTGCATCGAGCTTTTCTTCCATTGAAAGATAGATTAAATCATTCGCGTCTTCTCTTATCATTGGCACATTGGTGGGGATAACCACGACATTGAGTGCGTAGATCTGACTAAACTCAAACGCTTCCGTGTCTGCGGTTCCCGTCATGCCAGATAGTGTGCCGTAGAGCCTGAAATAATTTTGAAACGTGGTTGAAGCGAGAGTCTGGCTTTCGCTCTGTATTTCTACCCCTTCCTTCGCCTCAAGCGCCTGATGCAATCCTTCAGATAACCGGCGACCCTCCATTGTGCGACCCGTATGTTCATCAACTAATACAATGCTTTTGTTTTTAACGATATATTCAATATCTTTATGAAATAAGTTGTGTGCTTTGAGTGCTGAATTCACATGATGCAACAGGCTTAAATTAGTAGCAGCATAAAGACTCTCGCCTTCGTTCAATAATTTTTTCTGTGTGAGAATCTCTTCTACATAAATATGACCCGCCTCTGTCAGTTCAACCTGGCGACTCTTTTCATCAACCGTGAAATGACCGGTTTCCTCCGGCACATAATCTTTATCCAGCATCTTTGCTTTAGAGGCTTCCTCTCTTTCACCCTTCTCCAGTTTCGGTATCAGCTTGTTGATGGCCAGATACAGCTGTGAGCTGTCTTCCGCCGCACCGGAGATGATTAGCGGCGTTCTGGCCTCATCAATCAGGATGGAATCGACTTCGTCGACGATGGCAAAATTCAGCTGCTTCTGCATCTTGTCTTCAAGCCGGAACGTCATATTGTCCCTGAGGTAGTCAAAACCAAATTCATTATTTGTCCCGTAGGTGATCGAACTCCCGTAGGCTGCTGCTTTCTCCTCTGGACTTTGTCCTGATTTATTAATGCCTACACTCAGCCCAAGGAATTCATAGAGTGGCCTCATCCAGTTGGCGTCTCGAGCTGCCAGGTATTCGTTTACCGTTACGATATGGACTCCGTCTCCAGTCAGACCGTGTAGATACGCAGGAAGTGTAGCTACCAGGGTCTTTCCCTCCCCGGTACGCATTTCGGCGATAGACCCTTCATTTAAGACCATACCCCCGATCATCTGCACATCGAAGTGTCGCAGTTGCAGCGTTCGCTTGCTTGCTTCCCGTACTACTGCAAACGCTTCAGGCAATATCGCGTCTAGCTCTTCGCCGCTATCAAGCCGTTGGCGAAACTCCTCTGTTTTCTGCTTCAGTTCATCATCAGACAAGGCTACTAGCGCTTCTTCAAAGGAGTTAATAACCACAACCGTGTGATTTAACTTTTTGAGTTTCCTGCTATTACTGCTGCCAAATATTTTGTTAATAATGTTCATGTTTTCAGCTATCTCGTTGCTTGATTAAGGGATATGTGTCGCTACGCACAGCATGCTCGCACCGATCTCTGCCAATGCAGAGCTGGAGCATGCCTGAAATGCTGGGGGAGAAAGGAATTATCTTGCGGTGCGGTGAATATATGCTGCAGGATCCACAACCCTGCCATTTTTATAGACTTCGAAGTGTACATGGGGTCCGGTCGATCTGCCGGTTGAGCCGACCAGAGCGATGTTCTGGCCTTTCATGACGATGTCGCCAACATCCACCAGCAGTTTTTCAGCATGGGCATAGCGGGTCGCGTAACCACTGCCATGGTTTATTTCAACCATCAAACCGTAACCATAACGAGCTCCCGACCAGGTAACTACGCCAGCGGCGACAGTATTAATATCGCTGCCTGCTTTACCGGTTGAGAAATCTATACCGGTATGCAATACCAGTCTACCGGTGAAGGGATCTGGACGGCGGCCAAAGCGAGAGGAAATCCACCCAGTGTCAACCGGCCGCCCGGCAATGAAGACATCGGACTGAATTTTCCTGCCAGCCATCAGGCCTTCCAGAATCTCCAGTTGCTGCTGTCGGTCTTCCAGTTGACGCTCCAATTGGGCTACCGAGTCAGTCAAATCAATCGTGTCGTAAGCGACAGAATCACCGCTACTCGGGCCACCGATTGCAACGGGTTGACTAAAATTGAATTCACCATTATCGAGATTGGCAATAATGGTAATACGCTCACCGACGGCGTCCAGTCTCACCAGCTGGGCCTGAAGCATGGCAAGTCGTAAAGTCAGTGCTTCGAGTTGTTGCTCTGACTCCTGCTTAATATCGGCCAGTTCCTTGGTCTGAAGCTGCAGTTGGCGATCCCAATCGAGCGCAGTCGCCTCAGTAAGCAGGACACTGTCCTGGGATACAGCTAACTGATAGCCAAAATAGCCCAGAGCGACGGGTGCACCTAACAGACACAGGGAAAGCAGGCCTTTGATCCAGCCCTTGAGTACTATGGTTTTAGTGTGACCATGACGCTGGTCGACAAGTATTACTTTCATCGTTAAGCGATATTCCCTATAACCTTGATTAGTATGCTTGGGGCAAAAAAAGAAACTTCAAGGACCCCGCAAAAACATTAGTAATCAACAGGTTGGAACCGTGTTGCCAGTGTTATGCCGCCAGCACAGGTTTCATGTAGGAAATTGGCACACTCGTTTCTTTATCGAAACTGACAATCTCCCAAGCATCTTCATTAACTTCGAGCATTCTTAATAAAGCATTATTGAGAGCATGTCCAGATTTATATCCTTTGAACTCACCGATCAGGCTATTGCCCAGGAGATACAGATCACCAATGGAGTCGAGTATTTTATGCTTTACAAACTCATCTTCGTAACGCAAGCCATCTTCATTCAAGACCTTGTAGTCACCCACAGCTATGGAATTATCCATACTGGCACCCAGCGCCAGATTGCGATTCCTGAGTTCTTCAAATTCATGCATGAATCCAAAAGTTCTCGCCCTGCTAACTTCCTTGACAAAGGAGGTACTGGAAAAGTCGATTGACGCGCTCTTGGTGTGCTTTTTGTGGACAGGGTGATCGTAAAGTAAAGTGTAGCTGACTTTAAAGCCATCGAATGGTTCAAGGCTGACCGATTTATCCCCTTGCTCCAACTTCAGCGCATGTTTGATCCTAATGAATTTCTTGGGAGCTGGCTGCTCTTCGATACCTGCAGATTGTATGAGGAACACAAAAGGACCTGCGCTGCCATCCATTATCGGCACTTCTGGAGCACTCACATCCACATAGGCATTATCGATACCCAGGCCAGACATGGCTGACATCAGGTGTTCTATAGTTGAAATCCGCACATTATCTTTTATCAGGGTCGTTGACAGCGTCGTGTCACCGACGTTACAAGCCCGGGCTTCGATTTGAACAGATGGATCCAGGTCTACCCGGGTAAATACGATACCTGTATTTACCGGTGCGGGACGGAGAGTCAGATAAACTTTTTCACCGGTATGAAGACCCACACCAGTTGCGCGAATAATATTTTTCAGGGTTCTCTGCTTAAGCATTTACTGTTGTCAAACCCTCAATCAGGTGGCAGCTTCCGCAATTGGCCATATTACTTGTTCTTGTTCGTTCATATCTTTGTTCTATCTCTGTCGCGCCTGCCGTTCTGCTACGCTTTTTACTGGCCGCAGTTCCCAACTGATAGGACCGCAGTAACACCAGAAAATTTCCTCCAGTCCGCCCAAACGAATTACCGGTCCAGCGAAGCTGCTGCATGGTATCAAATTAGTTGCAAGAACCCAACTATGGGGCTCATCAATTGATAAAACATGTTAATTCAGCTATCCAGCCTAAAAAACCATGGTTTGCTGAACTCAATCTGCCTGTTTTCTCAGGAATGCTGGAATATCCAGATAATCCATATCGGCTTCAGCACCGTTTCGATTTCGCATGACGGCAGGTCTGTCCAGATGACGGTAATCAGGCGGACCCGGTTCTGTGTTGTCCACAACTTTTGTGGGCCGCTCATTACCAGAACCAAGGCCTGTTGCAACCACTGTTACCCGCATGTCTTCATCCAGAGAAGAATCGATAACCGTACCGACAACCACTGTCGCATCATCTGATGCGAACTCCTCGACGGTATCACCTACCTCGGAAAATTCACCCAGGGACAGGTTCTCTCCGGCAGTAATATTTACCAGTATGCCTCGGGCACCCTGCAAATTCACATCTTCCAGCAAAGGACTGCGAATCGCTGATTCAGCCGCTTCGCGGGCACGGCCTTCGCCTGCGGCAAATCCGGTTCCCATCATGGCCATGCCCATTTCAGACATAACCGTTTTAACATCGGCGAAATCTACGTTGATCATGCCAGGGTTCATAATCAGGTCAGCAATTCCTTTTACTGCACCTAGCAAAACATCATTAGCTGCTTTGAATGCTTCCAACAAAGTGGCATCGGCACCTAACACATCGAGCAGTCTCTCATTTGGAATAGTAATTAACGAGTCCACACTTTGATGCAATAACTCAATACCTTCATTTGCCACGGTAGATCGCTTCTTGCCTTCAAATGGGAATGGGCGTGTCACGATAGCGACGGTCAATATCCCCATTTCGCGAGCTACCTCCGCCACGATCGGGCCTGCTCCAGTACCGGTGCCGCCACCCATACCTGCCGTAATGAATACCATGTCCGCGCCAGATAAAACGTCGGCGATCTCATCCCGATCTTCCAATGCCGCCTGTCGACCAATTTCCGGATCTGCTCCAGCACCAAGACCTTTGGTGATATCACTACCCAATTGCAGAATAGTTTTAGCCTTCAGATTATTGAGAGCCTGGGCGTCGGTATTGGCACAAATAAAATCCACGCCATCTACATCGTTGTTCATCATGTGATATACAGCATTCCCACCGCCACCACCGACGCCAATGACTTTGATTACAGCACTTTGTGATACATTTTCGACTAATTCAAACATATAGCCCCCTTACTTACTCTTTAAATTCTAGATTTTCAACCGTTTGGGTTTTGACCTTATTTAGAAGTTACCTTGAAACCAGTTTTTTACTCTCTCCACCAGATGTACCTGTGGTTCTCTTTTTTGACTTGTCCCGTCTCTTTCCTGATATTGTTTCAGCCCATAAAGCAGCAACCCAACACCCGTAGAATAAATAGGGTTCCTTACAATATCGGCTAATCCGTTGACTTTATGAGGGGTTCCGATCCTGACTGGTGCATGAAAAATTTCTTCCGCCAGATCCACAACACCTTCCATTTTGCTGGTCCCTCCAGTGAGCACTACACCCGCTGCCAGCAAGTTTTCAAATCCACTACGCTGCAACTCGGCCTGGACCAGTGTGAACAATTCGTCATAGCGTGGTTCGACTACTTCAGCAAGGGCCTGACGCGACAATTCCCTGGGAGGACGATCCCCCACACTCGGTACCTTGATCGATTCCTCNGCACTGGCGAGTTGAGTCAGCGCACAGGCGTATTTGATTTTTATTTCTTCTGCATTTTCAGTGGGCGTTCTGAGCGCCATGGCAATATCATTAGTAACCTGATCCCCGGCTATTGGAATGACACCGGTGTGTCGTATGGCACCTTCGGTAAATATGGCTATGTCGGTAGTGCCCCCACCGATGTCGACTAAACAGACACCGAGCTCCTTTTCATCTTCAGTTAATACCGAATAGCTCGATGCGAGTTGCTCAAGAATAATTTCGTTTGTTTCAAGCCCGCATCGCTTGATACACTTTTCTATGTTTTGTACGGCATTAATGGCACAAGTGACGAGATGCACTTTTGCCTCTAGCCGGACACCCGACATACCGAGGGGCTCCTTAACACCCTCCTGGGAATCGATAATGTATTCCTGTGGCAGGATGTGCAGTACTTTTTGATCCGCCGGAATAGCTACCGCCTGAGCCGCGTCAATCACCCGCTCAATGTCAGGTTTCATTACCTCACCGTCTCGAATCGCGACGATTCCGTGGGAATTCATGCTTCTTATATGGCTTCCTGCAATACCCGCATACACAGAATTAATTTGGCAACCTGCCATGAGCTCGGCCTCTTCAATGGCCCGTTGAATCGATTCCACTGTGGACTCGATATTCACTACAGTCCCTTTCTTCAAGCCTCTGGAACGGCGACTTCCAATACCGACGACATCCAGGGAGCCATCTGCATTTATATCTCCGACAATGGCAACAACCTTGGATGTGCCAATATCCAGACCAACTATCATATTTTCCCTATCGACATCGTTCATCGTGAGAATTCCCCAGGCATCCAACACCCAAATTTTGATTTAATCGGTACTACAGTCATCACTTTCATCTAATGGCAACCCCATTCAAATCATCCGCTTTTCTTCTAACAGAAATTCCATTGCTGTAGCGCAAGTCAACAGCCTCTATATGTGCAGGATCAGTACGAATCTCTCCGTCATAGAACTCGATAAAGCGCTTAATCCTGTCTATCACTTCGACCCTACCCACCGTCACTTTAACGTCATCATCAAGTATCAGATCCCAACTACCTCTCTCGCTCAGTGATAGGGTCTCCAGCCTCAGCCCGGCGGGAATCAGCAATTGGCTTAGTAATTGATACTGTTCCATAACCTGAAATTGACTGTTTTCCGGGCCAACGAGGTTAGGCAGCGACCCCGATTGCGCGCCATTTGCCGGCCTGAATATTTCGCCATACTGACTTAATAGATCTGCTCCACCCCACCGGGCGATAGCTATTTTTTCAATCAAGCCGACTTCCAGCGCATCTGGCCACACGCGTTTAACAGCTGCCTTGGCCACCCAGGGATGCTGTTCTAGCTTTTGCTGTGCACCTCGCACATCAAAGCTAAAAAAACCCTTCCTCATATATTCCGCTAGCATTGCTCCTACTTCGTTTTGGTGCAGCTGATGCAGTTCGCTGTCTACCCGCACCACAATTATGGTTCGATTTAAATAAGCTGCTACGGTCGGAAAATTCTGCTGCAGCAATAACACCAATGAAGCCATTAAAGCCACGTTCAAACACAGGATTCGTTTTGGCGAATTCCTGGGCCTCAGTGGCTGGTTTTTGCTGGGATAAGTCCTCCGCATAGGACGTATTCCACTCATTTCTTTCTCGGCCTGTGCTTTTTTGATATAAGCACTCATTGAATTATTCTCCTGGCCTGTAATATTCTTAACAGCAACTCATCAAAATCGATGCCTGCCTGCTTTGCTGCTGCCGGGACAAAACTGTGTTCAGTCATGCCCGGAACAGTATTGAGCTCCAGGATATAAAAGCGACCATTTTTATCCTGCATGAAATCCACCCGAACCAGTCCGTCACAACCCAGACTTTCATAGGCAGCCTGCGCCAGCGAGATCAACTCTTTTTCTTTCTCATCTTCTAACTCTGCCGGACATATTATCTGTGTATCTTCCGCAATATATTTAGCATCGAAATCAAAAAATTCATGCTTCGTTTTTAGTTGCACTATAGGCAAAACTTCATTACCTAAAACACTAACGGAAAACTCTTCCCCGGCAATGTACTTTTCTGCCATTACTTTGGAGTCATATTTACTGGCCTTTGCAAATCCTTCTTGTAGAGTTCCGGCATCGGCAACAATAGATATGCCAAGACTCGAACCGCCGTTAACTGGCTTAACAACTACCTGTTCAAATGTCCCGATGACTGCACTCCAATTTGAGTCCTCATTAAGCATTACGAAACTGGCTGTACTAAGGTTCAATTGCTGCCACAGCAATTTGCTTTTCACTTTATCCATCGCCAGGGCAGATGCGCACACACCACTTCCGGTATAGGGAATAGCCATAGTCTCCAGCAGACCCTGAATCACGCCATCTTCTCCACCGCTTCCATGCAGCATATTGAGCGCACAAATGGGTCTGAGAGCAGAGAGTTGCTCCGCTACATCATGGGACACATCAATGGCAACCGCATCCACACCCAATCGTTGTAGCCCAGCTATAGCGGCACCTCCACTTTCAAGCGATATTTCCCGCTCTGCAGATAATCCGCCCATTAGTACGACAACTCGCCCCACGTCGCTTACTATCTGTTGTCTATTTATCGTTCTCATTCCTAAAATTCTTGACGTCTGTTTCAAATCTAACTAAGCGAAGGCTCCTCACGTAGTAAAACCTTCATTAGCCAGTTGTTTTGCCAGCGTGCCGACACTTCCCGCGCCCTGGGTTAACACAATATCTCCGTCCTGTAGGAGGTCATGCAAAAGGCTCTGCACATCTTCTTCTTTCTGCACATAAATTGGATCAACTTTGCCGCGTAAACGAATACTGCGACACAGGCTGCGCGAATCTGCACCAGCTATTTGCTCCTCTCCTGNGGAATAAACTTCGAGTAAAAGCAATACATCGACCTCAGACAGCACATCAACAAAGTCCTCGTACAAATCTTTAGTGCGACTATATCGATGGGGCTGAAAGATCATCACCAATCGAGTATCCAACCAACCAGCTCGCAAGGCCTTCACTGTTGCCGCCACTTCACTGGGATGGTGTCCATAGTCATCGATCAAGAGTACTTTCCCAGCAGAAATTTCAAATTCACCCTGTATCTCAAACCGTCTTCCGACACCGGAGAATTTACTTATCCCCAGACGGATGGATTCATCACTAATACCCTCGTCTGTTGCAATCACTATGGCCGCAGTTGCGTTAAGGGCATTGTGTTCACCAGGTATATTCAATTTGACTTTCAGATTCTCGCTCTGACCTGGTCGAGCGACTTCAAATTCTGTTTGTTGTTCCTGCTGTGACAAGTTTTCAATACGAAAATCAGCATCCGCAGAAAATCCATAGGTAATCTTTGGCCGTGACACGAGCGGCGATATTTCTCTCACGGCAGGATCATCTATACACAGCACAGCTAAACCGTAGAAGGGCAGATTGTGGGTAAAATCTACAAAATATTTCTTTAGTTTATTGAAGTCGCCTCCATAGGTTTCCATGTGGTCAGCTTCAATATTTGTGACGACAGCCACCATCGGTTGCAGATGCATAAACGAGGCATCGCTTTCATCAGCCTCGGCCACTAAATATCTACTCTCACCTAATCTTGCGTTTGCCCCGGCACTGTTTAACAGACCGCCAATTACAAAAGTGGGATCAAATCCACCTTCTGCCAACAACGAAGCAACCAGACTTGTGGTAGTCGTCTTGCCGTGGGTTCCGGCGATTGCAATAGCATGCCGATACCGCATCAATTCAGCCAGCATCTCTGCCCGTGGGATAATTGGTTTTGATAGTCGTGCCGCTTCTGCCAATTCAGCATTCTTAGGGTCGATGGCGCTGGAATACACCACAACATCTGCATTCTTTACGTTGGTCGCTGAATGACCGACAAAAATTTTCGCACCTAGCGATTCCAGTCGCCTGGTATTTTCTGATTCTTTGATATCAGAACCGGAAATCTGATAGCCCTGATTATGAAGCACCTCAGCCACGCCACACATTCCAGCGCCACCCACTCCAACGAAGTGCATCGTCTTGATTCGTCGCATCTCTGGTATGGCATGCATTGGTCCGGTTTTAGACACTTGCCACCTCCATACACTGCTGCGCTATTTTTTCACTGGCATCCACTATGGCCAGCTTTCTGGCATTCTCGCCAATCTGACTCAACCGTTCGCGATCCTGGTCCAGATCAACAATCACTCCAGTGAGCGATGGTGCTGTCAATGCGGCCTGTTGCAGTACAATTGCAGCATCCGCATCGCTTAACCACAGCGCATTTCTGGTTTGTTGATGGTCGGAATGATAAGGATATGGCACCAGAATAGAGGGCAATCCGGCCACTGCCAGTTCACTCACTGTACTGGCTCCGGACCGGCAAATAACCAGATCGGCCCAGGCATAAGCGCTGGACATATCGTCGATAAATGGCTTAATCACACACTGCTCATTTAGCTCAATACCCCGGGCGATATAGGATTCCCTGGCCTGATTGAGGTTGTTACTTCCAACCTGATGCAGTACCGAAGGTCTGCCCGAACCATCCCAAAGAGAGAGCATTGCAGGGATTAATTCATTGATTGCGACTGCACCCTGACTACCCCCCAACACCAATATACGAAGTGCACAATCTGCATCTATTGCCTTGCCAGTATTTAAATTCAATGCTGAAATTTCAGCTCGCACCGGATTGCCGGTGTAGACGACCTTGTCACGCTGGCGAAATGTATTGGGAAATGCTTCCAGTACTCGATCAGCGATTACACTTAAAATACGATTGGTAAAACCGGCGACTGCATTCTGTTCATGAATTAGCAAGCGTTTCCCCATTATTTTTGTTGCCAATCCGCCCGGGCCCGATACAAATCCACCCATACCCAGGACACAATTCGGTTTGATGCGGCTTATTACCCGCATTGCCTGGATCGTGGCAACCAGTATCATGAATGGTGCAAGCAGCATCCTGGTCACTCCTTTTCCTTTAACACCTTTCACCTTGATGGCATGCAGTGTGATATCAGAATCCTCGAGCAATTTGTTTTCCATGCCCTGAGCAGTGCCTAACCAGTTAGTGGTGACACCCTTCAGTCTGAGTTTCTCGGCTATAGATAAGGCTGGGAAAATATGCCCTCCTGTGCCCGCCGCCATAATCAAAATTGTCGTACCCTTAGACATCATGGCTTGCTGCCTGTACTCATGTCTTTTGGACTAAAACATTCAATTTCGTACTGTATTCGCACCATTAGTGCAATCATGAAACAGCTGACGATAAGACTCGCTCCGCCGTAGCTGAGAAAGGGCAGCGTTAATCCCTTGGTGGGTAATAAGCCTATATTCACCCCAACGTTAATTAAGACCTGCCCGGCGAATAGCAGTGCCAGACCATAAGCAAAAAAGGCGTGGAATAAATTACCGCCCTGCTGGGCCCGTTTGCCGATTGCGAATGCCTTGTAAATAAGCATGCTAAACAGTGCTATAACGAGAAAAACCCCCAACAGGCCGAGTTCTTCGCCTATGATGGCCAGTACGAAATCATTGTGGGCCTCAGGCAAGAAGTACAACTTCTGAATGCTGTTGCCCAGTCCAACACCCAGCCACTCACCCCTGCCGAACGCGATTAACGCCTGCGTTAGCTGGTAACCTCCGGCATAGACATTTTCTTCAGCCCAGGGATTAAGAAACGATGAAAACCGAACTATCACATAGGGCTCCATGATGGCGAGAGAAACCACAGCACCTACACACAGTGCCAGAATTATCAGGAATCTATAGAGTTTCGCTCCGGCAAGAAAAATCATGCAAAATGCGGTGAGCATCAGAATAACTATGGCACCGTGGTCAGGCTCAAGCTGGAGCAGAATTACGGCAGCGCCTATTACCAGCAATGGCTTTAAGAATCCTGACCACCTCTCTCGTACCTCAGCTAAATGTTTTTCAAGAAANGCTGCGAGATAAATAATGATAAACACTTTCGCCAATTCGGAGGGCTGTAAGCGAAAGAGCCCCAAATCGATCCAGCGGGCACTACCGTTAACAACTGTTCCTATTCCTGGCACGAGAACCAATAACAGGAGTGCAAAGGACGCCATTAGCAGGAACCAACCAGATTTTCTCCAGAAGGAAACCGGCACTTGCAAAGTCGCAGCCATGACGAACAGGCCTATGGCGGCAAACAGCAATTGACGTTTAAGATGATAAAAAGGATCGCCATATTGACTGCTCGCTAATTCGATAGAGGCAGAGGTCATCATCAACATGCCAATCATCAGAAGAACGAACGCCAATAGCAGAACAGAGTTTAGTGATGCTGGAGTCTGGGTAGTAGTTGCACGCCGCCCTCCTGTATTTCGACCCAGTGTGGCTGACATGCTCATTGCAGACCCTCCACAGATTCTATGAACACCTCGCCTCGGTGTTGAAAATTTTCAAACATATCAAAACTCGCGCAGGCCGGTGACAGCAAGACCGCGTCGCCCGGTGCCGCATGACTCAGTGCAACGCCTACCGCATCCTGCAGATCACTGGCAAAGTAAGCTTGATGGTCAGGATCAAGACTGGAGGCGATTTCAACCGCATCCTGACCAATCAAAATCACTTCTTTGCCCCACTTGTTAATTGCCGGCACCAGGGACTTGAAATCACCGCCCTTACCAACACCGCCTGCAATCAGCAGGATGTGGCCGCTGATGCGCTGGCCCAAGCCTTCAATGGCAGCCACTGCCGCCCCGACATTCGTGCCTTTGGAGTCATTATAGAAATCCACTCCGGAAATATTCCCAACCCACTGGCACCGGTGAGGCAATCCGGCAAAGGATTTAATTCCCGCTTCGATTGCTGCCAGCGGAATATCGACTGCTTTAGCCAGGGTGGCGGCAGCCAAAATATTTGAAATATTGTGCTGTCCAAAGACTTTTAATTCCGAAGTAGAAGCTATCTTCTCGAATTGATACGCCAGATACTGATCACCATCTTCCTCCAGCACACCAAATCCATTTATGCTGGGCTGACTGATACCAAATTCCCAGGTAGTAACATCGATATCTGCAGAAGGACGACTGTGCCTACTATCTCGATTGATCACTATTTGTTTGCAACCAGTAAAAACCTTCTGCTTGGCTCGGTGATAATCATCCAGACTTTCATATCTATCCATATGATCATCACTCAGATTTAATAACACAGCCACTTCCGCGCCTAAGCTGGTGGTGGTCTCTAATTGAAAACTTGAGAGCTCAAGAACATACATTTGTTTTTTATCTTCGCTTAATAGATCCAGTGCCGGTTTGAAATTTTCACCATCAAGGTTTCCACCAAGGCCATACTTGATTCCCGCTTCCTTCAGTATCTGTGCCAGCATGGCAACGACAGTACTTTTGCCGTTGGATCCTGTGACGGCAATAATCGGTGCATCGACAAGCTTGCTAAAGATGTCGATGTCCCCAGTAACTAGTACACCGGCGTTCATCGCAGCTTCCACTTCAGAAGTTTTCAAGCTAATACCCGGACTAACAATTAACTCTTTAGCAGCAAGAAAAGTCTCTAAGGAAAAATTACCAAGCTCACATTCCACAGTGGGATAATTTAGTTTTAACTCACTCAATCCCGGGGGCTTTTCCCGACTATCTACTACCTTGAAATTCTCACCTCGAGATGCCAGAAATTTAGCACATGACAATCCCGTACCACCCAAACCCACAATCACACTCAGTTTCTCGTTTATATCGGTATTCACCAGAGTGAAAGCCTCGTCTGTCACCGCAGTTTCAGGGTCGCTAATCCGAACAGCACCAACATAACCGTGATAATCCAAAACCGAACGATAACTCGAGGCTCTGGCCACCCTTTTAATTCAAAATGGTGATGCAGCGGAGCCATTCGAAAAATACGCTTGCCGGTTAATTTGAACGAAGCCACCTGTAAAATTACCGAGGCAGTTTCCATGACAAAGACGCCACCCATGACAAATAAAATAATTTCATGCCGGGAAATGATAGCCATGACACCAAGTGCAGCCCCCAGGGCCAATGCACCGACATCTCCCATAAAAATCTGCGCCGGGTAGGTGTTAAACCAGAGAAAACCCAGGCCTGCACCGAGTAGTGCGCCAGCGAAGATGACAACCTCACCCGCACCGACAACATAGGGAATATTAAGATAGGTGGAAAATTCGGTGTTACCGGCAAGATAAGCAATGACGCCAAGGGCACCCCCAACCATTACCGTTGGCAGTATCGCCAGGNCATCGAGACCATCAGTCAAATTAACGGCGTTACTGAATCCCACAATCATCAGGCCACTAATCACTATATAGAACACACCCATATTGATGGCGACGTCTTTAAAAAACGGGATGATGTAGTCGGTCTCTACCGGGCTAAACGCGGTGTAATAGAGAATGACAGCCGCCGCGAATCCAATTAGGGATTGCCAAAATAATTTCCAGCGCGCTGATAATCCTGCAGTATTATTTTCAAATACTTTGCGATAGTCATCCACCCAGCCAACCGCACCGAAGAGCATGGTCACCAGCAGCACTATCCAGACGTAGTGATTACTCAGATCAGACCACAGCAGTGTGCTCATGGCGATACTCACCAGGATTAAGGCACCGCCCATGGTGGGCGTACCGGCCTTGCTAAAGTGTGTTTCCGGACCGTCATCACGGACTACCTGGCCGATCTGATGATAGTTCAGGCGCCGGATCATGGTAGGACCAATCAGCAGAGACACGCCCATTGCCGTGAGTATGCTGAAAATACCCCGCACTGTGATGTACTGCAGCACCGCAAAGCCGCTATCCAATTGGATCAGGTATTCTGAAATCCAAACCAGCACTAGAGACCCTCTCTTGCAACAAGACCAGCGACCACTTCATCCATACCTGCACCGCGAGATCCCTTCACCAGAACGGCGGTATTCGTATCCATTATCGACTTGCAAGCCGATACAAGCTGCTCCTTGTCGGGAAAGTGCTTACCGTTGGCGCCGAGTTCTGTTGAACTCAGATGGCTTATCTCACCGACAGACAATAAATCGTCAATCTGTTTTTTCCTGGCATATTTACCCACTTCACAGTGCGCGCTAGCCGTCTCCTGGCCCAGCTCTTNCATGTCACCAACAACGAGTATCTTCCTGCCCTCAAAAGCTGCCAGCACATCGATGGCTGCCCTGAATGAACTCGGGCTCGCGTTATATGTATCATCGATTAACCAGGTTTTATTGACTCCAGGCAGAGAGCTCATACGACCTTTGATTGACTCCAGACCAGCCAGCCCGGCGATAACATCATCATTGGATGCTCCCGCTTCAAGGGACAGAGCAGCTGCAGCCAGCGCATTTACCACATTGTGTGCACCGAGCATATTCAGTCTGATGTCAAGACTGGATTGAGGACCCATAAGGTGGAATGCAATGCCCTCTCTGCCCATCACTTGTATATCGACAGCGAAATAATCTGCGCTCTTCTCACCGGAGCCGGAGAAGCTAATCACTTTCCTGTCACCAGCACGCAGCTTCCAGCTAGCAAAATTTTTATCATCAGCGTTTAACAGTAGTACCCCACCCTCTTTCAGACCATCAATGATTTCACCCTTGGCCTGAACAATGCCATGCAAATCGCCGAATCCTTCCAAATGAGCGGCTGCTGCATTGGTAATTAACGCAATATCAGGCTCAACCAGTTTCACACAATAAGCAATTTCACCAGGGGCATTGGCTCCAATCTCAACAACCGCAAATTGATGTGCCTCGGTTAACTCCAGCAAGGTCAGTGGTACGCCTATCGTGTTATTCAAATTGGACCTGGTTGTTAATGTGCGTGCTCCTACGCTGAGAATAGCGCCAATCATTTCTTTAACTGTTGTTTTTCCCTGGCTTCCGGTCAGTGCGATCAGTTTGGCCTCGCTTCTTTGTCGATTGAGTGAAGCCAGTTCCCCCAATGCCATTTGCGTATCGACAACGGTTAATTGTGGCAGTTCACAGTCTTGCTCTGAACTGACAATCGCCCCGCTTGCACCTTTTTCCCACGCCTGTCCGACAAACTGGTTACCGTCAAAATTTTCTCCGACCAACGCAATATACAAATCACCCTCACGCAATTTTCTGGTATCGGTTGATACTGAATCGAAAACAGCATCACCGTGAGTGCTATTTCCATTCATATTCAAAGCCAGTGCAGAGAGTGTCATCTGTCCAATCAAAACCTGTTCCCGCGCATATTTAGGCACCTCTGATTAATTGCATATGGCCTCTGCGTGATCTGAAGCGTGCAGGTGCAAGACGCGCTTCGTCGGCAAAGCTTCCGCTCCCGGCTCACGCCCCTCACCTACATCCTTGTAGGCGATGGCCGTAGCCCTTGGCAAGAAGTGCAACGCCGCAACTATGCGCTTCAGGGCACGCCCTTCGGGGCCTACAGTGTTAACTCTCAAATCGATGAGAAACTCCATCAAATCACTTCTATATCGCCACTGCCTTTTCCCAGGACGCAAAAGCACGCATCCGAAAATGCCGATAGTTTTCTGCTGATACCAGATGTCGGCCCAGGTTGAACAAATTGTACACAGCAGCATGTGCGCCTAAAAACCGCTGCGCCTGATGCATCGATTTGAACTTACGCATGCCCCGCTCTCCAAATCGCGTCGGCTCGTGCGATAGCTCACATCGATTGTTAGCATATTGCGATGTATCGTGAATCGTGTCTGGAATCAGATACCTGTGAGCTACACCATAACTCCTCAATTTGTCCGTGACAANTTTCCTTGGCTCGCCACAAATAGTGCTGCTTTCCTTGAATCTTAACGAAGACCTCATCAATGAAGAAAGTATCACCAAATCCTTGATGGTTTCGCCTTAATCGCCGTGCAAACCGAGGTCCAAATTTGTTACACCACAGGCGAATGGCTTCATAACTGATACTGATGCCGCGCTTAGCGAGTAAATCTTCGATATCTCTATGGCTTAAGTTGAACCGGTGATAAAGCCAAACCGTGTGTTGAATGATTTCAGGATTCGCCCATCAATGATAGTTTGGAGTCTGTTCGATAGAGTAGGATTGTGTATTTTTCGTTCTGACTCGGCTGGAAATTAGCTAAATCACCCGCAAGTCTGATCACTTCTCTCATTTTCGCCTTGACTGTCTGCAACCTGGTTAACCAGCAGGCCAACGTCGGTGGCGCCTGAATAAGCGCCTGCCTGCTGTTGATGTTCAGTTACTGATTACCTGCCAGATCTCTCCATAACCCACGTCAATTGTGATTTTGCTGCTCCAAACGCTTGCAAAATGTCACAGTTCGAAGCTCCCCGCTCCCCTATAATGTGCCGATTAAGTGGTTGTGTGAATTAGTTTTCACCCGCGGGAGTATTAGTTTGAGGACCCATGGCAGCAGTACGAGGATTCCTTGTAGCAGAGTTTCAGGAAGGCAGCGTTTTTTTGCTTTAATCTGCCCCCCGTTATTCCTGCTACTTGTTTTCATCGCCGGCATCACTCCCCAGAATAGCTATGCGCAGCAGAATGTGGGTGATGAATCTACGGTGATGTATCCGGCATCCTATTTTGCCGAGTGGGCGCCTGTGACAGCGCAAGACATGTTGAATCGCATCCCGGGTATGCAACGATCGAGTAGCTCCAGTCGAGGGGGCAGTTTTCGAAATGCCAGTCGAGGTGGTCGTGGCCTTGGTTCTGGAAGCAGTGGTACTCAGATCCTTATCAACGGCAAACGCACGGCCGGTAAAAACAATAACTCCCAGACACAACTAACCCGCATCGACGCGGAACAGGTACAATACATCGAGATCATTCGTGGTACGTCAGGTGAGCTGGATGTTCGGGGCAGCACTCAGATAGCCAATATCGTGCTCTATGAAGAACTCTCCACCACAACTCTCAATTACGAAGCTAATGCCGACTACTACCAGGACAGCAAATCCGAACCCGGTGGCTCTCTCACCTACGGAGGCCTGGCAGGCAATCTGAATTTTCTGCTGAATGCCTCTGCCACACCAGGATACATTCATCGCGTGTTAAACGAAGACAGCGTTCTGCCGGATGGGTCGGCCAATGATTACATACACCAAGATCGTATTCGTGATCAAACCACATATGCCTTGTCTACTAATCTGGATTACCAGATCAGTGAAAAAAGCAGTGTCCGATTCAATGCGCTGTTCTCCGAGGACGATGATCCAATGACTGTCGATCGGGTGACTGTCGATTTACGCAATAATGGATTCCTGCCGAGTTGGGAGCGTGAGNATATTCCCGGCACCAAAGACAATTGGGAGGTCGGTGGTGACTATGAATTCCGACGCGACAATGGTGATCGCTTCAAGATGTTATTTATAGCCAATGAGAACGACGCGGCGAATACCCGCGAGCGCTGGGATGTATTCGGTGACGGTACGGAAGAGAAAAACCTGTTCCTGGATACTTCCAGTGTCACCGAAGAACGCATCATCCGTGGTTCCTATACGATGGATGTATTTGACGGCCAGAGCATCGAGTTCGGCGCCGAGCGGGCGCAAACCATGCTGGATTCGAGTCTGCGCCTCGGGGTTGCTTCCCTTACGGGAACCCCATCGGCAGACCATGGCGGCCTGACGGCCGTGAATGTTCCCAATGCCAATACCCGTGTTGAAGAGGTGCGTTACGAGCCTTTCGCCATTCACAACTGGCGTATTAATCCACGCATGTCGGTGGAGACATCGATGGTCTATGAATTTTCTGAGATCGAACAGAGCGGTGACTTCAATAACAAGCGCGACTTTGATTTCTTCAAGCCAAAGATCGACTACCGCTTCGACATTACGCCACGACTGCAACTACGCTTCCTGCTAGAAAAAGTTGTAAGGCAGCTCAGTTTCACCGATTTCGTGGCTTCCACCGATTCTCAAGACGATGATTCGAATACGCTGGCGGGTAATCGTAACCTGCGACCGGATTTCTGGTGGAACTACAACATGCTGGCGGAATACCGCTTACCGAATGATACCGGTGTGGTGAGTGCAAACATTTACAAGCACCGCCATAAAGAATATCTGCAGCGCATCGACGTGTCATCTGCCGAGGGCGAGGTTAAATCAGCCAAGGGTAATATTGGCGACATGGACATGTGGGTATTCAACCTGAAGGGCAGTATTCGACTTAGCATGTTTAATTTACCCAATGTCCTGGTAACCGGCAGCGCCAGTATCCGGGATTCCTGGGTAACCGACCCGTTCCTGGACATCACGCGCCGCTCTAACAATTTCGGCCGTGGCTTCCTCAACCTGGGTTTCCGACACGATATTCCCCGCTGGCGAATGAACTATGGCGTGGAGATGCGCAGGCGCATGGATGGTGCTACCAAGCAATGGGATATCGATGATATCGAAGAGAGTCATGGCGATCCTTCTTTCACGGGCTTTCTCGAGGTCATCGCATTCGATGATGTCACCTTCCGCCTCGATGCGCGCGACATGACCAATGCCGATTCATGTCGCGACCGTACTCGTTACGTGGGACACATCGCCGATAATGTCCTGGAAGAAATCGAGTACATGTGTGCCTCAATGGGCACAACGGTCTCGCTGAAGGTGAGTGGCACATTCTGATGTAGACCGCCCGCTTATCCCGTTCTCCTTTAACGGGATGGGTAGCCCCCAACCCATATAGCTGGGATAGGGTTTTGTAATAAGTTGTAACCACTTTAAAACCACTAACTACTATTTATGATGTTTTTTGAAATTCATCATAATTTCGAATAATTACATTATGATGTTTTTTGAAATTAGTCATAATTTTGAATAACTATAAATTCCAGATTTTGAAATTTTGCTACTGCTCTCGCTGAATTAGCGGTGCGAATTGCCAGTGTGCTGTCGGGTTTGAAGTATCACTTCGCCAGGCTTAGCGATTTTAAAATTCATCTTAATTAGTTTGAAATTCGGCAGACAGAGTGGAAATTCTTTGGTTAAATCGCCACGTAACGTTAAGATTTTTACAATTTATTTTTTAGCAGCATAATATCAGTGGTTGCGGCTGTTGTTCCCACAGACGCGTCGACAAGATAAGAGGGATGAACCATGGACTCCATACTTTTTGAAGCTTACCTCCCCATATTAGCGATACTCGCGGGTATTGTCATCGCCGTGGCATTGTTCAGTCACATGAGGAGTGCCTCGGCCGGACGCATGACGCGCATGATGGAGCGTGTTGGCCTGGACTCCAAAATTGCTACACGCACTTATCCGCAAACCCTGGCCCACCCGCAAACCGAGGCCATTATGAAACAAGTGCGGCGGCGATGTCGCGGTTGTCAAAGTGAAGGTTTGTGCGAGCGGTGGCTCGCCGGCGCAGTCAAGGGTGACAACTCCTTCTGCCCCAACGCGGAGACATTCCGCGGTCTTGCCAGTGGTTAGTATTGTGGCAGGTGAATTGTTTGCCAATACTTAATTCATCAACGTGCCGGGAAAGATGGAACGGGAGGTGTGCAGTGGGGAAGAGTCAACCACTACTTACGATCACCCAATACAGCATGACTACAGCTAGGGGGATTGTTTTAGAGTCTCTGCTGTTTAACAGTATTGAAGAAGCATTGCAGTCCTCTGTTCTATCTACCCGTACCCAATCGATTGTCATCAAAAACAACAAAGCTGGAGTCAGTACTTTCTATACACCCGATTTCGGCAATCCTTATGGGCAGTTAAAGCAAGAGCTCGAGGAGGCATTTTCCGATGAATCCAGTAATACTTAAGTTAAGGCACCTCTGCAAACAAATCCCGGTATTCAACACTGAAGCGACCGACATTAGTCACACGGTTTTCAACCAATACATCTGAAATATTTTCTTTCAAGGGATCTGCCCTAAGCAATTCGCTAAAATAACCCTGCAAAAATTGCGTGGCGGCCTTACTATCTTGCCTATATTAGGTATATTGGTTTGGATGTCCGATATAATTTCTATTTGTAACTGAGGAATGAAAATGTTTACTCGAGCCCGATACCTGATAATTCTTTTCCTGGGTCTGTCACTATGGATAGATGCTTCCGCCCAGGCACCCACTAGAGAATCCCTGGGTGCTCAAGGGCCCTATCAGGTTGCCTACTATTCGAATTTTCCCGCTGTTCAAGAATTCACTGCCGGTACGATTTATTTTCCCGCTAACAAAGCTCAAACCTTTGGTGCCGTGGCTATTTCTCCAGGGTTTGCGGAGCGACAGGAAAACATGAGTTGGTGGGGCAGACATTTGGCGTCCCACGGTTTTGCCGTGTTGACTCTGGACACCAATGAACTGCGGGATGATCCAGCGATAAGGGCGGAAGCATTGATGGCAGCGCTAAGGGTACTGAGTGGTGAGAGTGAACGGGAAGGTAGTCCTCTGCGAGGGAAAATCGACACTAATCGGATGGCGATCATGGGTCATTCCATGGGGGGAGGCGGAACGCTGCTCGCTGCTAACACACACAGTAGTGAATTAAAGGCAGCAATCCCCTTCACGCCCTGGCAGCCCGATGGAGATTTCAGTGATGTGACCGTTCCTACACTGATTATCGCAGGTGAGATTGATCGCGTCGCCCCAGTAAATGACCATGCCTGGCCCCACTATCAGTCTCTTTCGGCGAGCAACCCCAGGATGTATCTGGAGATAAGGGGTGGGAATCACTTTATCGCAAATACAGCAACCGGCGGAGATCGCCTGGCACCCAATATCGATGTACATGATCTGGTAGGCAGCATGGGTGTGGCGTGGTTGAAGTTATTTGTGGATGGGGAAGAAGAGTATCGGGATCTGGTGTTTGGAGATATGCCTGCTGGTGATAGGGAGAGATTATCCAGGTGGGAGTTTGAAGAATAGGGGCGCCACCGCCGCTGGTCCAGATAACCTAGGTGGCCAGGGTTTTTAGTTTAATGCGCCCTGAGCATCCGGTGAATGCATCGGCTTGCCTCGGGAATGGCGGTAGCCCATCCAGATCAGGAACTGCAAACCGAATAATAACGAAGCAGCTAATAAATGTGTCGGCTGCACGAATGCTGGCATACCTAAATGGCCCAGTGTTGCACCTGACGCCACTGACAAGCCGATCACTCCAATCATGGCCAGAGTAAATCGAGTCAGGGTGTGCTGCCAACCGATTGATAAGATCAACAGTCGGGCCAACCAGAGATTAGCAAATAAAACTACAGCCGAAAAACTTCTGTGCATATAGAAAAACCACGGCATGGCTTCGATCCAGCTTGAGCGGACTTCCTCGCCCTGGGCTCGGGCAATAAAATCAGTCATCTCCCTGACCTGCGTTCCCATGGCTACCTGCACCACAGTCAAAGCCAACACTATATACAAGCACTTCTCAAAACGTGGATCGATCTGCTCTATTGGTTGCGCTGCCATTATTCCTTTTCGCGACTGGGCCAGACCAAATAGCAGAGCACCAACAAGTGCCAATGCCACCAGCATATGCAAGGTAATCATGCCGGGTTGCAAATTGGATCCCACAACCTGTGCCCCTAACCAGCCTTCAAAACCAACCATGAAAAACGCCGTAACAGAAGCGATGAATATAGAGCGATCATGCTTGCGGCAGGACCAGGAAAAAATTGCCGTTAAAAGGATCAGAAAACCGATCGTCACGCCGGTGAGCCTGTTCATATATTCAGTCCAGGTTTTCACCACATTGAACCGGGTATCGGCATAACCTAAATCAGCATAGATTTCCTGATAATTTGAGGGCAGCTGTGCTTCGCTGGTGGGTGGAATCCACTGCCCAAAACAGGTAGGCCAGTCCGGGCAACCCATACCGGCGCCGGACGCTCGTACGCTGGCACCAACCAGGATCAGGAAATACACTGCGATGAGAGTTATCAAGGCCATCGAGCGATAGCGTTGTAGTGCATGAACCTGGGTGTCCGAAACAATCGTCATCGATTTGTCAGCTTTTAAAGGGTCTATTTGATCGCTGAGGACAGCGAAGAGCCGGGAGGATAAACCAGGCTGCGGATCAATTCAATCCTGCGCGCAATAATTCCAATAAGGCATAGGAAGCATAGCCATCGGTTGGCATGTCGCGCCCCGCCTGAAAGCCACGTATAGCAGTCCGGGTTTGGGAACCCAGAATACCGTCAACCGATCCCGCATCGAACCCTTCTTCATTAAGAAGTTGTTGTAACTCCAGTACCTCTTCTCTTCTTAGTGCCCTCTCGTCCAATGGCATGTGTTGAATCTGAGAGCCACCGGTTAGCCGGTCGGCCAGGTGACCAACCGAGAGCGCATAAAAGGTGGAGCGATTCCACACCATCGTGGTCCGGTAGTTGCTGTATACCAGAAATACCGGACCGCTAGCCCCGGCAGGCAAAACGATCGAGCCGAGCATATCGGCTGTAGGTAAGATGCTGCCTGACACCTGCCTTATCCCCAAATCACTCCATTCGTTGACGGTTTTTCTGACACCGGTTCCGGAGAGAGTGAAATCAAAACCAACCGGCAGGAGCACCTCACGTCCCCAGCGCTCGTCTCCCCTCCAGCCAGATTGAGAAAGGAAGTTGGCTGCCGAGGCGAATATATCAGGCAGACTGTTCCAGATATCTATTTTCCCATCACTGTCACCATCGATGGCATAGCGATCAAACGTGGACGGCATAAACTGTAGCTGCCCCATCGCCCCTGCCCACGATCCGCTCATGGCATTGGCCGAGATATGCCCACCATCGATAATCTTTAGTGCGGTCAGCAGCTCGTTGCGAAAAAAATCTGCTCTGCGTGGATCATAAGCAAGCGTCGCCAGGGCTTGTAAAACGGAGAAGCCGCCAGTGGCACGGCCGTAATTGCTCTCCAGTGCCCAAAACGACACCAGGTAATGCGGTTGCACTCCGTATTCAGCCCTTACCTGGTTTAGTAAAGCACCGTGCTCAAGCAGCAAATTCTGGCCTCGACTAATTTGACCGGGTGTGATTCGAAGATTTGTGTAGCGGGTAAAAGTCTGCACAAATTCAGGCTGACTCTTGTCCAGTTCCAGAACCCGTTCTACCGGCAGGAGTGATGCCAGCGCGGCCAGGGTCGAGTCACCTATGCCAAGTGAACGGGCTTCCTCTCGCAGTTCCTCCAGCCAATCCTGAAAAGATTGCTGCTGGGCATGCAGTGAGAAACTTACGGTGATTGCCAGGAAAAAGGAGACTACGAATTTCATAGTAAGATCATAATGGATATTGGCAGGAATGAAAATCGTTAAGCGATGCCTTGTTGTTAATTATCGGCCTATGCAGCTGATTTATTAATATAAGCATCCACTGTCTGTTCAGCTTGTTTATCCAGCACAACGAAGCTCAATCCGAGATGGTAGCTGTCCTGTCGTTGCCGACGACAATAGGACACCGTGCAAATTGCTCTGATTGTTTTGGCCGATCGAGCAGAAGCGGGTAGCTTAAATTCAAACTCAAAATCTGGATATTGACCCGAGCTGGATTTGAGGCTGCCAAGATGCTCGACTGCGCTGTGCTGACACTCGAGCTGAATGCCAGGTGGCGCTACATTCATTAGTGCGCCATTGTGCACCTCGCCGGCAAGCAGAATACTGACCTCACCATGGGCAATCACTCTGGGATATTTTCGTCTTTCGATAGTCATAGCAATCTATTCTAAGCGGTATAAAACCTATAAAACTTGACCTGATCCGTATTTAGCCCATGAATTGCGGTGTCAAAAGGTGAACTACAGCACACTTTCGATCTTTAATCGTATCGACCAGTACTCTGGCAGTAGTAGCTGGCAAGAATCCCACTACTTGCCTTTTTCCCATGCGAAAAATAGAATCCGGGGTATGAATAGTCCCGCAACCAATGTCCTGAAATCAGCCGCTATTTTGTGCCTTCTGACCGGCTGGATTGAATTCTGCCTGGCCGCAGAGGCCACTGACCGCAATATCCGGGTTGTGCGGGAGTACGTGGAAGCCGAACAGCGCGCCAATTTCCCGGAGCTACTCACCGAATACGGTCAGAACAAGCAACTGCCAGAGGGCTACGAACTACAGGCCCTGCTGGCGCTGAGCCATTATCCGGCCCTGAAGGAAGTAAAGATTCAGTTTGTTCTGGGTGATGTGGGCATACCCATATCTTCGAGACCCTATTTAGCCAGCATGTTGAACTCGGCTCGTAACCGGACCTACAAAGTGATCATAGATACGGAGCGGGAAGGTGGACGGGGTGCACTGTTATTAAAGAACCAACCGTTCAATGCCCAGGTAGGCATCATCGGTCACGAACTCGCCCATACTGTTTACTATCTTGACCGTTCATTCTTCGGCATTGCTGCGGACGCGATCTGCCAGCTTAATAATTGCAGAATTCAGTTTGAACGCAAAACGGATAGACGACTGGTGGATTACGGTCTTGGCTGGCAGAGATTCGATCATGCCAGTTTTGTCAGAGGCAGTTTCTCCAGTAATTCAAGCCAGCTCAGCACTGCTGAGGGTGGAGGCGGTGCCTATATGAGCCCGGCTGAGTTACTCTCCATCATCCAGAATCATCCAGCCTATTCTGATTAGACGAGCAAATATTTTCACGATCCATTTGGTCGACAGAAGATAGCCTAGATTGGGCATTCGTCAGACTCAGTTTGCATATCTGGCCAGAAGACTGGAAGTATCCCAGCGCGAGCCGCCCATCTGCTGAACCTCTTCGTAGAAACCATCGACCAGTTTTGCAACGGGCAACTCTGCGCCATTACTCTGCGCCTCGGCAAACGCAATACCTAAATCCTTACGCATCCAGTCAACTGCAAATCCGAATTCGTACTCACCTTTTAACATAGTGGTATGACGGTTATCCATTTGCCAGGAACCAGCAGCGCCCTTGGAGATCGTCTCAATCAGTGCCTCTCCGTCCAGCCCTGCTTTCATTGCAAAATTCAGCCCTTCTGCCAATCCCTGTACTACACCGGCAATGCAAATCTGGTTTACCATCTTGGCCAATTGTCCGGAACCGGCAGGACCCAATAATTTGCTGAATTTGGAATAGACATCGATGACAGGTTTAGCCCGTTGATAGATACCCTCTTCCCCACCGACCATTATAGTGAGTGCCCCATTCTCCGCGCCTGCCTGTCCACCTGAAACCGGAGCATCCAGAAAATGTTGGCCCTTGCCGGCAGCTATTGCGGATAATTCTCGTGCCAGGGTTGCAGAAGCAGTGGTGTGATCTATCAGAATTGCTCCCGGGTCCAGCGCAGATAAGACACCATCATCCCCCAAAATAACCTGCCTGACATCATCATCGTTACCGACGCAGGTCATTGCTATCTCGCAACCTGCCACAGCCTGTGCAGNAGTGGCCGCACTCTCTCCTCCATACTCTTGACACCACTTTTCTGCCTTCTCCGCAGTGCGGTTATAAACACAGACATCGAAGCCAGCGGTTTTTAAATGACCCGCCATCGGATAACCCATGACTCCCAGACCTATAAAGGCAACTTTCATTATTTTCTCCGTTATCAGACCACTCCCGGTGGTTCATCTGGTGGTTTAAGACCGTTTTAATTCAGTGGGGAAGCGACTTCGAGTTTACGTTTAGCTGGCAGCAGTATTGGTATCCCTGAGTTTCCCAATCACTGTCTCCATCGCACGCTCAAACAGGGGCGACTCGCTGATTATAGCCACCGTACCCGCTTTCAGTTCTCGAGCCAGTCCCATGCGAGTTTTTTCGACGACCTTGACACCTTTTTGATTGACGAATATAAACTTGTCAATTGTTTCGATTTTTGCAGCGAGTGTGCAACGAATAGATTGATCCTGTTCCCCGACAAAGGCCAACCAGATACCAATTGGAAAGCTATCGACTTCTTGCAGGTGCGGATCATCTTCAGGAAGACCTTCAAACTCTTCCGCTGCCTTTGCTGCGCTTTCTTTTTCGGTATCAGCCTGCAGTCGCTCAGCACTGTCAGCAGGCTCTGTTGATGAGGATACGTCTGCATGTTCTTCGCTATAGCTTTCCTTCTGCACTTTTTCCAAAGCTGCCATCAGTGTCTCAATCTCTTCTGTACTAACCTCTGCAATGCCCAGGATCTTTTTCAGATTGGACAATAATCTTGGATTAACTTTATCAAACCTTTCCAGATCGCCCTGCTGTTTATTCGGTTGCACGGTCCAGAGCAACACATCTATCGTATTGATTACTGATTTCCAGCTTTTCCCTGCCGGGCCCTCACGTAGCACTAACTTAACTAAAAAGTCGAGGAAGTGGGTAGTCAGAATTTTATCTACAACAGGATGAATATCCTCTTCCAATATACGTTCCTCGATTTTCTGCCTGGCGTATAATTAGATATCTTCAATTCTTTCCTGTCTTTCGTTTGCCTCCAGTATTCGCTTTTCCCTTTCATCATCTTCATCCATCTGATGTTGTTTGAATTCGGCAAACTCCTGTAGCAACTCTTCAAACAACTTCATCTCGCCGGAGAATTCGCTCACCAATCGGCTAACCAATTCCTGCATCTTGCAATACATTGGATCTTTATCCAGTTTTTCAACCTTGGTCCAGGAAAGACCGGCAGCTGCAAACTCATTCAAGAACATTCGTGCTGGATGCTTTTCCTCGTTAAAAAAAGTCGCATCGGTTAAAGCTACTTTCATTACAGATATCTGTGTTCTACCGATTAACTCCTTAATAGGTATGGCCACCGTGTCATCTTGCCAGATCGCATCATAAAGCAGAGCCACCAGGTTTATTACATCGGATGATTGTGAATCGATTGCACGCACAGCACCGTCTGCGGAGTTTTTTTCCAGATTTTCTCCCAACGATTGAATGATCGAAAGATTAGCAGGCGTTTCGCTGTCAGGCAGAGCCGAACCTTGCGTTAATAGCTTACCCTGAACCTCTGTTAACATTTCCATCAACTGGTTTGGCATAACCATCTGCACCTGTTGCCCACCTACAAGCATGCCTGGCTGCAATCCAACCGGCGCCATCTGCTGATTTGCCATCATGCCTATCTGGTTCACTGGCACCATCGATGGAGACAGTCCGACTGCCTGCTGATTGGTCGTCGGGGTAGTGCCNGCTCCATGCAGTAAATTTTGCATCAGGGAAAACAATTCTGGAGTCTGCGTGGAATGCACTGGTGCCGGTTCGGCGTTTTCAGAAAATGTCTGTTCTTCGGTGTCAGTTTTCTTTCTTGGCAGCGAGCGCTTGTTTTTTTGTGCCGCCTTATCCCGGGCGGCAATGTCGAGACTTGGAATCACTCCATGCTCAATCAGAATGGCATTGGCTTTAGCCAGTACGTTTTCCAGGCCATGAAAAACACGTGCATTAAATTTACGAAAAACTATCAGTAAATTTTTCGCGGTCAATTCAACCNGGCGCATTGCTTCCTGAAATGCATCACCGATTTTCTCAGGGTCCATGGGATTATTCGACTCATCGATTCGAGTACCGAAAAACATCGAATCGAGTCGCGTGGTGAAGCCGATATATTCCTGGATGTCACAGTTTCGCGCATGTGCCACCATGCCTTCCATCGCAATTATGGCCTCTAAATCGTCTTCATCTACCAAACTGAGACTACCGTAGTTCAGGATATTTAAATCCTTGCTTGATTCTCCCAGTAATTCATCAAGATTTTCGGCTATGTTTTCTACAAAGCGTTGAGAAATCTTCTCCTTTTCATCGCGCAAATCTGGCGAGCCCACGGGTACTGCATCTCTTTGATTGGCAATCATCACCACCGCATCTTCCAATGCCACGGTAAGCAGGTCCTCCAGCATCTTAATAACTGGATTCTTGACCTTTAACAAAATTGCCTTGGCTTCTTTCACTACTAACCCACACCCAATTTAAAGTTGGTGCAATGGTAGCTTCTGCACAATTGAGTGTATAGTGCCCAGTTCTCAAAGCAGCAAATTTTATGGACATTTCTGCAACGACTCATTAACCTGTGGCCTTACTGCAATTTAGCGATAACGTGCTAAATAACAACGTGTTTTGCGAGGATGTCATGAAAGATAAGATTGGTTTAGTCGGTTGTTGTATGCTGCTATCGATGCAGACCACACATGCGCAAGTCACTGTGGGTGATGCCGCAACATCCGCACAATCTGAGGACGGGCGTTATATCAGTTGGCGCGAACACATCATCGATGGTCCCGATGTCAGTGGAACCGCCATAAGTGGCAGCGATGGACTGGTAATGGGCGATATAGACGGAGATGGTTACGAAGACATCGTTTCCGTTCATGAATCAGATACAGAGTATGCCTCTGACCTACCGGATCCCGATTTTGTTCCTCCACCAGCTGGACATGTTCGCATTGCATTCGCCTCCGACAATCCTGATAGATGGTTTAACATAACAATCGCCGAAGGTGAGGACGCCCCGGCCCCGGAAGATGCCGCTCTCGCTGATCTGAACCAGGATGGCTTCCTCGATGTGGTAGTCGCCGCCGAGCTTTCCCATCTAATTTATTTGCAAAATCCAGGAATTAATTCCCGAACTGAATCCTGGCCCCGTCTCATACTTCCCATGACGCAAGATCGTG
>PBTO01000078.1 GCA_002726595.1 Gammaproteobacteria bacterium | reverse complement strand
ACATTGCCCGCTGTGCCCGATAGCGACATAATCAGCCTGTGTTTGCTATGCAGTGAAAGCCAATTCCAATCTCGCAGTTATTAACGTGCTTGCCCGTCTCGGAGCCGGCTTCGACATCGTATCAGGCGGGGAGCTGGAACGAGTTCTCATGGCTGGTGGGAGTCCTGACAAAATCATTTTTTCAGGATTAGGCAAGACCGTAGTTGAAATTGAGAAGGCCTTATCGGTCGGTATCCATTGTTTTAATGTGGAATCGATGGCGGAACTCGATCGTATCAACGAGATTGCAGCCAGACTTGGTAAGCAAGCACCAATCTCGCTGCGTGTTAATCCGGATGTCGATGCACAAACCCACCCCTATATTTCAACCGGGCTGAAAGAGAACAAATTTGGCATTGCCAGTGAAAGAGCAATTGAGGTTTACCAGAAAGCCGCAAACATGCCCAATTTGAAGATTATCGGTATCGACTGTCATATCGGGTCTCAGCTTACTGAACTTGCCCCGTATCTGGATACTGTAGACCGCTTGCTGGAAATGGTAGATCAACTCTCCGTAATTGGAATTCAATTGAACCACCTGGATATGGGAGGAGGGCTCGGCGTGAATTACAATCAGGAAAGCCCTCCTCAACCTAAAGATTTGGCGGCCGCTATTAGTGAAAAAATTGCAAACCGCGGGCTAAAACTGTTAATGGAGCCTGGTCGCTCCATTGCCGCAAATGCCGGAATTTTTGTAACTGCAGTAGAATACATTAAATGCACCGAGCACAAGAACTTTGCCATAATCGACGGTGCCATGAATGATTTATTGCGTCCTGCTCTTTATGGCGCCTGGCAGGAAATCATTCCGGTTCTATCAAGGGAAGGCAAATCACGTGTTTATGATGTGGTAGGTCCGGTGTGTGAGTCCGGTGATTTTCTGGGCAAGGAACGGCCCCTCTGCATCGAGCAAGGTGATTTGCTAGCCGTTCGCACTGCGGGTGCCTATGGCTTTGCCATGAGTTCGAATTACAACTCTCGCAATAGAGCCACCGAAATTATGGTTGATGGAGAGACTGTTCATCTAGTACGCAGAAGGGAAACCCTCGAAGATCAGATTAAACTTGAGACCTGTCTTCCTGAATAGACAAAAAATTCAGAATTTCAACAGTTATCACTATAATGACTTAAGGAGCCTCTGATCAAATATGCGATTTTCATTTACAAAAATGCAAGGATTAGGCAACGATTTCATGGTGCTGGATCTCGTTACGAACGAGATTAATCTGAACAGAGAGCAAATACGCCAATTAGCTGACCGCAGATATGGCGTGGGTTTTGATCAGTTATTGCAAATCAAACCCCCCAGCAAGCCCGGTGTGGATTTTGACTACCGTATCTTCAATGCCGACGGCACCGAAGTTGAGCACTGTGGCAATGGCGCACGCTGTTTTGCCCAATTCGTTGTAGAGAAGGGCTTAACGCAAAAGAATCCAATTACAGTTAAAACTGTTAATCGCGTGTTACAAATAATTCGGGAAGAAGATGGCCAGGTTACCGTGAACATGGCCGAGCCCGCTTTTTCACCGGCGGCGATCCCATTCTTTAGCGATGAACAGAAGGCGACTTACTCCAGAGTCATTCAAGTCAATGATGAAGAGCTGGAGATTGAATTCAGCGCATTGTCAGTGGGTAATCCCCACGCTGTCATCGTGGTGGAAGACGTTACGGCTGCCGATGTTTGCAATGTAGGCGTCGCTCTGGGAAAGCACCCGGATTTCCCCGAGGGGGTGAATGTTGGATTCATGCAGGTGCTCGATCGTAGCAGCATCAAATTGAGAGTCTATGAGCGCGGTGCAGAAGAGACTCTGGCCTGCGGTACCGGTGCTTGTGCTGCCGTAGTTGCTGGTTGCCTAAGAGGACTGTTAGATGATACCGTCACGGTAGAGTTGTTGGGCGGGAAACTTAACATAAGTTGGCAACAGGGTAGTTCACCGGTGTTTATGACCGGCCCTGTGAGCACTGTCTATGAGGGGACGATTCAGTTATGAGCAATGATGCTTCGACGGCAGAACAGGTTGACGCCCAGAAAATCAGTACTGAAGATGTTGTTGAGTACTTGCGTCAGCATCCTGACTTTTTTATTAGTCAGGGGGATCTGCTGGCTGACCTCTCATTACCACATGAAAGCGGAAAAGCCATCTCACTATTAGAACGACAGGTTACAATCCTGCGAGATAGGGGCATCGAAGCCAGGCAAAAACTAAATAATTTGTTGGAAAATGCCCGTAATAATGATCAGTTATTCGATACCACTCGCAATCTGGTACTGGCCTTGCTAAGAGCCAAAGATATGACTGAGATAGCAAACGTTACGCAAGACCAGTTGAGCAATCATCCCAATATTGACGCCTGCGAGATTATCTTTGTAGAAAATGACCAGTTGCACGTATCAGGCTCTATTCGTACTGAATCACACGATAAATTAAAACTGAAATTCAATGACGTTTTCAGACTCAAGCGAACTCACTGCGGCGAATTAACTGAGAAGCAACTTGGCTATCTGTTCCCGTTAAACAGTGCTTCTATTCGTTCAACGGCACTTTGCCCGGCGACCAACAATAGCGAAGTAATGGCGCTGCTCGCCTTTGGCAATCAGACCGAAGGTTATTTCAATATCAACCTGGATACCCTGTTTCTGGACTTCATCGGCAGAGTTATCGGCGCCGTGTTGAATAAAGAATTTGCGTTGTCAAACCAAAGCGCTACCTGATCAGTTCTTCATAACGTCTGCAAACCAGAGCGTCTAGGGCACCTCTGATCCTGTCATTTTAACGACAATGCCAACCTCACTAACCGGCACAATACATTCTGTAGCAGTGCGTTTTGCGTTTTCAGGTGTCCTACCAACGCCAGGGCTTGTTTCTGGCTTGCAAGCAGATCCTGACTGTACACACCGGAAAAAGCATCGGCCTGAATGGCAACTTCATGAAGATGCGGATCTGGAGAGCGACCAAATAACTTTTTAATCAACGAATCTCCCAGTGGTTTTGGCTTGACGTATTCCCTCGCTCCAATCACGTTGCTATCGTGTTGCCGATATTTGACCAGGGGCTCACTCAAGAAAACTATTTCACCAAATGCCGAGGCCACCAGCGCCACCCACCAGTCGTGCATGATGGTTTTCTCATCCATTGGTAAAGATCTTACGGCCAGCGCTTCGTTAAGCATGGCGGTACATCCGGTAACCAGGTTGCAAAGCACAAGCTGGGGAAATTTGTTTCGATGAATTACTAATCCCTGATATTCAATAAAAGACTGCGCAATTTCTTCGCCAGCCTCTGAAACCACACTCAAGTCGCTATGAATCAATATCGGAATATCACCGCGCACTTTCTCGCGCTTGAGCATTTGCTCCATTTCGACTGCAATTTTTTTCTCAATCCAAATATCATCCTGATCACAGAACATCATGTAGGCTCTTTCCAGTTCGAGCCGGTCTTTATTATCAAGCACATATTTTATGAGGCAGGTAAAACTTGCACTGGCACCCAGATTTTCACTTGGCGTGTCAAGCACATGAAAACTGGCTGGATGACGAGCTTGATAGCGGGCCAATTGCTGCATCGATGAATCGCTGGAGCCGTCATCTCTTACTACGATAATAAAGTTCTTATATGACTGACTGAGAATCGAATCAAGCTGTTGTGATAAATATTTTTCTCCGTTATAGGTGGACAGCAAGATAGCTACTTTCGGCGTCTTATCCATCGATAATTAACTCAGTGACCTGGCATCACGAATACCCGAGCTAATATTTTGCCAGTACTG
This sequence comes from Gammaproteobacteria bacterium, assembly GCA_002726595.1. Lineage (GTDB taxonomy): Bacteria > Pseudomonadota > Gammaproteobacteria > Pseudomonadales > Pseudohongiellaceae > UBA9145. Next base: position 8,182 of record PBTO01000078.1, on the reverse strand, counting down.
TTTACGCTCACCTGAGGCAATAAATAACCAGCTTGCTTTCATGGTGAAACGCACAATATCTCTAAGCACCCAACCGAGCGGGGCATAAGCAGCGCGATAAAGATGGGTTCTGTTACGACTGGAGTAATAAGTTCGAGATGGATTATGTTGCGCCATAATGCCAGCCCTGACTAATGGACTTATGCTTCTTTCGCCAATGGCATGGTATAATACTGCCTCGTCTGTCCCCACCAAATCAAAACCTTTTGATTTCGCCCGAAAGCACCATTCCAAATCCACATTATCGATGAAATATGATTCTTTCATTCCACCAATTTCTGCAATATATTTCAAAGACAGCATTGTTCCGGAAGTGATCAGGAAATCTGCCATAAAATGCGACTTGCTGCCGGCAAAGTATCGGTCTGTTCTAAGCATAATGCGATTGAATAATTTGAATGGAGTCTGACGCATCGACTGCGGATTTATTACTCTGGGTCCCAGGGCGGCGACCCGGTTGGAACCTATTTCTTCGGCTCGCTCATAGGCCTCTATCATCCTGTCTACAAACAGATCACACAGGCCACTGTCCTGATCAAACAGGAATACATAGTCACAATCATTTGCGATTGCCCAGTCAATACCAATATTAATTGCCTTCGCCAGACCTTCATTTTTAGACAGGCGTAGCAAATTTTTGCAGCGCTCATAGACTACGATAGACTCGCACAGCTTATCGAGACCTTCTGATGCATTGTCAATGACAATGAATTCAGTTTCCTTATTTAACTGTCCCAGTAATTTCAGTAATGCGGTTATATCCGGATTATAGGTAACTACTATTGCACAGCATTTTTGGTCTGAAGAGTTGCTCAAAGCACTTGCTCTCTGTTTGATTGCTATGTGTTTTCGGGCACTTCTGCTGAAGTTCTGATTCGAGCTGGCTCATTCTCCGCTAAAACCAGAAAGTAGAGGATGGAGACTACTCCCATACCCAGTCCAACAACAACACCTGCATCCAGAATTCCGCGCCAGGGCTGGGGTAGTAACCCGGCAATGATAATAAAGCAGATAATCAAGATGGTCAGGCCGAACGATAGCAGTTTCCTTCTGTTGGTGGCGTAGATGTACCCCATACAAAACAAGGGAGCCAGAATTATGTGCAATAGTCGTGGATTCGATCTGAGATAGGTGGCCCGGACAACTACTCTCGGGGCAAAACCGAGGTGAAACCCCTTATACCCTTCGGCATAGGCCATGTAGACAACAGAAAATACCAATGCAAACCAGTGCAAAATACCCATAGGCACATTTTCCAAAGCGAACACCATTGGCGCAAGCCGATAAATAGCGAACATGAGCATTAGCAAAATACCCCCAACACCCCAGACAAATCCAAGTAATTTCAATTCCAAACACCATAACTGAGTAAAGCGCCGTATTATAGCGGCATATTGGTATATACCAAAAACGAGTGGATAGATGCCGAGGGCGGATTCAGGACCGTGATATCTGATTTTGGTCACGTCGATTCTGCCGATAAAGTGAGATATGATCAGTATCAGGCGGGATAGAGACCGTAAAAAGGCTGTTGTGTTGACATTGGGAAACACTTGGAAGGTACAGGAATCCAGAAATGAATGTGAAGGTCGGTGTGGTAATGGACCCTATCGAGTCCATAGCAGTTAAGAAAGACACCACCCTGGCGATGCTGCTGGCAGCCCAGGAAAGGGGCTGGGTACTCTATTATATGCAGCAAGCAGACTTGTACATGGACCAGGGTGTGAGCAGAGCGATTATGAAGACACTGTCTGTTAAAGATAATATGGACGATTGGTTCAGCTACGGCGACAGTGAAGACATGGCACTCACCGAGCTTGATGTAATTCTCATGCGCAAAGACCCGCCATTCGATACTAATTACATTTATTCCACCTACCTGTTAGATCAAGCCCACCAGAATGGGACGCTTGTTGTTAATAATCCCCAAAGTTTAAGGGATTGTAATGAAAAACTTTTTGCGACCCAGTTCCCCCAGTGCTGCCCGCCTTTAATGGTTAGTTCATCAGCAGATAAATTGAAGTCATTTCATGATACGCATCGGGATGTAATATTTAAGCCTCTGGATGGTATGGGAGGTACTTCCATCTTTCGAGCACGGGATGATGACCCGAATCTTAGTGTCATTATTGAGACTCTGACCTGCGATGGAGAACAGCAGATTATGGCACAAAAATTTATTCCTGAAATTGAGAAGGGCGACAAGCGTGTCCTCTTGATAGATGGTGAACCTGTGCCCTATGCCCTGGCCAGAATTCCAATGTCGGGTGAAACTAGAGGCAACCTGGCTGCAGGTGGAAGCGGAGTAGCACAGGAACTAAGTGCTCGCGACCGCTGGATTTGTGAGCAAATCGGCCCTGTTGCAAAAAGCAAGGGATTACTTTTTGTCGGTTTGGATATTATTGGCGACTATCTTACCGAAATAAACGTCACCAGCCCGACCTGTGTAAGAGAAATAGATCGTGCCCAACAAACAGATATTGCCGGCGACCTGATGGACTGTATACTGGGGCATTTAAGTAAAAATTAAAGTAGTTTGAACTCTGTGACACACGAGGACAACCCATGGCAGCTACCGACAACGACCTCTCCAGGGAACGTTTCGGCTTTACTGTGTTCCTGTCAGCTTGTTTTCACGCCATAGTTATTCTCGGTGTTGGTTTTACCTATCTGGAAGAAATCAATAGTGAATCTGCTATCGAGATCACACTTGCACAGTATCGAAGCGATATCGCGCCAGACGATGCGGATTTTCTTGCGCAGGAAAACCAGGCAGGTAGTGGAACGCTTGATGAGAAAGCCGCCCCAAGCACGCCGTTTGAATCAGATTTCAATGACGATGATATTGAAGAAGTTCAACCGATTCCCCAGATCCCAGACCGGGAGAATGATGCTGAAGTGCAGGACGCTGCTGTCGTAACCTCTGCCAGTAATGAAGAACAAACAAGGCAATTGATAGAGCAAAATGTGCCTGAACAGGACGCTACTCAATCGGTCCAATCCAGCTCAGATGAATTAAGTCTTTCTATAGCAAGTCTGCGGGCACAGCTGGATTTGCAGAGGCAGGCTTATGCAAAACGTCCAAGGAAGTATACAATTTCATCGGCCTCAACGAAGAAAAGTCAGGACGCGCTTTATTTGGACAACTGGCGAAAACGGATAGAAGCGATTGGCAATCTTAATTACCCGGATGCGGCCAGGCGACAGCAGTTGTACGGCAATTTAAGATTGCTGGTCTCCATACTGCCTGACGGGGTTGTGGAGGAAATTCGAATATTGCAATCGTCTGGCCACAGTATTCTGGATCAGGCGGCGTTGGGGATAGTGCAGCTGGCCGCGCCCTTCCAGCCGTTTCCGGATGAACTTAGAGAGACAGTCGATATTCTGGAGATAATTCGAACCTGGCGTTTCCATGAAAGAACCGGATTGACCAGCTACTAGCGAGCTCAGGCTTATGACCACTGCTGAAAATAGCAATTTCCTCGAAGATCAGTTTCTGATCGCCATGCCGCAAATGACGGACCCTTATTTTGCCAATACCGTAACCTATTTGTGGAAACACAATGAAGAAGGTGCCCTGGGGATAGTAATTAACAAGCCGCTGCAAGCCAGCATCGCGGATATATTCGACGAACTGGAAATTGTATGCCCGGATACAAATACACTGTTTCGGCAACAGAAAGTCCTGGCAGGTGGACCGGTCGAACGCGATAAAGGCTTTATTGTTCATGACTCACCTCAAGCCTGGGAGTCCTCGATTTGTATTACGCCCACACTCAGTGTTTGCACTTCCAAGTCCATACTGCAGGATATCGCTACCGGTGCAGGGCCGGATAATTATCTGGTTGCATTGGGGTGTGCCGGATGGGAGGCAGGGCAGTTAGAACAGGAAATCAGTGATAACGCCTGGTTGACAACACCGGTGGACTCCGAACTAATTTTCTCACAGGAACATGATCAGAAAACCGCCAGAGCAGCTGCCTTGCTGGGAATAAAACTGCACCACCTCTCGCCGGAAGCAGGTCACTCCTGAAATTAGAATCTTGCTGCAAACAAACCATGGCCATTGAATCCTTCCCTGAAAATCGAAGTTTGCCACTAACTGCACTTGCCTTCGACTTTGGAACGAATCGTATCGGGGTCGCTTTTGGGCAAAGTCTTTCCGGAACTGCCTGCGCAGTGTGCGTGCTCAAGGCGAAGGATGGCGTACCTGATTGGGAGCAGATCGAAAAGCTTATTCAGGAGTGGAATCCAGATGCTTTTTTAATAGGCTTACCCTATAACATGGATGGCAGCGAGAGTGAGATGCTGGTAAGAGCACGGAAATTTGGTAATCGACTGCAAGGCCGCTTCCATAAACCCTGTTTTGGTATAGATGAGCGTTTATCATCAGTCCAAGCCAGGGATCAACTTGCAATAACAGATGGGGACACAAAAAAAGGAGCTGCCATAGATGATGTGGCAGCTCAGATTATTCTTGAAAATTGGTTCGCCGAGCTAAGAAAGAGCTAGGGCAAGCTTAGATATTTGCACGCTGCCAGCAACTAACATAATCAAAAATTTTCTGGCATCTTGGCCTTTAGCTTTGCATCCTCTCTGCTCACCATTCCTTTGGCCACAAGTTCTTTCAAGCATTGATCGAGTGTTTGCATTCCCACCGAGGCTCCAGTCTGAATAGCAGAATACATCTGCGCAACTTTATCCTCCCTGATCAGGTTACGAATAGCTGACGTACCAATCATAATTTCATGCGCCGCAATCCGTCCACCGCCAGGTTTCTTAAGCAGGGTCTGGGAGATAACTGCCTGTAGTGATTCTGAGAGCATGGAGCGAACCATGTCTTTCTCTGCCGCTGGAAATACGTCGATGACTCTGTCGATAGTCTTTGCCGCTGAAGTGGTGTGCAAAGTGCCAAACACCAGGTGGCCGGTTTCGGCAGCCGTTAATGCCAGTCGAATAGTCTCAAGGTCCCGCAACTCACCCACCAGGATGATATCAGGATCTTCCCGCAACGCCGATCGTAGCGCTTCGTTAAAGCCGTGGGTATCCCGGTGCACTTCGCGCTGGTTCACCAGGCATTTTTTACTCTGGTGAACAAATTCAATCGGGTCTTCGATGGTGAGGATATGCTCGTACCTGGTGTCATTGACGTAGTCCACCATGGCCGCCAGGGTCGTACTCTTTCCTGAACCGGTAGGGCCTGTTACCGCAACCAAACCACGGGGCACTTCTGAAATAGTTCTGAATATCTGACCCATTCCCAGCTGCTCCATGGACAGCACTTTAGATGGAATAGTTCTGATCACCGCAGCAGCACCACGGTTTTGATTAAATGCATTAACCCGGAAACGGGCCAGATTCGGCACCTCAAATGAAAAATCTGTTTCCAGAAATTCCTCAAAATCCTTACGCTGCTTGTCATTCATGATTTCATAAACCAGCGCGTGAACTTCCTTCTGATCCATTTCAGGAATATTTATACGACGAATATCCCCATCTACACGAATAAGCGGAGGCATGCCTGCCGTAACATGCAGGTCAGATGCGCCTTGTTTCACGCTAAACCCCAATAATTCTGTAATATCCATCGTTGATTCCTTTACGAATACTGTTATCTTATTTTCTGGCAGCTGCTGGGCTGGCCATTGTGGAAATCCTCACCTATAGTACCCTTCCTTTTACCAATATCCCAGTAAAGACAGAGTCTCTCAGTGGTTGAAACGTGCCTAGCATAGCAGAAAATATTGTCTTGGTTTGTGAACGAATCCGTTATTTTGAACAGCAGTATGGGCGTCCAGCAAAATCAGTAAAGCTGTTGGCTGTTAGCAAAAAACAGGATCCCGGCAAGCTAAGAGAAGCCTTTGCTGCCGGAATTACTGATTTTGGTGAAAACTACCTTCAGGAAGCTCAGGTCAAGATGAAGCAACTAAGTGATTTACAACTGGTTTGGCATTTTATTGGTCCGATACAGGCCAATAAGACACGTGGCCTGGCCGAGCACTTTCACTGGATTCACAGTGTAGACCGGTTGAAAATAGCCCATAGATTAAGTGAGCAGAGACTTCCCAATGAATCGCCGCTTAATATCTGTGTTCAGGTAAATCTTTCCCGGGAAGAATCCAAGTCCGGCACAACGCTTGAACAGGCCACTGCACTTTGCGATGTCGTCGAAACACTGCCACATCTTAAACTTCGTGGATTGATGGCCATCCCAGAGGCGCTGTCCGACAAACAGCAGCAAAGAGCAAGTTTTGCTGACCTCGCCGCAGCGTTTCATCGCCTGGCGCCCGACTATGCCTGTTTCGATACGCTATCCATAGGCATGAGCAATGACTTCGAAGCCGCAATCGCGGAGGGCTCAAGCATGGTCAGAATTGGGACTGCAATATTCGGCCCCCGCACAAATTAGTGCTGTAACCCAGTTTGCATGATAATCAGAACGCTTCGCTGTGGAAACAAATTACTCAGAGCACAATCAAATACGCTAGAATAGAGCCCCCTGGGAGCATAAGAGCAAGCCGCATTAGCAGAGACTTGTTCTTGAATCCCTGGCAAGTGTGCGATCACTGGGAGACTAATGGAAAGCAGCAATATTGGCTTTATCGGGGCTGGCAACATGGCCAGTAGCCTGATCCACGGATTACTCAAGCAAGATGTCGCCGCGGACAATTTGTGGGCATGTGATATCGACGGCGAAAAGCTGTCACAAATAACCAGCTCTACTGGAATCCGCTCAGCGTCCTCTTCTGATATTGCTCGATCGGCCGATGTCATTCTGTTAGCGGTTAAACCTCAAGTGATGAAACAAGTATGCCTGGGACTTAAAAATGGAATTAAAAGCCGCCCCTGTTTACTGATTTCAATAGCTGCCGGAATTTCGCTGGTAAATTTGCAAGCCTGGCTGGGCGCCGGTAAAAACAACGGCAGTGCCATTGTCAGATGCATGCCAAACACACCTGCCTTAGTAGGAAAAGGTGCAACTGCCCTGTTCGCAAACCAGGAGGTAACAACGGATCAAAGGAAACTGGCTGAACAGATACTCTCTGCCGTGGGCATAACTGTGTGGGTAGACAGGGAAGAGGACATTGATGCGGTGACGGCTCTGTCCGGTAGTGGTCCTGCCTATTTTTTCCTGTTGATGGAAGCGATGCAATCTGTGGCTGCAGAAATGGGACTCAGTCAGAATGTAGCCCGCAAACTAACCATTCAAACAGCATTGGGAGCTGCGAGTTTAGCACTGGCTGGCGATGAAGATACTGCCGATTTACGCAGAAGGGTAACCTCGCCCGGCGGCACCACAGAAAAGGCCATTGCTACTTTTGAATCCGGTGATTTCAGGGGTCTGGTTAAAAGTGCACTACTTGATGCACAATCTCGTTCAATCGAGCTGGCAGAGGAATTTGGAGAGAACTAAATGGAAGCAATAACTAATTCCGGAACTTTTTTGGTAAGCTCGTTAGGTACCCTCTACGTGTTTGCCGTTCTGCTGCGCTTTCTCCTGCAAATTGCTCAAGCCGATTTCTATAACCCACTCTCCCAGGCAGTGGTACGCATTACCAATCCTCTGGTGAAAATCTTTCGTACCTTCATTCCAGGTTACAAGGGAATCGACATTCCAATATTGATACTGGCGATTGTGTTAGAGGCTGCGGCTTTGTGTGTGTTAATCCTGCTCTATGGTGGCTCAATACCAGGAATTGGCACTATCATAACCCTCACTCTGGCAGGAATAGTTTTATTCATAATCAACATCTATTTTTACGCAATAATTGCATCTATAGTCATGTCATGGATCATGATGTTTTCCGGAAGCACCAACCCGCATCCTATTCTTCGCCTCATCTGGCAATTAACAGAACCGGTTATGTCGCCATTAAGAAAAATTATTCCCCCCATGGGTGGTCTTGATATCTCGCCAATTTTCCTTTTTCTGGGGCTCCAGCTAATAAGGGGATTTGTGGAAGCATCTTTTGGCATTTCTGGAGCAGTGAGGGTTTTACTCCTGGGAGTTTAGATTTTTTGCAAGGTGAGTTGATTGCTCTATCCAAGGCACCTCTGATTAATTGCATACGGTCTCTGGCCTACAGGCTGTTTCGCAATCAAGGCGCCATTTTGAAGGCATGCGTCCGCCTGTCGAAAACTG
>PBTO01000077.1 GCA_002726595.1 Gammaproteobacteria bacterium | reverse complement strand
CATAATCCTCGCTACTTCATTTGAGTACGTGGGGTCCTCACTTATTTGGGCGCCAGCAAGTGCGGGCACCAGAGCCATCCCCGAGAACAACCCTGTTACGATAATTTTTTTCATGGTTCACTCCTGTTGAAAATCAAGCTATCTAGAATCAAGCAGTATTTATCATTAGTGTAATTGTGCTTTTACAATGAGGAAGTGTAAGTCCTTAAACTTCACTTTTATTGACATAGATCAAGTTGACCTTATAAGTAAAACAAAGGGTGCCTCGCACGAGCCGCTCTATCCCATCCCCGCTATAGATCACGCATGATTTAGCTAATTTTCAGCCAAGTTAAAACGAAAAATACACAATCCTACTCTGTCGAGCAGACTCTAAACTATCATTGATGGGCGAATCCTGAAATCGGGCCACTCGTTACTCCGCCACCTTCTGCTGTGCAGGGATGCACGAATGTCGCGAGCGCATGGCGGATTTTTTGATCCTGCAAAACCTGCATTTCCGTCATCCTTGACGGTCAGATGCGCAGGAACGACCTTGGCAGCAAGCATCAAAAGAGATGAATAGGGAATCAAGAATCTCCAAACAACTCGATCTGAGGAGCCGTCTTTTTTCGACGAGTGGTACGAAAATGTGGTTGCAGCATACAGTTACAGCTTGACCACTGTTCCGCACACTGCGAGAATTCCCGGGAGATACAAAATTACTAACTAATTAAGTATTCAGAATAATGAGGGAGCCCAATAATGGTAACCCGATTCAAACAAGCAACAATCGCGTCAGTGCTAGGTCTGGTCGCTGTCCTGTTGACTGCAAGCTCGGCGCTAGCGCAAACTACCGACACCTATACAGCGCCAAGGGCCTGGGATGGCAATCCTGATATAAATGGGGTCTGGCAGGCGATTGGTACTGCCCATTGGGATCTGCAAGACCATCAGGCGAGCGCGGGATTGCCTGAGCTCGGCGCGCTGGGTGCTGTTCCTCCTGGTCAGGGCGTCGTAGTGGGCAATGAGATTCCTTACCAGGCCTGGGCGCTGGAGCAGAAGCAGGCGAACTGGGACAACCGACAAGGCGAGGACCCGGAAGCCAAGTGCTACCTGCCAGGAGTACCCCGGGCCACCTATTTACCCTATCCATTTCAAATACTGCAAGGCACTAACAAGATCATGATCGTATACGGTTATGCGGAAGCGAATCGTACTATCCATATGGATAAGGAGAATCCAGAACCAGCACCACTGGATACCTGGATGGGTCGATCCCATGGCATATGGGAAGGTGATACTCTGGTGGTGGATGCTCAAGGATTTAATGGCCAGGCCTGGTTCGATCGTGCCGGTAATTTTGCCAGCAGTGCCTTAAAGGTCACCGAACGCTATACGCCGATTGGTCCTGATGCCATGCTGTACGAAGCAACTCTAGAAGACCCGACGGTATTTACCCGACTCTGGCAGATAAGCATGCCGCTGTATCGGCGCTTGGAAGCAGACGCCCGGGTCATTGAGTACAAATGTGTAGAGTTTTCCGAGGAGATACTCTACGGTCATTTACGCAAGAAGACGAGCGAATAAGCCATAGCTCTGAATAACCTCAGCCCCACTTATTGGAGGTTCGCATTATGAATTATCGTATAACAAGTTCCAAAACAAGCCGGAAGATGGGTGTCGCCGTTTTTGCGGTTGTTAGCCTTATTGCTTTACCAGCAATTATTTTTGCGGCAACTCCGCATCATATCCATATAGCCCTTAATAATGCCTCCGAAGCGGTGCGGTGGTACGAAGAACACATGGCATGTGATGCTATTGCGGGGCGCAATGATGCGGTTCTGTGTGGCACTACCGAAATTGCCTTCGTTGAGGGTTCAACCCTGGGTGGCTCTCAAGGCACCGGTGTCGACCACATCGGTTTTTCCGTCGTAGATTTGACGGCCAAGATGACCGAGCTCGAGAACGTCGGTGTGCGCGGTTCTGGAGTGAGGCTGCAAAGATTCGAGGACGGTGCGCTGGTTCGTGACGTTCCCGGTTTGTTCAAGATTGCTTTTATCTTCGATCCCTGGGGAACCAAAATCGAGCTGGTCGAGGATACCGACACACTTGGATTTCACCATATCCATCTGAATTCTGTGGAGCCGGAGGTTGCACTGCAATGGTATGGCCAAGTACTCGGCGGTACACCTGCACGCCTTAAAGGGATGCTTAACGGGCTACAATTCGATGATATCTGGCTACTTGTAAGTGCCTACACAGATGGCCGCCCCGGACTGACTCAGGGTCGTGCAATCGATCATATTGGTTTTGAGGTTGCCGATCTTGACCAGGCAGCAGAACAGATGAACCAACAGCAAGTGGAGTTCCGGCAGCAACCCATGGTTCCTGAAAATGCCCGTACATCCGCCAAGCAAGCTTTTATTCAGGGGCCAGACGGAGTCACGATCGCCCTTGTTGAACCCGGCTGGGCTGGGATCGTCGAGCAAGTCATCGTTGCCGATGCGGACTTAGCCACAGAACTTTATGTACCACCGAAAACCCCCTGGGGTGAACCTGATCTGCAAGGAATCTGGACCGGCGATGCAGCCCATGGTATCCCTATGCAACGTCCCCGAGATGTTGCCGGTACCGAGACATTGACGGCTCAGGAGGCAGCGGCGAGACGGGAGCGGGGCACCTTGAACAGCATTTGGGGCTATGACCGTGAATGGCGCGATACTACCCTGGGTTATGTTAAGTCAGCCCCTTCCACCCAGGTGGCGATGGTGATTGATCCACCTGATGGGCGGCTTCCCGCGACTACGACCGAGTATCGACAAGCGGTAGCCAACCTAGCTCCCCGGCGGCCCCCGGAGAGGGCTGAAGGGCCGGAGGATCTGGGAACTTCCGTACGCTGCATTACCCGTGGGCCAGTTGGCATGATGATGCCGGGGATCTATAACAATGGCCTGCAGATTGTGCAGAGCCCGGGCAATGTTGCGATCCAGAAGGAAATGATTCATGAAACCCGGATCATCTCAACCGAGCCTCGAGAAGGCTTTGGAGAGAACCTTAAACAATGGTTGGGAGATTCTCACGGCCATTGGGAAGGCGATACGCTGGTGGTAGAAGTGAGAAATTTAAATGGCCGGACTTCTTACCAGGGTTCCAGTGAAAACATGCAATTAACGCAACGCTTTACCCGCACTGGTCCCAATTCCCTGCAATATCAATTTACTGTTGAAGATCCCACCGTATGGGCCCAACCCTGGACCGGGATGTTCACCTTCGTAAGAGACGATAGTCAGTATGAGCTCGTGGAATATGCTTGCCACGAAGGAAATTACGGCATGACAAATACCTTAAGTGCCGCCCGCGCAATCGATGCGAGGGAGGCTGCGGCAGCCGCTAACGATCAGTAGCTGTTGTCTAACAGAATGGTCAATAAAATAGTACGATTGCTCATGAGGAGAATCCTATGCGAAACTTTTTGAATTCCAGCCGAAATCGGGTAATTGTCGGTGTAATCGGAGCCGCGGCGGCGCTCCTATTAGCCACAACAACAACCCTGGCCCATCATGCTTTTTCCGGCGAGTTTGATTCCAAAAGACCAGTCAATCTGCGGGGCACGGTTGTCAGAATGGAATGGATTAATCCCCACGCCTGGCTGCATCTCGCGGTCACCGACGAGAGTGGCAATTCAGTAACCTGGATGATTGAAGCGGGACCTCCGGGTGCCCTGGTTCGAAGAGGTTGGAGTAGAGACTCGGTAATACCTGGCGTCGAGCTGATAGTAGAGGGCTACCAGGCCATAGATGGCTCCAATCGGGCGAATGGTCGCGATGTGACGTTTCCCGACGGACGCCGTCTATTCGCAGGCTCATCCGGCACCGGCGCGCCAGTCGATGGTGCCGACCCAACCGAGAAACAATAACGCCAGATAGCATAGCGTTACTCGGTATGCCTTGCGCTCGGCGGTGAGGTATTGGCGCGTTGTCAGGCGTCTTTGTCTTTTTATTCATTTAATACAGGACAAAAGAAAGCAGTCTGTCGAGTATAGGTGGAGTAGTGGCTATCTCCAATCAAGTCCACAACGCCTTTAATTAAGAAGTACTTCACAATTTTCTAGAACGTTGCCTGCAGGCTAAGGACGTAATCCGCGTCTATTCTCCAATCCTGAACATCTACTCTCTTGACAATCCCATCAGCGATATTGCCATCGTAGAAAGTCTTATCAAAAATGCGCCCATCTTCATTCAGAAAATGTGCCCCTGCGAACCGCACTTTTACATTGGGCATGAAATTGTACTCGACAAAAGCAGTGCCCAGGTGAATTTCAAAGTCGGTATCCTCGGACAGGGATACATCCTGACGTAGTCGACTACTGCGGCGGTGAGCGTTAAAGCCATAGGCGAAGTCTGTGCCCTCCAGGTCATGGCGAAAGCTTACCTGGAAATAATCGGGAGTTGAGTTACGCAATCTCCGCTCCTCACCCGTAAAAGGATCAATGGTCTCTGATTCTTCATATGTGTATGAAAACGTCAACACGGCAGACGGAACTCCAATAAAGCCAAAGCGGGTATTAAGATTAACCTCGAGGTTCTTTCTCCAGGCAGAACCTATGTTGCCGACGCCAGATTCGGCAGTGCCAATAAGGATCTTGTCTATATGATCGGAAATATCTTCATACTGTGCTTTTAGTTCTATTGAGCCGCCGTCATTAGCAAAACGTCGTTCGTACCCCAGGGAATAGGACCATGTGGATGCCGGCTCAAGGTCCGGATTTCCGAAATTGATGCTGTCGTCATCGACATTACGGCTGGCAACAAAGTTATTGAGATTGAGCTGGCTTACAGTACGCTCCGCTAATAGACGAAACTGGTCGGATGGAGTCAGATCGTAGCGAAGCTCTACCCGGGGTTTAAGATATCGAAAACTGCGGTCGTTACTCTCTCCCTCGCGGTCTTGAAATATGGTTGAGTATTCCTCCGTGAGGGCCGATTGCAAGCTGAGCTTTTCAGTCAAAAGAATGCTATGCGTAACAAATAGCTCATAGCGATCTTCCTCGACGACTGCATTTTCCAATGGATCGTTATTAAAGGCAAAGGTTCTATCCAGCGTATTAAAAGCGGCTTCAACACCATATTCCAGGGTATGACTATCGAAATTGCTGGTCATGGCAGACCGCACGATAGATTCGCCTTCATCATAGTCGGCGAAGCTTGAGAACAAGCGTGTGGTCATGTTATCGCCTATCGTGTCTTGAATAATCTCGTCCGTATTATCTCTACGATTGACAACGAACAGCGTTTTAAGTCGACCAATATTTCCTACTTGAAATTCCAAATCGCCGCCAATTTCAAATTCATCGTTAGCATAACTGAAGTTACCCTCTTCAACAGCGTTCGGAATCTGAGCACCACCAGTACCGATAAGAAATTGATCTGCTTCTCTGTCTTCCATTCTTTCATTATCAGAATAGAGTGCATTTAATTGCAGTATCGCACCATTTTGGAATTCATAGCCCAAAGTACCCGTTAGTTTATGATTGTCTCGCGTCTGTGCATTAAACAGTGAACGAAACTCTCGGGGTGTACGATCTGGATTCAATATAAACTCATCAACCAAATTTAAACGAGGACGAGTTTCATATTGGTAACTAACACCAAATTCAAGTGGTCCGCGATCGGCGTTGTAGGTAGCCAGTATCGATGGCTCCATTGACATGCCATCGATTTCAGTGACACTCGCGTCTAAAAAACTTGAGGATGAATCTTCTGCTCCTTCTTGCAGGATCACGTTGTAAATAATCCCTTCATTGCGTATATCGAGACCTTCTGCGTTGCCCCGAATTAGTTCGATTCTTTCCACCTGTACTGCCTGAATTCGGGCCAGCGTAGTGGACATGTTATTAGTCTTACCCGACATACGTCGGCCATTGATCAAGACTTGCGCATCGGATGCGCCAAATCCACGGTTATTATTGCCTCCTGGCCCACCACGACGGCTGAGTATGGTCTCGCCACCCGGAATATTACGAATCATGTCCGTCAAGGTAACGGCGTTGTATTGAGCAAAATAGCTCGACTGGTAAATTATAGTGGACTCGTTCTGCTCCTGTGCAGCTAACGTTTTCGCAAAGCAGGCCAACAAGACTAAGAATAAGGCCTCAGTAAAGGGGAATGGTGAACGGCCAACAATTCTTCTAGCACTCATATTAAGAAGGGGAATCGGGGAAAAAGCTGTATTTCCGGACAGAGCATAAAATTAATTCATACTTTATTCTATAGCGCACATTTAGAGTCGTGAATTAACAGATTACCGGGGCAATCAATTACTCTCCATGTATTGTTGATTAGTTTTCATGACTACTCGTTCGACGACGGATCCGCCTGCATCAGCGCCAGAACGGCGAATGCTGTGGCCGCGTCGGCCATGAGGAGCCCTCGGTCGGACGTGGGATCCCGCTCTCTGTTGAGGGACGAGGCAGGCCAGTGGCCGCCGGTGGGGTTCTGGTTTTTCACCAACCACGTGAGGGCCCTACCGAGGCTCTGTTGGGTGGGCGAAACGCCAGCTTTCTGGAGGGCGAACGCGATCAATCCGGTGGCGTACCCATCGCTTCCGGGATCGGGTTGGTATCCGTCCTCCCGTTTCCACGATCCTAGTGACGTGAGACTCCAGCCGCCATCATCATTCTGTAGGCGTGCGATTCCGTCGACGATGGACTGGCGCTGATTTTCCGTCAGAAGACCCGACAGCTCGGCGGAGGCCCACAGCAACATGACTCGGTCGAAGGGCGACCGGTCTTCATAATCCTGCAGTAGATATTCCCGGAGCGACGCAACTTGATCCTCAATCGCGGCGGAACTCGCGTACTGATCCGGAGCAATTCCGACGGCCACGGCGGCCAGCGCAGCGCCGAAGTAGGCTGCATCCTCCGATTCCCAGGGGGCGAGGTTGAAGTACAGCCAGGCCCACGCACCAGTCGCGTCTCCACGGGTGAACTGGAGCTTCCACAAGTTCTCAAACGCCCGTCGTGTTTCAGCGGTCAGATGCCCATCCCGCGCGTCACGGCTGGAGAGGATCAGGGCGTTCAGGATTGCCTCGACCCCCCTCGACTCACTCGACTTGGGGAGGCCGTGTATCTGGTCCGGATAGTACGGGTCGACCTCGTTCCACAGGGTCACGCGCTTGACGACGTCCTCAAGCAGCGCTGCTTCTGGCATGGTCGGGCCGGTCTCCCCGAGAGTTGGGCGCAGCGCGGGGCGAGCCAGTGCGTACGGCATTGTCGTATGACAAGAAGCGCACGACGTATCATGGTCCCGGTCCGCGACGGACCAAGTCCTCCACCAAGCTGATCGTCCGTCGAGGTAGTCGGCGGCTGCCTTCTGATCCCACGCAGCCGACAGGGGAGGAAGTGTCTGGGACTCGGCCCGGGAGAGTCCGAGGGTGAGGCACAACCCGAGTACACATACCAAGGTGGTTCTGTTCATGACTTCTCTCCAGCTGTTGGGATCCTATCGCAGCATGCCCGCTCCTGAAGGCTTTTACAATAGCCGTTGGTGTGTATAGGAAAGATAAAGGCTGTCTCCATGTGACTCCAGGGGCAACAATTTCTCTAGACCGGATTTTTAGAACTGTTCATCCGTCCGCTTTCGGCCCAGGCTGTGTGAAAACTCTGAGCAAAAAAATAATACGTTAATGAGAGTGCTGTACTTTATGTTTAACAATGCATTTGTTGCTTACAATCGCACTCTCTATAATTTCACTCCAAATAATTTTCGCACAGTCTGGGCCAGAAGCTGACGTTAAAAGACTTCAATTGGCGTCTCTATAAACATCAGGTTCAATATGCCATTCAAGATTGTTAGGTGGAGTGACTGTTAGTTCGTCTGGCCTCTCTATCGCCCGGAGTTGCGGAGTAAAATCATACGCCACCACAGAAGGACGCGTGGTTCCACCTCTGTTTACAAACTCCCAAACTATTGTCTTATCTGGTTTCACTTGAAATAAGCGGCCAGTATTGTCTTCAGAGATAAAGGTATTACCGTTTGGAAGTCTTTTTTGTGTTCCCATAGTCTTACTGAAAAATTTTATATTTGAGTAGCCTTCTGTTTCATATACCCATTTGACTTCCTGAGTAATCGGGTTTAATTCCACAATATATGTTTGACCAGTATGTACTCTATTCGTTGTGAAGAGGCCATTATCAAATAAGAGTATGTTACCTGCCCCGGGTAATCCTTTTTCAATCATCTCAGGTTCATGGGAGTGTGACATTCCGCCATTATAATGATGAGTACCCTCCCAAACGATTTCTTTGGATTCTTTGTCTATTATATAGATTGAGTCAATATTTCTAGCATTGAGCAGGATATTACCTGGCTTGAATCTTAAATCACCACTGTCATACCATTTATTTTCGGGTAAGGGAGCCATGGAATTAACATGAAGCCAATCACCTGGAGGTGTAGCGGGCGACCATCGGTTTAAGTCAAGATGATTATACGCGTGCCACTCCCAAACGATTTCGCCATCAGCATTCACTTCATATAGATCAGCACTGAGTTGTTCTTCTTCAGTACCACGCTTTCGTTCATCCCACCATTGAGTGGCTTCCTGATCTTGAACTTGCTGTTGGAATTCTGACGGCATAGGCTCGTGAGCAACAAGCAACTTATTTCCATTTGACAGCACACGCATATCATTTACTGAACCTATTCCCTCATGAGTCCAAACAATGTTTCCACCCCAGTCGTATTCGACAATCCGTCGATTACGTCCAACCGTAACCAGATTTCCGTTGGGCAATAGGCGACTTCGCTTGTTAAAATAAGGTTCAACTTTCCATGAGTGTACAAGATTTCCATTCATATCTATCAGGCGCACATCGTCTGGCAGTCTACCTTGCGCTCTCATGTCGGCTTCGGGATGGTTGCCCAGAGTCGTATGATCTGAGATTAAAATATAGCTGCTAAATGCCTCATCGGGCTTATAAATTGTGGTTCCGGTAGGAAATATTGTGGGGGCTGCATAGGCCAGAAAAATAAATGTAAACGAAACAACTATACTGGTTCCTAGTCGAGTATAAAATTTTGCCATATTGGTTTGTTCCTCTCCGTAGGGTTACTAGCGATAGAAAATGCTACAACGCGGCACTGGTCTAATTAGATGTATGGAGACAATGGTTAATTCAAATCTAGCTCTTCTTTTACGGCTGCTTCCGGCCACGCGGACCTTTCACTGTGGATCAGGTGGCGCTAATCTGTTAAATTGCATCCAAAAGTGACCCACCTTTTGCACTGAAAACTGACCCACCTAATCAAGTCAGATTATGGTTCATTTCTTCATTTTTT
>PBTO01000076.1 GCA_002726595.1 Gammaproteobacteria bacterium | reverse complement strand
TTCCTGACCGGGAGTCGGAGCACGGAAACCAGTGTTGAAGGATGCACGCAGAGACAGGTCATCGTTGATGCGATAACGACCGGCAACCTTGTACTCAGTAGTGTCACCGAAACTGTCGAAATCCTCGTAGCGAACCGCGAGGGCGGCGGTGAAGTTATCGGTAATATCCGCTTCGGCCTCACCGTAGAATGCAACGTTCTTACGACTCCACAAACCAGCTTGTTGTGGACTGAACCCGGCAAAACCATGAGCACCGATGCTTAGGTTTGGCAGAGCAGTTACTCCATCGCTGTAGGTGTTGGAGCCGTCATTATTCTGGAAGGCATAATCGCCGGCATTCCAGGCAGCTCGTTCACCGATGATGGTCTCGAAGCGTTCGTCACGCCACTCGGCACCGAAAGCGATGCTGAGGTCGGAGGCGAATCCGTCGACAGGCATTGAGTAGACGAAGTCGGCATTGAGGCTAAATTCAGTCTGCGTGTAGGAACCAATATCGAAGTCACGCTGTAGCGCGCCGTTAACAATACCGTTCGGGCCGTTGGATGGATTCCAGGTATTGTTCAGAAAAAAGGAAGACTTGTTGCGACCATAGCTGCCGCTGAAGTCATAACTGAAGTCTGGACTAATTTCACCACGGACACCGCCTACCAGGCTTGCGTCCTTGAGCTGGCCTCCGAACTGAGGTGTGTAGCCACCAGGTAGTATCTGGTTCAGTACCCAGCAGTTACCAGGCAGTGCACTCAGAGCCGCAGCGTCAGCAGCAACAGCCGCTGCATCAAGAGCTACACCGCTGCCACCTGATCCCGGGCTTAACAAAGCTGGACAGTTAGATGTTACGCCAGTCTGGCCTGGGGCAATATTGGTATCAACGATTGCACGTGGTGCACCCCCGCCCCAACCATTCGTGTAAACACCACCACGGGAGTTAGGATTACGGAAGAAAAAACCACCTTCGGTTTCACGCTTACCGTAGTTACCAAACGCGTAGACTTCCTGGGTTGAGGAGAGCTCGATTCCGGAATTGAAGAATACGTTCCAGTTATCGAGATATTCTGGACCACCCCAGATCTGTGCATAGGGCTGACGCACGCTAGAGCGTTGGGCGGCATTGCCGGTAGCGATTAGAGTTGCGGCATCAGTTCTTTGCACGGAACGGCTGGTTGGGTCCTGTTCAGCCCAGCTAGCCGTGATATTCATGAATCCATTGTCGCCCAGTGGCAGACCGATGTTGCCCATGTATTGATGCAGATCACCGTCGCCTTCTTCGAATTCACCGTAACGGTACTCGAAGCTCATGCCTTCGGCAGCGTCTTTTAAAGCGAAGTTGATTACGCCGGCAATCGCGTCGGAGCCATACTGTGCCGACGCGCCGTCACGCAATACTTCAACCTGTTTAAAAGCGAGTGCGGGGATAGCTGAGATGTCAGCGCCCTGTGATCCGGCTGCCAATGAGCCACCCAGTTCCGCAATAACACCGGAACGATGGCGACGCTTGCCATTTACCAGGACCAGTACGTTGTCTGGTGGTAGTCCACGCAGAGTCGCGGGCCGTACCAGAGTAGCGGCATCAGAAATGGCATGGCGGCTGACGTTGTATGAGGGCACGAGTGTCTTCAACATTTCGTCAAGATCAGCAAATCCCATGTTCTGGAATTCTTCACCACTGATAACATCTACTGGTACTGATGAATCTGAAGCACTCCGCTGTGGACGGCGAGAGCCAATGGTAATAATTTCTTCAACCGATTCATCCGCTTGTTGTCCATAGACAACTGGTGCAAATCCAGTGGGAGCTAGCAGACCGAGCGCTATGGCTGTGGGTAGGGCCCTCTTTGCCAAGTTAGGTCGTTTTTTCATTTACTTCCCCTTTGAGTATTTAAAGAGTTTGAGCCTGAAGTGGCTCATAAAAACAAAGCGGCGTGTGCACAGGGAACATGACGAGAATTGCGAGTTCCCCCCGCACACGCGACCGAGATCGAAGCATATGGCCCATTCCTCTAAAAGTCCACTGTTAAATTGCATCCAAAAGTGACCCACCATTTGCACTGAAAACTGACCCACCTAATCAAGTCAGATTAGGGTTCATTTTTTGCCTGGTTTTTTCTCCTTATTGCTGGTAGAGGTTTTAAAGCGATAACTATCATTCCCGGTTTCAATGATATGGCAGTGATGAGTCTAGATAGTCATTTATCGGTCAAAGATTTTACGACGGTTTCTTTGAAGATTTGTTGATAGTAAGACTATAAAAACTTATGCTAATCATACGAGTAATGCTATTGAAAAACCTTCTTCTTCTGAAAAAACATTCATGAACGAGCCGATCGCAGAAAAACATAGAATTCGATCAATAGATACGCTTCGCGGTATCGCTCTGCTTGGCATACTATTACTCAATATAATTGCTTTCTCAAGACCTCTAGCAGAATATTTCGATCCTTCCGTATTCGAGACGCAGTCAGGGCTGAATCTCTTTGTCGCGTTGACGGTTGATGTCTGGTTCGAGGGCGCTTTTCGAGCAATCTTTTCGATGCTCTTTGGTGCCGGGGTACTTATTTTTTTCAGCAAATCAAACAGTGACGAGGAAACTATCCGAGCTCTGTATTACAGACGTACGTGGCTGCTGATTGGTTTCGGGCTTTTCAATTCTTATATATTACTGTGGGTGGGAGATATACTTTATGTTTACGGTATGGCCGGGTTAACTCTGTATTTTTTTAGGGGATATTCACCGCTGCGTCTTGCGGTATTTGCAGGAGCGATTTTCTTTCTCTTAGGTATTTTGCACACAGGAACTCATTTTGGTACGCGAGCTCTTTACACGGAATTCCAGGAAGTCGAGTCTCTGTCAGATGGTGAGGAAATTTCAGAAGCCCAAGCTAACGCTGTGGATAATTGGGATGCATATTTGCAACAACAACTTGCAACGCCCGAGCAAATGCAAGCTGAAATAAAGATTCGCAGGCAGGGGTACATTGATAATTTTATCTTCTCGGCTCAGATCAACATAATTTTTCAAACTATCCTCTTTTTGGTAAATACGTTCTGGGATGCTGCCGCAATGATGTTACTTGGTATGGTGTTGATGAAGTGGAATATTTTTGATGCCTCTCGCAGTCTACGATTCTACAGCAAAATGCTAATTGCCGGTTTTAGTATTGGGCTATTCGTCAATATTTGGGAAGTAATGATGTATGTGAATAGCGGATTCGAACCCTACTGGTCTCAGCCTGCTAGACCCACTTACGATATTGGTCGACTAGCAATGGCGTTTGGCTATATCGGTTTAACGATGATAGTTTGTAAGTTAGGAGTTTTTGCTCGTATTGTAGGAGCATTAGCTTGTGTGGGCCAGCTGGCGCTTACCAATTACTTGATGCAATCAGTAATATGCAACTTCATTTTTATGGGCTTTGGTTTTGGATTATTCGGGCAACTTGAAAGGTTGGAAATTTATTATGTCGTTCCTGGTGTATGGCTCTTCCAACTTATTTTCAGCGTTTATTGGTTGCAACATTATCGATTTGGTCCGGCTGAATGGTTATGGCGTAGTCTCACCTATTGGAAGAGGCAACCGCTAAGACGAATAGTGCCTTAAGTTAAAGTTGGTTTTAAAAAAAAATCTGAAAAAAATTCAAATCAAAAATTTGAACTTAACTCATGCTAAAATTATTGCTAGATTCACCGGTTTCAAGAGATATGACCCAGTTATGTAAAGGGCAGGTGACGCGCCGATCATGGGCTACACGAGAAAATACCCAGCGAAAGTTGAAAACGGCCTTGTCTACATTTCTATAACAAAAGAGACTCTGGCGAAATAGATTCTCATGAA
Organism: Gammaproteobacteria bacterium; assembly: GCA_002726595.1. Classification (GTDB taxonomy): domain Bacteria; phylum Pseudomonadota; class Gammaproteobacteria; order Pseudomonadales; family Pseudohongiellaceae; genus UBA9145. The sequence goes on along the minus strand of PBTO01000076.1, from coordinate 4,802 downwards.
GACAACACTGAAACTAGTAAAGAACGGAAAAGAAAGAAGACTAGTTTTGAGCTGTGCGATTACACTATTGTTTTGGTTTGCACAAGGAGTGGCGGCGGAGCGTACTTTGGTGGTCGACCCTCTTGAGAGAGGCGATTATCCAGTAGGAAGCACCAATTTCACTATCAATGACGCTGCATTGAGTCTTTTGCTTAGCCAAGGCGGTGATGCAGGCCAGTTACAACAAGGAAGTAACGAGGATGGCCAACTTAGATATATTGACGAATTACTCGCCTTTCCGGACGACGCCTTTGTATTCCAGTTACTGGTTCCCAATAACGCCATGTTATACGGAGAATCCGCTGGCAGTGTGTTGCCCTATGCTGGTTATATTTTCTACCCAACTACTACTGAGAACAATCGCCCTGACTATGATGTTTTTATCCCCCCCTCCTTACCTCGAATGCAGGGTGAAAATGAATTACCAATATTTGCGGATCCTGACGAGAAGTATCCACTAATTGTCTATTCCCATGGGGCCGGTGGTCATCCCACTGGAGACCAGCTTAATTTCTTAATCTGTTAATGAGCATGTAAAACTGACCCACTTTGGTGGGTCAGTTTTGCATGCCAATTGACAATGAGTTCAGGTTATACCGGGCAGCAGGGTCAATTGGTTTCGCACGAGAGCCATATTATGACCACCAGTCGGACGCCTCTGAAGAATCGATGGGGTGGATGGTTCGTGACCGGAAGTCACGGAGACCAGTTGCATCTGGGCAACGTCCTGGTGGAGAGTGCGGCAGACCTGCGAGCCGAAAACCTTGCAAGGACCGGCAATATTTTAAACGTGAGTTCTTTAACAGACACGGAACCTTATATCACGCCTTTTAGCGATATTGTTGCACTGCTGCTTATTGAGCATCAAATCGAGGTGCAGAACCTCATAACGCGGGTGAATTATTACGCAAGAGAAGTTCTGGAAAATGGTAAGGGAAACTCTCCTGAGACTCAGGCCGAACTTGAATCACTCAGCGAAGAACTGGTGCGATCCCTGTTCATGGTGGGGCAGCCTGCGCTCAGCAGCACCATTGCCGGTGTATCAGGATTTACCGAGAGGTTTAATAATCTCGGTCCCAAAGATTCCCAGGGTCGTTCCTTGCGAGAACTGGATTTGACCGACCGCCTATTCAAATATCCGCTTAGCTATCTGGTGTATTCAGACGCTTTTGCAGCGCTACCACTGCAGGTGACAGAAATTGTTGCCACGCGTATTAGTGAGGTGCTCCTTGGAACGGATAACAACGCAGATTTTGCCCATCTGTCTGAGCAGGACAGGCGAGCAATTATGGAAATATTGAATGCGACTTCCAGCATCAGGGTGAATCCAGGCAGGGAATGAATGGAGCCCAGTAGGTTGCCTTAAGGGTTTATAGCTTGCTCCCGGCGTGATCTTATTGATACAGGTTTTTCGCAATCACTTTCTATTCAGGCCTCTGCGCGATACCATACGGCTACAATCTGAAGAGGATCTGATTGCCAGCGGGTAGTATTTTTATGTTTGCCAAAGCCAGATCTGCATTTATAAAGGCAGCGTTTTTTTCATTATTTTCAACCTTCGCTACAGCTCAGGATACGGCTGAAGATGAGGCCACGGTAACCTATCCAGCCTCCTATTTTGCCCAATACGGCGCCGTCTCGGTCAACGATATGCTGAGTCGCATACCGGGTATAGCCCTTACGCTGGAAGGTAACCAGGTCCCTGGTTTTCGCAACAATAACAGTCGCGGCCTCGGTAATACGAGCCAGATACTGGTAAACGGCAAACGTCTGGCGGGCAAAGCTAACGAGGCGAGCAGTCAGCTAGACCGGTTTACTGCTGATCAGGTGGACTATATCGAGATCGTCAGGGGCACCTCGGGGGAGCTCGATGTACGCAATTCCGGGCAACTGGTCAATATCGTGCTGCTGGAATCCCTGTCTTCTTCTAGCCTCTCTACAGAAATCGGTATGACCCATTTCCATGATGGAACAGTCAAGCCACTCGGTTCATTTTCCTACAGCGGACAATCCAGCCAGCTCGATTATCTCCTGAGTGCCGACGTCAGCTCCGGCTATGAATTTCAGGAAAGTTTTGAAACCAGCCTGTGGGCAGACCGCTCCCTCAATGAAACGCGTGCTTTCGATCGCTATCGGGAGCAAACCAACTACCGGTTTAATTCAAATATAGTCTATCAGCCAACGCCGGCTGACCGGATTGCTTTCAACGCGCTGTACGCCGAGAGCGATCCGCCCTCAAAACTGATCAGGACTATCGATGAGTATCAGAGAACGGAGATAGTAACTTCAATCGAACGTGAGCACATGCCCTCCACGTCGGACAACTGGGAGTTCGGTGGCGACTTTGAGCACAATTTTTCCAATGCGGACAAATTCAAACTGCTTTTTATTGTCAATGAAAGAAACAATAACACCACCCGTGAACGATTTGTTTCTGTAGCTCTGGGTCAGCCTGAGACGAAAGACTTATTTCTTGATACCGGCAGTCGATACCGGGAGCGCATTGGGAGAACATCCTATACCTGGAATACAGCGGACAATCAAACCCTCGAATTTGGTCTCGAAGGCGCGCAAACCATACAAAACTCATCGCTTCGTCTTGGTTTAAACGTGCCAGGTGACACTTCTCCAGAGTTCGGGGGATTAAGGCCTATCGATGTTCCCAACGCGATTTCCGAGGTAGAGGAAATCCGCTTTGAGGGATCTGCCATTCACAACTGGCAGATTAATTCCCGGATGTCACTTGAAAGCAGCTTGTTGTATGAGGTGTCAGAAATTGACCAGACTGGGGACGTAAACAAGAAGAGAGATTTTGATTTTGTTAAACCGAAACTGGATTTCCAGTTCGATATTAACCGCAGCTTTCAACTACGAATGTCGGTCGAAAAGGATGTGTCACAGCTAAGCTTTAGGGATTTCTCTGCCGGCGTTAATCAACAAGACGATGATCAGGATACGGTGGCAGGAAATCCTGAACTGGAACAGGAGGAAACCTGGCGCTATAACATCAATCTCGACTACCGCCTTCCCAACGATGGCGGTGTGCTCAATTCCAGATTCTTTTACTACGATGTAAGCAATTCAATCGGCAAGGTAGATGTATCCACTGATCCGATCAATTTGATCAGTGCCAACGGCAATGTAGGTGACGGTGAAGTCTTTGGCTTATACCTTAACGCCAGCATCAGACTGGGATTTCTCAATCTCCCACAGGCGGTTTTCACAGCCGGATTAAATTTGGAAGATGCGCATATTTATGACCCTTTAATTGAGAAGGCGCGCACCATTGTTCCATTCGACCGGGGGGCTTACCGGCTCGGTTTTCGCCATGACATTCCTTCACAGAGCCTGAGTTTTGGACTAAATTACCAGGATGGCATAGGCAATATGGGAGGGACCGGAGGCAATCGGGTTCAGTATGATATTGATAATGTTCGCTTCTTCCGGGCCGGAAAAATCAGACCAAACTTTGTGCTATTTGCCGAAAAAATAGGTTTTGGCAACTTTACCTATCGATTTGAGATTAATAACGCGTTGGATGAAGACACTTGCTTCGAACGAAAGCGCTATAACGGCTATCTGCGCGATCGCGATTTTAGAGAAATCGAGACCAGCTGCGCCAGTACCGGCGCGCAATTTGTGTTCAAAGTTAAATCAGTTTTTTAGCAGCCGATTTCTGACAATAACTCCATTTCCCTGGGCTGTTGTATCACTTGGTTTTTTGATACATGTAATCCCGTTTAAGTGGCACTATTCCACGCTGCTTGGCCAACTGCATCTGAAATACTGTGAGCCTGGTATGACGGAAGGTCGCTTCGGAAGAGGTCAAATAAAATTCCCAAACTCGACAGAACTTTTCATCTTTAATTGCGGCAAATTTGTCGCGATGTTCAAGGAAGCTTTTGCGCCACGCTGCCAGAGTTCTCTCATAGTGTCCACTTAAGATCTCAATATCGGTCATCTCCAGCCTGGTTTCCTCCACCGATGCACTCATTTCTGAAAGTGATGGCAGGTAGCCACCCGGGAATATGTACTTCTCAATCCATGGATTGGTTTTTCGGGGCTGACCAGTTCTTGCTATGGTATGAATGAGTGCCACGCCTTGCTCATTGAGGGATGAATCAACCTTGTCAAAGTAGGTTGAAAAATTATCCTTTCCCACATGTTCAAACATACCGATGCTAACAATTCTGTCGTAAGTACTGTCGTGCTCGCGGTAATCTTCCAGTTTGAAATTTACTTTGCCGATAAGTTGCAGATCACTCGCTCGTTGACAGGCCACCTCGTATTGCTCTTTTGAAAGCGTTAAGCCGGTAACATTCACGTCAAAGTGTTGCGCCAAAAACAGCGCCAGACTACCCCAGCCACAACCAATATCCAGTACAGATTGACCTGGCTCCAGTAATAACTTGCGTGCAATGTGATGGCATTTCTCGACCTGGGCCTGTTCCAGATTGTCATCATCATTGAAATAAGCACAGGAATAGATCTGACTTTTGTCAAGGAAATGACTGAATAGCTCCCGGTCCAGGTCGTAGTGGTGTGCGACATTCTCGCGACTGGCGGTGAGGTGATTCCACTGTTGAAAAATCTTGCCCAGCGTCGAGAATTGCTTGAATAAAAAAGGTAGGTGTTACCCCTAACATAATTACATCTGAGATAATACTTCCCGAGGCATAGGGGTTATATCTTTTGTGACTGACATTTTCTCTATTGTATATATTATATATTGAAAGACCGATATCTAATTGTAAACGATTAAA
>PBTO01000075.1 GCA_002726595.1 Gammaproteobacteria bacterium | reverse complement strand
TGCTTTCGCTTGATGGAGCGCAGGCTACGACGGCGCAAAAGCGCCTTGCATCTAAATGCTGAGAGACCCGCTGCACCCGAAAATTAACCCTGGTCGAGGGACTATTGAAGACGAACATAGCGGCCAGCCTCCGTTCCAATTACTCCCTTCGATTCTAGCCCCAACAGCAGGGCATTCAAACTCTGCAAGTCCGTATCGGTCTCGTTTACTAATGTCTCCAATGCGCAGTGCTGGTGTCCCAGCAGATCGAGTATTTTTTGCTCGCACGCACTAAGCTCTGATGGAAGGGGCACCTCGTTAACTTTGCCGGGGGCCGAGTTCCATAACCTCTTATCAAACTGAGGACTAAGTTCCTCCCTGATATCATCGGGAGACTCAACCAGCTTGGCCCCGTTACTAATTAGTTCGTGACAGCCCCGTACCAGTGGATTGGTAATTGCACCCGGAATCGCGAACACCTCCCGGTTTTGCTCCATTGCTTGTCGCGCGGTAATCAGTGATCCACTTTTTTGTGCCGCCTCGACGACCAGTGTCCCCAGGCCCATGCCACTTATAATTCTATTGCGGCGAGGAAAATTGCTGGCAACCGCCGGTGTTCCCAAAGGAAATTCCGATATCAATGCCCCTGCAGCTGTTATCTCTTTGGCCAGCTTGCGGTTTCGCGCCGGGTATATGCGATCGACTCCCGTGCCTAACACGGCCACCGTCTGGCCCTGCCCATCCAAGGCCCCGGCATGGGCCTGCGTATCAATACCCCGGGCCATTCCACTGCTAATTGACAACCCAAGCTGGACCAGTTCTCGCGCCATCCAGTAAGCATTCCTTTTCCCCGAAGCGCTGGCATTGCGGCTGCCCACAATTGCGAAATGGGGCATCCGCAAACTTTCCGGCGTCCCAATCACATAGAGCAAGGGGGGAGGACAACTAATTTCTCGCAGGAGCGGTGGGTAATATTCACTCTCATAGCAGATTATTGCGTGACTTGGTCTTGTCATCCAGATCAGATCTGCCTCGACCTGCTTATTGCTATTCCTGTTGTCACCGGGATCTAGGATCCTGTCTACCTGAGATGGCTCAAGGCCGTAGCTCAGCAGCTTGTCTGGCTTGGATTTTTGTAACTCAGCAAGGGATGAGAATCGAGCGAGCAATCTGGATGGCGTGTTAACACCCAGGCACTCTGAATGAAACAGTCGAAGGTAATTCCTGACGTCATTGGTATCCATAATTCGTCCTTGAATATGGAATTGGTTTTGATTGGCGGCCATGCCGCCGCTAGTCCGTTGTTTGCTATCGTAGTGCTTGCGAGACTCTCACGCTTCCCGAGAAAATCCCGTTAGGGGCTCACTACTCTGTTATTCATAACAGCCGGTTCTGTCAGGGTCAAAATAACACCGTAACTGAGAGACTCGAAAGTTTTGTAAACCATGATTGTGCCGATTTCTTCCTCCGGCAGTTGCAGGCGCCTTGGTCTAAACGTATTTCGCAACCTTTCCCTGAAGCCCATCCTCTCCTGTTCCACACCATCTATCATGGTGCTGCCATCTTGTACAATTGACAGGATATCCCCCACTGCCAAATTGTCCCTGAGCCCTAAATTGAGGACAACTGTATCCAATTGAGCGGCCATTGCCGCATCTCCGTGAAATCCAATAATATTGCCTTGAAGGAATTCGACTGGCTCGGTTGGAAAAAATGTGGCATTTATTCTCGACTCTTCCCTGATAAGTAAGCGATCACCAACCAGAATTTCCTGGCTGCTGCTGTTAACTATCATGCGTCTCAAGTCCGGGCCCTCATTGGCAGTAATCGATGCAAATCCCAGATACTCCAGCTCAAGCCCCAGCAGTTCTTCGCTATCGGCACCCAGGTATTCAGTTCCCAACCGATAGATTTCGAATGAGCGGGTTCCTGCCGGCCAGATGCCCCGTGCGAAGAGTTCATCTCCGGTCGCAATGGCCAGGTTGCTAGCCGCATTTGATACGATGTAGGGGGCGTTATCGTACTGTTCTTGAGTCACCATTCGATTCCTGGAGAAGCTGTTCTCGATAGCTTCCAGTGGAATCGCGGGAATAGCACTGGCTAGGGGTTCCTCACGAATCTCTGGGCTTAAGGTAGCAATTTCGCGATCACCTCTTTGAACCAATACTCTTGGACTACCCGCAACGAAGGTAATTCGTAGTGTATCTCCCGGAAAAATTAAATCCGGGTCGTCCAGAAAACTGTCCGGTTGCCAAATTTCCGGCCAACGTGCTGGATCTTGCAGGAATTGACCGGCAATATTCCACAACGTGTCGCCTTCTACTACTGCGTAGCTCTCAGGATAGCTATCTAGCAGCATGTTCGCCTGCGCGTATCCCACGCCCATTGGCAACAATAAACCAGCGCATAGCGCTATGCCCGCTAGAAAATGATTTGATCCGCTCTTTGTCATCGTTTAAATCCCGCATCTAGGGGATGCTTATGTTAGCAATACGGTATAATTATCACTAGAAGCAGTTCACATCCTGCTTTGAATTCTAATTGGGTACCGGGTTTACGCAAAATATGGCGATTTTACAAATTCTGGAGTTTCCAGATCCGCGGCTGCGGAAAGTAGCAGCCCCCGTTACTGTTTTCGACGAGAACCTCAAAGTCTTGATCGAAGACTTATTCGAAACCATGTACGGTGCTGAAGGAATCGGCCTGGCGGCAACGCAAGTTAATGTTCACCAGCGGGCTCTTGTCATCGATGTATCAGAGAATAAGGATAGCCCCCTGGTTTTCATTAATCCAGAATATGAAGTAATCGATGCAGAACTGGCAGAGTATGACGAGGGTTGCCTTTCCGTTCCGGGCTTCTATGAGACCGTTGCTCGACCTCGAATAATCCGAGTCAGTGCACAGGATACACAAGGCAATCAGTTTCAACGCGAAGCCGGTGAACTATTGGCGACCTGTATTCAGCACGAAGTAGACCACCTGGTTGGAAAATTGTTCGTCGACTATCTGAGCACCCTGAAAAGGCAGCGTATTCGTTACAAACTGCAAAAAGAACAGCAAAAGTCTGCCTGAGCCGCTATGCAAGAATTACAAATCTGTTTTGCGGGAACTCCTGCATTTGCTGCCAGACATCTACAGGCAATACTGAATTCCAGTCACCAGGTGGTTGCTGTATTTACTCAGCCAGATCGGCCCTCCGGTCGCGGGAAAGTGCTGAGTCCCGGTCCGGTAAAACAACTCGCATTGGACAATTCGGTTTTGGTTTTACAGCCTAAAAGCCTGAAGTCCTTGGAACAGCAGGAAATTCTAGTTGGTTTAGGGGCCGATCTGCTTGTTGTCGTGGCCTATGGGCTGATCTTGCCAGAGCCGATTCTGCAAATTCCAAAACTTGGTTGTATCAATGTGCATGCATCGTTGTTGCCAAGGTGGCGTGGAGCTGCGCCGATAGAAAGAGCAATCCTGGCGGGTGATAAAGAGACGGGCATTACGATAATGCAGATGGATGAGGGCTTGGATACTGGCGATATGATTCACAAAACCACAGTTCCAATCGAAGCCAACGATGGTCGTCCACAGCTGGAGGAGAAGCTGGCAAAAGCCGGAGTAGAAGGCTTATTGCACGTGCTCGATAATTTTTCCAGGCTTGCGCCAATGGCAGAGAAGCAAGACGATACCTGCAGTAGTTATGCCCATAAGGTAGAGAAGTCAGAAGCGCTGATCGACTGGNATGAGGCTGCTGAAATTGTCAATCGGCAGGTTCGTGCGGGATTGGGCCGGTCTCCTGCATACTCTTTTCTTGGCGGGGATCGGGTGCGTATCCTGCAGGCAATACCTGAATGCTCTGCTCCGTCCCTGGCTGCCGGGACGATCATACGTGCCAGCAAGAGTGCGCTCAGTGTTGCTTGCCAGGATTCGATTCTACAAATTACCTCTCTTCAGTTTCCTGGAAAAAGGCCTACGCCGATTGCCGATGCGCTGAATTCCCGGCGAGATCTTCTAAAACCCGGTGTCCGTTTCTCTTCCGGCGCACCACCCAAGTTATGAAAGGACATGATGTTCGGGCGCTCGCGGCAACGATAATTGCCCGTGTAGTGAAAGCAGACGGCTCGCTTTCAAGCCATCTGGACCAATACAAATCCCTGTCTGACTCGGCACTGTTGCAGGAGCTGTGCTTTGGTTGTTGCCGTTGGTATTTTCAAATTGATGCAATTTGTAACTGTTTTCTTTCCAGCCCCTTAAAGGACAAAGATTTAAATTTAAAGTGCCTGTTGCTAGTAGGAATTTATCAACTTCGCTTTCTGCGAATCCCAGATCATGCAGCAATCAACGAGACCGTGTCGGCCACTACTAGCTTAAAAAAACCCTGGGCTAAATCTCTAGTCAACGGCGTGCTGCGTCAGTNCCTGCGCAGGNAGGATGAGGTTGAGGCAGAACTCTCGTCGGCTAGCCAATTTTTCCGGTTCTCACACCCGCAGTGGTTGATAGACACACTAAAGGACCAGTGGCCAGAGCAATGGTCGCAAATACTTGATGCCAATAACAGTTATCCCCCCATGACTCTTAGAGTCAACATCGGCCGAATCTCCCGGAATGAATACCTGGGCAAGTTGGAAAAAGCGNGGTTGCCCGCCGGCCTCGGCAAATTTGCCGACAGTTCAATTTATCTGGAAAGCCCGTGTGGCGTCGACAAGTTACCCGGATTTGGCAGTGGCGATGTCAGCGTCCAGGATGAAGCCTCACAATTGGTGCCTGCCCAGCTTCGCTTAGAGCCTGGATTACGCATTTTGGATGCCTGCGCAGCACCCGGTGGGAAAACCTGCCAAATACTAGAAAGTGAGCGCTCACTTGCTCAGGTGGTCGCACTGGATATGAATGAAAGCCGGTCCAAGCGTATTTTGGAAAACCTGGATAGGCTGCAACTTAGCGCTCAAGTGCGAGTAGCTGATGCCGCTCACCCGAACGAGTGGTGGGACGGAGTCCCGTTCGACCGAATCCTGGTGGATGCCCCCTGTTCTGCGACAGGAGTAATTCGCCGCCACCCTGACATAAAGTTGCTTCTCCGTACCGAAGAAATTCAAAATCTGGTGCGGATCCAACTGAAAATATTGCACGCGCTTTGGGCATGTCTCAAACCGGGCGGATTTTTACTTTATACGACTTGCTCTGTACTTAAGCAGGAGAATGAAGAAGTTATTGCTGATTTTCTTGCACAGTCTAATAACGCTAAATATCAAGCCATTACTGCCGATTGGGGAGTAGAATGTCGCTATGGGCGGCAATTGCTTCCCGTTGACAATTCTCACGATGGGTTCTTCTATTCTCTGCTGAGAAAGAACAACTCGGATTCTGGCAACGATGTGTAACATTGAAAAAACACTTCAATTCATCATGGCACAAGAGCTTGGCCATAGCACAAGCCCCTTCATGATGTGCAGGCGAGGGCTTCAATGAAAATTATCATTCTCGGTGCCAACCAGATTGGCAAGGCGCTTGCCGAAACGCTGGCAATTGAGGCAAATGATATAACTGTAGTCGATACAGATGTCTCCAGGCTGGCCGAGCTAAAAGACCGAATCGATGTTGGCACTGTCGCCGGGAAGNCTTCTCATCCTGACGTTTTGGAAAAAGCAGGTGGCCACGATGCGGATATGCTTATTGCTGTTACCGATAGCGATGAGATTAACATGGTGGCCTGTCGAGTGGCTTATTCCCTTTTCCAAACACCGATAAAAATCTGTCGTTTCCGTTCTACATCCTATTTAGACACCGATAAATTATTTGGTAAACCGGGTATTGCGGTGGACGTTGTTATCAGTCCGGAGCTGATAGTATCGGATTATATTGGCCGATTAATAGACTTGCCCGGCTCTTTACAGGTATTGGATTTTGCTGATGGCAAAGTGCAACTGGTAGCAGTAAAAGCTTACTACGGTGGGCCCCTGGTCGGGCAGGAAATTCGGCTGCTTAGACAACATATGCCTGCAGTGGATACCCGGGTCGCTGCGATTTTCAGGAGAGACCGCCCGATTATTCCTGAAGGATCGACCGTGATTGAGGCAGATGATGAGGTCTTCTTCATCGCGGCCCAAAACAACATCCGCGCTGTAACTAGCGAGCTACGACGCCTGGACCGACCTTATAAGCGAATTATCGTCGCCGGCGGCGGCAATATCGGCTTTCGCCTGGCAGAGAGTCTGGAAAAACGCTACCAAGTGAAACTTATAGAGCGAGATCCTGATCGTTGCACCGAGTTATCCGAGTCCTTAAATAAGGTGATCGTGTTACAGGGCGAGTCCTCTGATCAGGATTTACTGGTGGACGAGAACATTGAAGATACGGATGTGTTCGTAGCGCTTACCAATGATGATGAAGCGAACATCATGTCCTCTCTTCTGGCGAAACGATTGGGCGCACGGAAAGTCATGGCACTTATAAACAACCCGGCCTACGTGGATCTGGTTCAGGGAGGAGAAATTGACATCGCTATTTCCCCCCAGCAAGCAACGATTGGTAGCCTGCTCACGCACGTCAGAAGGGGAGATGTAGTAAACGTTCACTCACTTCGACGTGGTGCAGCAGAGGCATTGGAAGCAGTTGCTCACGGCGATCAGAGCTCGTCCAAAGTCATCGGCAAAGCAATCGAAGATATTGACTTGCCAGAGGGCACCAATATCGGCGCGATTGTCAGAAACGACGAAGTATTAATTGCCCATGACGATATCGTTGTTGAGCCCGAAGATCACGTGATTTTATTTTTGGTAGATCGGAGTAGAATTCCTGATGTGGAACGATTGTTTCAGGTTGGTGTTAGCTTCTTTTGACTAGGGCACTTCTGATCAATGGCATACGATCTCTGCGTGATCTGAAGCGTACAGGTGCAAGACGCACTTCGCCGGTAATGGCCTTAGCCCTTGGCAAGAAGTGCAACGCCGCAACTGTGCGCTTCAGGGCGCGCCCTGCGGGGCCTACAGGCTGTTCCGCATTCTACGTTGCCAGTTTTCGACAGGCGGGCGCATGCCTTCAAACTGCCGCCTTGATTGCGAAACAGCCTGTAGGCCAAAGACCATATGCCATTGATCAGAGGTGCCCTAGCACATGCACGCTTCTATAATAGTCAAAATATTAGGCATATTGCTCATGCTCTTCAGCATCCTGGGCAATCTTCCTCCTATTCTGGTTTCTTATATTTATCGTGATGGAACCGCTTCGGCTTTTGTTACTTCTTTGCTTATTTCCTTCGCAATTGGATTTATCTTGTGGCTGCCAACCGCGCGCTCTAAAAAAGAACTGCGTACCCGCGATGGTTTTCTCGTCGTTACTCTGTTCTGGACCGTGCTCGGCACGGCTGGTTGCCTGCCATTCCTCCTGTCTTCTGCTATTGATCTGTCTGTCACCGATGCGATTTTCGAATCGCTATCCGGATTAACCACTACCGGAGCTACAGTGATTTCGGGGCTTGACGCGCTGCCGAAATCGATGTTGTTCTATCGCCAGCAGCTGCAGTGGCTAGGCGGCATGGGAATCATCGCCCTCGCTGTCGCTGTGTTGCCCATGCTCGGGATTGGTGGTATGCAGCTGTACCGTGCGGAAAGCCCCGGGCCTATTAAGGACAACAAACTTGTTCCCCGATTAGCGGAAACAGCAAAGGCTCTTTGGTATATCTATCTCGCGTTAACGCTGGCCTGTGCGATTGCTTACTGGGTTGCTGGCATGAACCTGTTTGATGCCATAAGCCATAGTTTCACCACCATCGCTATAGGTGGCTTTTCGACTCATGATCAGAGTATGGCTTATTTCAATAGTCCCGCGATTGATACCGTGGCAATCGTTTTTATGGTTATTGCAGGGGTCAATTTTGCCCTGCATTTCACCGCATGGAAAAACCAGTCTATTAAGCACTACTTTCAGGATCCTGAATTTATTTTCTACAGCTACATCCTGTGCTTCGTTTCACTTATTACAGTCGCATTTCTCTACTATACGTCCACCTATACGACTATTTTTGACTCTGCAATAAAGGGGGTTTTTCAGGTAGTGTCGATTGCCACAACGACCGGTTTTGTAACTGCCGATTTCAGCTCCTGGCCGCTATTCTTGCCCTATTTGCTTTTTTACGCTGCGATTGTCGGAGCATGCGCTGGCTCGACAGGTGGTGGCATGAAAGTCATTAGAATTCTCTTGATTTTCAAACAGGGAATCAGGGAGGTTCAGCGACTCATTCACCCCAAGGCAGTCATCCCCATCAAGCTTGGACGCAAGCCTGTGCCTGATCGGGTTATCGAGTCTGTCTGGGGTTTCTTCGCCGCCTATGTGCTGGCCTTTCTGGTTATGCTTCTGGCTTTGCTGGCAACTGGCCTGGATATTGTAACCGCATTCAGCGCAGTCGGAGCATGCATTAATAATCTTGGCCCGGGGCTGGAAAATGTGGCAGAAAATTATGGCCAATTGCCCGCTGCGGCGAAATGGATTTTGTGTTTCGCAATGCTGTTAGGCAGGCTCGAAATTTTTACCCTGCTGGTATTGTTCACTCCCATGTTCTGGCGCAAGTAGCGCTCGCCACTCAATAGATTCGCTCGTCATCAGGCAGGTGTTTGAATCTTTTGTATTCCCATTGGTACTGTGAACAAGCCTCCTCGACACATTGTTCCACGCTTCGATTCAGGCCTTCCACCGATTTTCCCAAATTTGAACTGTACATTAATTGATCTGCAGATTTAAGAACAATCTTGAATCCCCTGCTTCCTGGTAGCCTCTTGGCAAATCCACACACGACTCTGGCACCAGTTCTGGCCACAAGATTGCTGATCAGGGTCATGGTCAATGCCTGTTTGCCAAAAAAAGGGGCATATGCCCCCCCTTGCCTGTCTGGAACCTGATCTGGTAAGACAGCTATCACTTCCGACCGCCTCAAGGCTGACAGCAACGCGGCAATCCCCTTCCGGCTAGTGGGCGCAACTTTGAGTCCTCCGCGGGTTCTTGCCTTGCGTATCATCGAATCGATTAGCTCTATTTTTGGTGGCTGATATAGAAAGGTGGGTACCGATATTCCAGTAATATAAAATCCCAGTATTTCCCAATTTCCCAAATGAGGTGCCAGCACAATGACGCCTTTGCCCTCCGCGATCGCCTCGCTAAGCAGTTCTTTGCCTTCCGCCTCTACAACCAGTTCGAGGGTCTTCTCCATGGGTAGTAACCAGGCTTTCCCCATCTCCAAAGCCGTACTGGCGGTATTTCGCAGACTCTCTTTAAGAAGTGTATTCCGCTCGGCCTCCCCCATCGTCGGAAAACAAAGGCGGAGATTAATTTGTGTGACTCGCCTGGTCTGGGTAGGAAAGAAATACATGCAATAGCCCAAAAATCCGGCTATTGCATGTACCGCCCACAGCGGCAACCAGGCAAATAGCTGCAAGAAAACTCTCAAGGCCATGTATTTTATGTACTGTATGGTGTTCTCCTACGGTACCAAATTTTATTGCTAGCAGCTTCGCCGCTGCTGCTTGTGTGCCCGCACCGAGTCTGGTATCCAGGTGCACGCAACCATCGTACAGCCCCGCTACTCGGTCCCAACCAACTCTTGCCTGCACACAGTCTGTGGAAAGAAAGAGGTTATGATGTGGCCAACAGGATGCTGTTATTTTTCACTGGTCTGTGCAGAGGGATGATTACAATAAAATAGAATCACAAAACGTCCGCCGAAACAACAAACTATTGCCATTCTCTCCTGCCCTTGGGAGCCCAGTGGCTATGGATATGTTGCATAGAATCGAGGATAATTGCAGCCCTTTTGTTCGGCATATTGCGGCCTTGTAATCATGAGCAAGCAAGAAGATTTAACTACTTTTCAGGGATTAATTTTGGCCTTGCAGCAATTTTGGGCTGACTATGGTTGTGTCCTGATGCAACCACTCGACATGGAAGTTGGGGCAGGAACATTTCATCCTGCAACTTTCTTGCGGGCTATTGGTCCGGAAACGTGGAATACGGCTTATGTGCAACCCTGTCGAAGGCCCACGGATGGCCGTTATGGGGAAAATCCTAACCGACTGCAGCACTACTACCAGTTTCAGGTTATTTTAAAACCTTCGCCTGCCAATATTCAGGAGCTGTACCTGTCTTCCTTAACAAGCCTGGGCATTGACATGTCTGTGCACGACGTGCGCTTTGTCGAGGATAATTGGGAATCACCTACATTGGGTGCCTGGGGCCTGGGCTGGGAGGTTTGGCTCAATGGCATGGAAATCACACAGTTTACCTATTTCCAGCAGGTAGGTGGCCTCGAGTGCCATCCTGTTAGTGGCGAAATTACTTACGGTATAGAAAGAATTGCCATGTATTTGCAAGGCGTTGACAGCATTTATGATATCGTTTGGGCCGATGGACCAGACGGCATAGTTACCTATGGCGATGTGTTTAAACAAAACGAGATAGAAATGTCTACGTATAACTTTGAACACGCGGATACAGCTTTGTTATTCACCTATTTTGATGATTGTGAATCTCTCTGCCAGTCGCTTATAGATAAAGGCCTGGCACTACCAGCTTATGAGCAGGTTCTCAAGGCCTCTCACTACTTCAATTTGCTCGATGCTCGCCGTGCCGTATCGGTCACCGAGCGCCAACGCTTCATACTGAGAGTTCGCACGCTCTCTCGGCTTGTCGCACAAGCTTATTTTGATAGCCGAAAACAACTGGGCTTCCCCTTGGCTACTACAGAACTACAAACGCAATATTTGGATAGTTAATCGAGCCGGATTGATTTCTCATGTCTACACAAGATTTCCTGGTTGAAATTGGCACGGAGGAATTACCTCCCAAGGCCCTGCTTTCTCTTTCAAACGCATTCGCCACCGGTGTGGGATCTGGCTTAAAGGAGCAGAATCTTACCTATGGGCAGATAAAACCATTCGCCACGCCGAGGCGCCTGGCATTGGTGGTGACTGACCTGTGCGAGAAGCAGGAAGACCGCCAGGTGGAAAAATACGGGCCCGCAATTAAAGCTGCATTTGATGAATCCGGAGCACCGACGCCCGCTGCTCTGGGCTTTGCAAAATCCTGTGGAGTCGATGTCAAAACGCTGCAATCAAGTCCTAAAGATGGTGTGGAGAAATTGGTATTTAGATCCTCGCAGGCAGGCCGTGCTACCCAAACTCTTATCCCTGCTATTGTTAATTCGGCACTGGATGCCTTGCCTATTCCTAAAAGAATGCGTTGGGGAACAGCCCGCACTGAGTTTGTACGACCGGTTCATTGGGTCATAATGCTGTTTGGGGAAGACCTGGTAAGTACATCGATATTGGGAGTCAATACAGACAGGTTCTCCATCGGCCACAGGTTTCACCACAATGAGAAGATCAGTATTTCCTCCCCATCTGCGTACGAGGATCAATTGACAAGTCCAGGATTTGTCGTCGCTGATTTTGACAAGAGAAAGCGAATGATAAGGGAACTGGTTGTTGAACAGGCGACCACCTTGAATGCGAAGCCAGTGATAAATGACAAGTTGCTGGATGAAGTGACAAGCCTTGTTGAGTACCCTGTCGCGCTAACTGGAAATTTTGAGGAGAGTTTTTTGGAGGTTCCTCAAGAGGTTCTTGTCTCTGCGATGGAGACACATCAAAAGTACTTTTGTCTTGTCGACAAAAATGATGCCTTAATGCCGCATTTTATAGCTGTGAGCAATATTGCCAGCTCAGATCCTGATCAGGTAGTCAGTGGAAATGAGCGAGTTATCCGGCCACGCCTGGCGGATGCCAGATTCTTTTTTGAAACGGATAAAAAACAGGTGCTGGAAGAGCTCCTGGTGGACTTGAAGAAAATTGTCTTTCAGGAGAGTCTAGGGAGCGTTTATGAAAAATCTTTTCGCGTTGCTCAATTGTCTGCCGCCATAGCAAAAGATCTGGGCATCAACGAAGAATATTGTCGCCGTGCCGCAGTGCTATCGAAGTGCGATCTGGCAACCAGTATGGTTAGTGAATTCGCCGATTTACAGGGACTGATGGGTTACTACTATGCCCGTAATGATGGCGAGCCCGATGAGGTTGCTATCGCCATAAGCGAGCAGTACCTGCCCAGGTTTTCCGGAGACAAGCTTCCAGATTCTGATGTTGGAGCGGTGCTTGCTATTGCAGATAAGATGGATACGATTGCTGGATTGTTTGCTATTGGTCAGCCGCCTACCGGGTCCAAAGATCCCTTCGCCCTACGTCGTTCTGCCATTGGTGTTTTGAGAATACTCGTTGAGCGCAAATTAAATCTCGACTTGCTGAATTGTATTAAGGTAGCTGTGGAAGGATTCGGTTTTCTTCAGCCGCAAGATGGTGTGGCGCATGAGGTTTTCGATTTTATGCTCGAGCGTTTCCGTACCTGGTATCAGGAAGACGGTATTTCCAGTGAAATTTTTCAGTCTGTGCACGCCTTAAAGCCTACGATACCCCTCGATTTTCATTACCGTATTCTGGCCGTCCACCATTTCAATTCTCTCGAGCAAGCTAAATCTCTGTCAGCAGCAAATAAGAGAGTCTCTAATATCCTCGACAAGACCGCTGCGGATGATTCATGCAATGAGCTCAACGTGGAACTTTTGGTTGAAGATGCCGAGAAAACCCTGGCCGAGAACCTATCCCTGATAATGTTAGATGTGGCGCCTATGTTTGATAAGCGTGACTACACAGAGGGCCTTGAGGTCCTTTCACGGCTTAAAGAAGATGTGGATTCTTTTTTCGATTCGGTTTTGGTGATGTGTGATGATGATGCGCTGCGTGCAAACCGGATTGCACTATTACAACAACTCAGGGATCTGTTCCTTAAGGTAGCGGATATTTCTTTCCTGTGTCAATCATGATTTGGCACTAATCGGGGCGGCCAGCTTAAATTCCGCCACTGGACTTATCATTGAAAATTAT
This sequence comes from Gammaproteobacteria bacterium, assembly GCA_002726595.1. Classification (GTDB taxonomy): domain Bacteria; phylum Pseudomonadota; class Gammaproteobacteria; order Pseudomonadales; family Pseudohongiellaceae; genus UBA9145. The sequence goes on along the minus strand of PBTO01000075.1, from coordinate 41,515 downwards.
TGTACTTGATCGAGATGGTGTTGTGAATGTCGATTCTGATGAGCACATAAAATCAGAGGCCGAGTGGCAACCTATCGAGGGCAGTATAGAGACCATCGCCGAACTCAGCAGTGCCGGTTTCAAGGTTGCTATTGCGACAAATCAATCGGGTTTGGGCAGGGGTTTGTTTGCCGAGCATGATTTGGCAAATATACATCATAAACTATGTTATATGGTTGAAGAACTGGGTGGCATTGTTGATGGGATATTTTACTGTCCGCATTTGCCTGCAGATGTCTGTTCCTGTCGCAAGCCAAACGTTGGCTTGCTGCAGCAAATTGAACGAGAGTTCAATTGCTCTTTGAGCGGCACATTTTTTGTTGGTGACAGCTTAAGCGATATTAAGGCCGCAAGGGCCTTTGGCTGTACTCCGGTCCTGGTTAAAACCGGCAAGGGTCTTGGTACACTTCAGCGGCTAAGTTCTGCTGAACGGGCAGAGCTTCATGTTTTTGAAAACCTGGCTGCGGCCAAACAGTTGCTGCTGTCTTTCGCATGATTGCTCTGTTAATATTGGCTGCTCGTTCCAGTATGTTCTATCTTGGCTACTATCTGGGAACGATAGCTATTGCTTCCTGCTTTATCGTGTCTTTCCCGCTTCTGTCGCAACAGGGGCGTTATAGATTCGCATCGCTGTGGTGTGGATTTATCATAAACTGGTTGCGTTTAACCTGTAATGTAAAGTATCAGGTACTCGGCATGGAGAATATTCCTTCTGGACCTGTGGTTATTTTTTCAAATCATCAAAGCGAGTGGGAGACGATTTTCCTCTACCCTTTGGTCTTTCCAGTGTCCCCAATATTAAAGAAGGAACTGATGGCTATTCCCTTCTGGGGCTGGGCGATGCGGCTGCAGAAGCCCATCGCTATAGATCGCAGTAATCCCAGAGAAGCCAGCAAGTCATTGCTTACCCAGGGAGTAGCCCGTATCAGGGATGGCTATTCTGTCATTGTGTTTCCGGAAGGTACCCGAATGGGCCGCCGGGATGTTAAACGCTTTTCTCGTGGCGGGGCAAAATTAGCGATAGCGGCTCAGGCAACTGTTTTACCTATTGCCCACAATGCAGGTTACTGCTGGCCGCCGCGCAGGTTTTTGAAGCACCCTGGTGTTATAACAGTTGTTATTGGCTGCGCGGTTAGTACCGAAGGCATGTCCGCGTCAGAATTGACTGATGATATCGAGGCCTGGATTCGGTTGAAGTTGGCGGAGATGATTGGCCTGGAATAAGGCGAGGGGACTAAATGTCCAGGTTGTCCACAGCCAGGGCATTCGCCTCGATAAACTCTCGCCTGGGTTCAACCTGGTCTCCCATCAAAGTTGTAAAGAGTTGGTCAGCTCCAATTGCGTCGTCAATTGTAACCTGTAACATCCTTCGAGTTTCCGGATCCATGGTTGTTTCCCAGAGTTGATTAGGATTCATCTCACCCAGTCCCTTGTAGCGCTGCAGATAGTGTCCTTTCATGGCGTCGTTGGTAAGCCATTCAATGGCTTCGGCAAAACTTGATATCTCTTGCTGGCGATCACCCCGTTTTACGTATGCTCCGTCCTCGATTAAACCGTCAAGCGTCTTGCCCAACTCGGCGATAGCACGATACTCGCCTGAATGGAAAAAGTCTCCGCTAAAGACAAAGTTTTTTCCCAGTCCGTGAAAGTCTAATTTGGCGACTGGTAGATAACTGTGCCTTTCTTGATCTTCCGTAACAAAGAGACGAAAGTTAGCACTTACACTTGGGTGGAGCCGCTCTAATTGGGCGTGCAATTCTTCTACCCATGCTTCCATCTGAGTTTTCGATTTCAATTCTGTCTCATCGAGTGGCGTTGTAAAGACCATTGATTCAAGAATTTCCGTTGGATAAAGCCCTGCTAATCTCCCAATTATTGAGTAGGCATTATTGTGCTGCTGGACAAGTGAATCGAGTGGTTCGTCCNCTATGCCGGGAGCATTGGCATTCACGCATAAACTGGCGCCTTCCAGGGCTATTTGGGTTTGGTAGTTGGCCAGCTCCTGGTCGTCTTTTAAATAGCGTTCCTGTTTGCCTTTTCGAATTTTGTACAGCGGTGGCTGGGCGATAAATATATGCCCGCGCTCAACCAGATCGCGCATTTGGCGGAAAAAGAATGTCAGGAGCAATGTCCGGATGTGGGATCCATCGACATCCGCATCCGTCATAATAATTATACTATGGTATCGCAAATTATTGGGATCAAATTCCTCATTCCCAATGCCGCACCCTAGCGCCTTGATCAGGGTTCCGATTTCAGCAGAGCTTAACATTTTGTCGAATCTTGCTTTCTCTACATTCAAAATTTTGCCCTTTAGTGGCAATATGGCCTGGTTCTTTCGATTTCTTCCCTGTTTTGCCGATCCTCCGGCGGAATCTCCCTCCACAATGTATATCTCAGACAGTGCCGGATCTTTTTCCTGGCAGTCTGCTAGTTTCCCAGGCAACCCCGCAACATCCAGAGCCCCCTTTCTTCGCGTCATTTCTCTCGCCTTGCGAGCGGCTTCTCGAGCTCTGGCGGCATCCAGCATCTTGCCGACAATTTGCTTCGCATCCTGCGGATTTTCCATTAAGTAATCATTCAGATGGGCGGCCGTTTCCTGCTCAACCACACTCTTTACCTCAGATGACACCAATTTGTCCTTGGTCTGTGATGAGAATTTCGGGTCTGGAACTTTTACTGAAATGATCGCAGTAAGCCCTTCTCNGGCGTCATCACCGCTAGTAACCACGTCCTTGCTCTTTTTATCCGCTAGTTCTTTATCTATATAGCCTTTCAGCACGCGCGTTAATGCTCCTCGAAAACCCGCCAGGTGAGTTCCACCATCTCGCTGTGCAATGTTGTTTGTGTAGGGGAAGATGCTCTCTTGATAGGAGTCATTCCATTGCAATGCAACCTCCACAGTCATTCCGTTATCGCGTTTATCGGAAATAAAATAAAAAATCTTGTTTAATGGCGTCTTATTCTTGTTAAGGTAATCAACAAATGCCTTGAGACCCCCCTCATATTTGAATAGCTGCGTCTTGCCACTACGTTCATCAGTGAGCCTGATTGCGACACCGGCATTAAGAAATGCCAATTCCCTAAGTTTTTTGGCAAGAATATCGTAATGAAATTCGATATTGTTGAATGTGTCGGTCGAAGGGCTAAAATGGCACTCGGTTCCTGAAGAGCTCGTTTCTCCAACTATAGCCAGCGGTGCCTGGGGGACTCCATGGTGGTAGTATTGCTCATGGACTTTGTTGTCTCGCCTGATAGTTAATTTGAGTTCGCTCGACAGCGCATTTACTACCGAAACTCCCACTCCGTGTAAGCCGCCGGAAACTTTATAGCTATTGTCGTCAAATTTTCCACCGGCGTGGAGCACGGTCATAATAACCTCTGCGGCCGACACGCCCTCCTTATGCATTTCTGTTGGGATCCCTCTCCCGTTATCCGTAACTGTGACTGTTTCTCCTACGTGTATAATCACCTGAATCTCATCACAGTGGCCGGCCAGCGCTTCATCAATAGAGTTATCCACCAGCTCGAACACCATATGGTGTAGACCAGTTCCATCATCCGTGTCACCGATATACATCCCGGGCCTTTTCCGGACCGCATCCAGACCCTTAAGCACCTTTATGCTCTCTGAGTTGTATTCTGGCTGTGATTTCTTACCCATCATACTCTCCAAATCCTAGCCTACTGACCAACTTCGCCCCTGCGCTAAATTTAAGTCGAGATTGTACCATGTTCCACGTGAAACGTGGCTGTTTTACCTCCTTCACCCCAGCAATCTTGGCGATCCACGCTGGTCAGGAACACCTGCCCACCCAGGTCTTGAATTGCGCTAAAAACCGCCGTCCTGTTCTCCTTATCTAACTCTGCAGGAAGGTCATCCACAAGGAATATACAGCGGCTGCCCNCGGCCTCAGACAAGAGTATTCCCTGGGCGATTTTCATCGCACACACGACAAGCTTCTGCTGCCCCCGCGACAGAAGCTCCACCGCATTGGATCTATCTATTTTTATGCGGACGTCCGCTCGTTGCGGGCCATGTTGAGACACGCCATATTTCAAGTCAGCTTGAAGGGTGTTGGTAAGCACTTGCTCTAACTCTTCGTCCTCCCCCCAGCCCCGATAGTAGGTAAAGGCCAAATCCGGCATGGCCCTGCCGCCTAAGCTACGGAGCGTCTTCTGCAACATAGGAGCAAACGATTCAAAATATTCCCTTCTGGCGAAATCTACCAGATTCGCGTAGCTACAGAGTTCTGTGTCCCAGGCTGATAGTTGCTGCTCGTCAAGCGAGGAGCGCTTTAATAGTAGGTTCCTGTTTGCCAGGCATTTTCTACTGGCTCGCCAATTTGCCACAAATGATGGTTCCACGTGGAACACACCCCAGTCTAGAAACTGCCTTCGTGCCCTAGGGCTTCCCTCCAGTAATAAAAAAGCCGTTGAATCCAGCACTTGTACCGGCAAAAGCCTGGCCACTTCCTCCCAATTGTTCTGTTTTAATCCCTGAAGTTTAAGTGTATGCCCTTTCCTCCTGCTGCGGCTTAATCCTATATGCTGCCCATCCGCCAATTCCAGATAGAGAACCGATTGCTCCGCTCCCTTCTGTATCAACGGATCGATTTTCACGCTTCTAAATGACCTGCCCGTTGCCAGCATGTGGATTGACTCCAAAATACTTGTCTTACCACTGCCATTGTTGCCGTATAGAAGATTCACTAGCAGCGAGGGCTGCATGCCTATATCAACGATGTTTCTAACCGCCGAGACGTTGAGCTTGGTAATGGCGCTCATTTGCAGCAATTCACTGGATTTGTATGAATTTGGGTAAACCCTACGCTACAAGCGCATAGGCATTACTACATATATTGCATCGTTTCCCTGCGCTTCTTCCACGAGCGCGCTACTACTGGGGTCCGACAAAGTAATCCTGACCTTATCGCTGGATAGTACAGACAGCACATCAATTAAATAGCTTACATTAAATCCCATTTCCAGTCCCTCGCCCTTATACTCCACGGAAATTACCTCCTCAGCTTCCTCCTGCTCCGGGTTATTGGCGGTTACTTTGAGTTCGTCATCTGAAAGTAGCACTCTTACGCCTCGATGCTTTTCATTAGATAGAATTGCGGCTCTGGAGAATGCCTGCCGCAACTCCTGGCAGTTTCCCAGCAAAACCTTATCACCGCCTTTGGGTAGCACACGATTGTACTCAGGGAATTTTCCATCTACCAGTTTCGAGGTGAAGGTAAAATCGGGCATTACTGCTCTAATGTGGTTAACGCCGAAGGNTAGGGTGATATCTCCGTCTCCATCTGCAATCAAGCGTGACAACTCGATAATTCCTTTGCGCGGCAATATTAACTGATGAATCTGGTCCACAGAGTTATCCAAATCCAGTGTCTGCATCGCCAGTCGATGTCCATCTGTAGCGACCACTCTCAAGTAGTCTCCTGCCACTTCGAATAACATGCCATTTAAGTAATAGCGCACATCCTGCTGCGCCATAGCAAAGCTGGTGCTATCCAGCAATTCCTTTAGTTTGGCCCGAGAAATCGTCAAGGAAAATGTACCCGGTTCGTCCTCAACACCAGGAAATTCGCCGGCTGGCAAGGTAGTAAGTGTAAACCGACTTCTTCCTGACTTGATGGTAAGCTTGCTATCAGCCAGAGAAAATTTCAGCAGCGCATCATCCGCCAGCGATTTACAGATATCAACGAGCTTTCTCCCCGGGACCGTTATTTCTCCTGGCTGACTGTCCCCGGCAGGAGCTACTCTCCCAACAAGTTCCACTTCCAGGTCCGTTCCGGTCATAGACAACACATTGTCACTTAGCGCTAGCAAGACATTGGATAGTATTGGCAGCGTTTGCCGGCGCTCGACCACTCCGCTCACTAATTGCAGTGGCCGAATCAGTGCTTCGCGGCTTATCTCAAATTGCATTTATCTCTCTTTCTCTAAATATATCAATGGATTACGGTTTAACTGGAGAGTGACCTTAGCAGATTATTATAGTCCTCCTGGATATCGACCGACGAGTGGCGCAACTTGCCAACTTGTTTACAGGCGTGTATCACTGTAGTGTGATCCCGGCCCCCAAAAGCATCTCCGATTTCCGGCAAGCTGTGATTTGTCAGCTCCTTTGACAAGCTCATGGCAACTTGCCTAGGCCTTGCAACGGAACGATTCCGGCGCTTTGACAACATGTCCGCCATTTTTATTTTGTAGTACTCTGCAACAGAGCGCTGGATATTGTCGATTGTGACCAGCTTATCCTGTAGTGCGAACAAGTCTCTAAGGGCCTCTTTGATCAGCTCAAGATCAATCTTCTCGCCGGTAAAGTTTGCATGAGCGATTACCCTTTTTAGTGCCCCCTCCAGTTCTCTTACATTTGACCTTAACCTCTGAGCAATAAACATCGCCGCGTCGTTTGGCAATTCGATATTGCATAAAGCCGCCTTGTTCATCAGAATTGCTGCTCTGGTCTCCAGTTCCGGGGGCTCAACAGCGACTGTTAATCCCCAACCGAAGCGTGATTTGAGCCGCTCTTCCAACCCGTTAATTTCCTTATGATATCGATCACACGTGAGAATTATCTGGTGATCGCCTTCAAGCAACGCATTAAAGGTATGAAAAAACTCTTCCTGAGACCGCTCCTTTCCGGCGAAGAACTGAATGTCATCAATAAGCAGCGCATCTACAAACCGATAGTAACGCTTAAATTCGTTTATCGCGTTCAACTGCAGAGCAGTTACCATGGTTGCTACAAAGGTTTCTGAATGGAGATAAACAACCTTGGCAGCTGGTTTCCTGGCAACAATATTATTGCCTATGGCATGCATTAAATGCGTCTTGCCCAAACCTACCCCGCCGTAAATAAAAAGCGGGTTGTATGCATATCCAGGATTTTCTGCAACCTGCATGGCTGCCGCCTTTGCGAGTTGGTTTGACTTACCCTCAATAAAATTATCAAAGGTATTACGATAATTGAGGGCGCCCCGGTGGCTTAATTTCCCCTCTACAATGACATCCACATTTCGAGTACTTGGACTGCCAAACACAGACGCTCCTGCCGGGGCGGCTCCACTGTTCACCAGCTTGGATATGGTCTGAGAAGGAAGATGGGACCGGTTGGCCAGAGACCCATTAACCGGGTTGCCCCCCGATGCTAGAAAGTCCGGTAGCTGCTGTCTGGGCCCTTTCTGAGTAGCCGTTGTCGCGATACCCAGGACGATTTCTACGCCGTCTTCGTTATCGATACTGGCAAGCNCCTGAATACNGGTTAGAAACTTGTCCTTCACCCAATCCATGACGAAACGGTTTGGTGCCAGTATTTTCAAAACACCGCCCCCCACTTCCATGTGCAGCGGTCTAATCCAGGTATTATATTGTTGGGAGGGGAGCTCGGCCTTCAGGCCGTCGATACACCTTTGCCAAATTTCTACAGCCACTTATTCCAAAATCCTTTATTCCGTGATTACTATTTTTCCCAATATTCTACCCAGTCGATATACACTTATCCACCGCCGGCAAGACAAAAAACCGCCTTTTTCAGCCCGATTTTTCTCCTGTTTTTTCAGCTAGTTGCAAGCAATATGCTGGAAAAACCCGAGCTAAAAAACGTCTCTTTATTTCTCTCCCGTAGATGCCTGTTGATAAATATCCTGTGGATAAGCTGTGATTAAACCGAGAGCAAATAAAATCACCCGCACCCGTACGATCATTGATTGTGGCAGCCGAAATAATCCCCTCGCAAGAATCAGATTTCATTGCAAGTTCAGGCCAAAACCTCTAGAATTCGCGCTCTTTTTTAAAAAGGTCACAAATCGGTTTGCCAGTTTAAAACCGGAATTGCTGTTATGAAAAGAACATTTCAACCAAGTGTACTTAAACGAGCCCGTAGACACGGTTTTAGAGCCCGAATGGCCACCAAGGGCGGGCAGGCCGTAATTAAGCGGCGACGTTCAAGAGGGCGCTCCAGGCTTTCAGCATAGCAGCGTCCTTTCTATTGTAAAATCTGCAATTGGGGATAGCACGTGTCCGAAACTGGCTTTCCTTACAAGTGTCGACTACTGAACGCCGTCGACTACAAGTCTGTCTTCGACACCGCTCAGTATAAGGTTTCCTGCCAGTCTTTCCTGATTCTGGCGTCTACCAACAGCACAACTTATCCCCGGCTCGGTTTAATCATCGCAAAGAAAAACGTAGCCAGGGCAGTACAGAGGAACCGGGTGAAACGCTTGATACGTGAATCTTTTCGTCACAACAAGGCGCTTATCGGCGGCCTTGATATCGTTTTTTTGGCACGCAAGGACGCTGGTAATTTGAGCAATGGCCGAATATCTGAGAGAGTACAGGTTCTTTTGGCTGAATTGAGCAAGAGGGCATGCCCCGATTAACCGGTTATGGCTACTTTTAACGGGAAGATCACTTAAAGATGGACAGGCTGATAATAGTTTTGATATCTGTATACCAATCGACTCTCAGACTGTTGATTGGCAATCGATGCCGTTTCTATCCGACTTGTTCGGAGTACACCAAAGAGGCCGTAGAAATACACGGGGCCATGAAAGGTTCTTGCCTCGGTTTACGCAGGATTTGCCGGTGCCATCCGTTAAATGACGGTGGTGTCGATCCTGTTCCGAGAGCAAAAGACAATTTCAGCCAATCGGGAAATCAGTAGAGCAGCATGGATTACACGCGTTTTATACTTTATACATCCCTTGCCCTCATCACCTACCTGATGCTTTTGGCCTGGCAGGAAGATTATCCGGTCGTTGTCAATACAAATCCTGTTACAACCGTTGGATTGGGCGATGTTGCCGATACCGGTGTCACGTCTCCTCTGTCGGACATTCCTACTCAGGTGCCACAGGCACCAGACCCCCTGAATCAAGCCTCTCAAACGGAGTCCGTCGAAGAGATTCAGGGCAGCCAGAGTCCTGCCCCAAAACTGGTCAGCATCACTACTGATACGCTGTCATTGAGTATTGATCTCAATGGTGGCGATATTGTCTATCTCGCTTTGCCACAATACCGCAAGCAGATTGATGTAGCAGACGATCCCTTTGTCTTGCTGGTGCCCACTAACTCAGCCAGCTATGTCGCACAAAGTGGTTTAATTGGACGCAATGGCATAGACAACGTAGAGCGAGCTAGCTACCAGTCTGCCGCCGAGGATTATCAACTCAGACCTAACGAAGATTCCCTTGCTGTTGACTTAACCACCCGCGATCCCAATGGCATTCTTATAACCAAGCGATTTACCTTCCATCGCGACAGCTATGTAATAGATATCAGCTTTGAGATTGACAACAATACCGATCAGCTTTGGCAAGCTAACGCCTTTGGTCAAATTAAAAGAGACAACTTCGAAGATCCGAGCAACCTCGGGAGTTTCAGCCGTACTTACCTGGGATTTGTAACTACTTCAATCGATGATCCATATATTAAAATTCAACTGGACGATATCGATGAGGGAGTAACAGCAAATGAGATGACTGGTGGCTGGATCGGCTTCAGTCAACACTACTTTGTCACAGCATGGATACCAGACACTAATAGTATCAACCAATTTTCTACCCGAACCAATTCGGCAAATCAGTACATCGGCGGTTTCACTGGCAGTGCAATTGTTGCAGAGCCCAATTCAACAACCACGCACACGGTTCAGTATTATGCTGGCCCCAAAGACCAGTATGTATTACGAGACCTCTCGCCAAATCTTGATTTGACTATCGACTATGGCTTTCTCTGGTTTCTTGCCTCTCCGATATACTGGTTGCTAACCCGCATTAATTCCATTGTGAGTAACTTTGGCGTTTCGATAATTCTATTAACGTTTGTCGTAAAAGGTGCTTTCTACAAACTATCCGAATCACAGTATCGTTCTATTGCAGGAATGCGCCGGCTAATGCCAAAAATACAGCAACTGAAGGAAAGTTATGCTGATGACAAGATGAAATTGCAAAAAGCCACTATGGATTTATACAAAAAGGAAAAGCTGAATCCCCTGGGCGGCTGCTTGCCATTGCTCGTACAGATGCCTGTCTTCATTTCTCTTTACTGGGTATTGCTTGAAAGTGTGGAACTAAGACAGGCTCCTTTTTTTCTATGGCTGCAAGATTTGTCAGTCAGGGATCCTTTCTTCATTTTGCCGCTCCTTATGGGCGCAGCTATGTTTCTGCAAACCAGTATGAGTCCCGCTCCAGCCGATCCCATGCAGGCCAACGTGATGAAATTCATGCCGGTAATGATGACTTTGTTTTTCCTCTGGTTTCCAGCTGGTCTTGTTTTGTATTGGCTGACCAACAGCGCCTTGGGGATAGTTCAGCAATGGTATATTACCCGCAAGGTCGAAGCTGCTTATGAGGCCAGCAAAGGCCATTGAGTTCTTTGTAAAGTCAATGTGTTACCAGTTTGTTCACGACCAGAACCGCTAACTAATAATCTATCGGTGTTCCGCTGACCATGTCAGCTTTCCATTTTACCAGTCCTTAATCCCATAATGTCCCAAATAGATACGGATACAATTTGTGCTATTGCCACGCCCCCGGGCAGAAGTGGCGTTGGGGTTGTTCGGGTTTCAGGGCCAGCTTGCCGTGCTATTGCTAAAAAACTACTTGCTGTCGTTCCCAAACACAAACAGGTCCACTTCGGGAACTTTATGGATGCAAGCGGGGACTCTCTCGACACCGGATTAGCCCTGTTTTTCAAAGCTCCTCATTCCTATACAGGTGAAGACGTACTTGAACTGCAGGGACACGGTGGCGGTTTTTTACTTAACGGTTTACTAAAAAGACTTATAGAGCTGGGAGCAAGACCGGCAAGGCCTGGCGAATTTTCAGAACGGTCTTTTCTAAACCACAAGATGGATTTGCTTCAGGCCGAAGCGGTTGCCGATGTAATAGATGCGTCTTCCGAACAAGCCGCCAGGTCTGCCGTACGTACACTGCAGGGCGAGTTTTCAAAACTAATAGTAGAATTGGCAGCTGAAATAACTCAGTGTCGGGTTAATGTGGAAGCATCCATCGATTTTTCAGAAGAAGATATTGACTATATTGCTGAAGCGAAAGTCAGGGAATCGCTGACTTCACTTCTCTCACAGATCAAGACAATTTACTCACAGGCCCAGCAGGGAGCCTTGCTTAAGGAAGGCATGAATGTAGTGATTGCGGGCAAACCAAATGCGGGCAAATCCACATTATTAAATACCCTGTCAGGGCGCGAAGGTGCGATTGTTACCGATATTCCTGGCACCACTAGAGACACCCTGACAGAGGAAATAAGCATCGATGGCTTACCCTTACACATAGTGGACACGGCTGGTTTGAAGCCGAGTGTTGATTTGGTCGAACAGGAGGGAGTGAAACGGGCACTTAACGCCATTGATCAGGCCGATCAAATATTACTGCTGGTAGACAGTGTCGATTTCCGGGGCGAGCAGACGGAACTGCTGGATCATCTTAAGATTCTTTCTGTGAGTAATGAATTAGATTCTGACCTGTTGAATAAGACAACTGTCGTGATTAGCAAAATTGATTTACAGAAAAATCAGCTCCCCTCGATAGATACGGTAATTATAGAGCACAGTAAATTACCCTTGCTTCAGCTTTCTGCACAACTGGGATCAGGCATCGATTTATTGCTTACGCACCTAAAGGAAGTGGTGGGATTCAAGGCTACCGAAGAAGGCTCTTTTAGTGCACGCACCAGGCATCTGGATGCATTAAGAGAAGCTGAAGATTTTCTTCACTCCGCTTTGCAGCAACTGGAAACACAGGGCGCAGCAGAGCTGATTGCTGAGGATTTACGGTTATCTCAGAGAGCGCTGGGAACGATTACCGGTGAATTTACCAGCGATGATTTGCTGGGAGAAATATTTTCCAGCTTCTGTATAGGCAAGTAATACCCTGTTAATAACTCAGAAATTTCGCTTGATAAGCGCTGCGTAAATTAAACTATAGAGTCTGAAAGAAACGAGCGGAAGATTACTCAACAACAAATTAACCCTTTCTCAGCAGTCTTTCAATACCTTATCAAGAAGCTTGTCATTGAATTAACATTTTGATTTGTAAAATAAATTCTCTCTTTTCAACAGAAAAGGCTGTTACCATTAATAACAAGATTAAGACATATCTAATATATATAATAAATACTATTTGTTAGTAGTTAATAGTGTATTTCTTTAAACTGCTTCTTTTAAATTAGCAAAACCGTAAACTTGCCGGCCCGTGTTGTAATGTAAATTATGGAACAATCCAACAAATATGACGTAATCGTTGTCGGTGGAGGCCACGCTGGTACAGAAGCAGCGCTGGCATCCGCGCGCCAGGGTGTGCACACATTGTTAATCACCCATTCTATCGATACCCTGGGCCAAATGTCATGTAACCCGGCGATTGGGGGAATCGGCAAGAGCCATCTGGTCAAGGAAATAGACGCGTTGGGCGGGGCGATGGCGCAGGCAGTAGATCAGGCTGGCATCCAATTTCGTATTTTGAATAGTAGCAAGGGAGCGGCAGTACGCGCGACTAGGGCACAGACGGACAGGGTGCTATACAAAGCAGCGATTCGCAAAATCCTGGAGAACCAGTCTTGCCTGGAGATCTTTCAGCAGGCAGTGGATGACCTGCTCATTAGCAATGGGAAAATCACCGGGGTGGTTACACAAATGGGTTTGCGCATTGATGCGGGGCGCGTTGTGCTTACTACAGGCACGTTCCTGGGCGGGAAAATACACATTGGTTTAGAACATAGAGCAGGGGGGAGAGCCGGTGACCCGCCCGCTATTGCCCTGGCCAACAGGTTGCGGGAATTACCCTTTCGAGTCGATAGATTGAAGACCGGGACACCCCCGCGCATTGATGCCAGATCGGTTGATTTTTCAGTTATGCTAAAACAGGAAGGGGATCATCCGACACCATCGATGTCTTTACTGGGTAATGGTTCTGAGCACCCGGAGCAGGTTAACTGTCATATAACAGCTACCAATGAAGCTTGCCATGACATCATCCGCAGCGGGCTTGACCGATCCCCCATGTACGCTGGTGTGATCGAAGGTATCGGGCCGCGCTATTGCCCGTCGATAGAAGACAAGGTAATGCGCTTTGCTGATAAGTCCTCACACCAGATATTTGTTGAGCCTGAAGGCCTGCAAACGAATGAGCTCTATCCCAACGGCATATCAACAAGTCTGCCCTATGATGTGCAAGTTGCAATGGTTCGGCAGATAAAGGGCTTTGAAAAAGCCCATATCACCCAGCCTGGTTATGCCATCGAATATGATTTCTTTGACCCCAGAGATCTGCATTATTCCCTGGAGACTAGGTTCATTGAAGGCCTGTATTTTGCGGGTCAGATCAACGGTACAACCGGCTACGAAGAGGCGGGAGCGCAAGGGCTTTTAGCGGGATTGAACGCAGGTCTGGCAGCACGAGGGAAAGAGCCATGGTGTCCGAGACGGGATCAGGCCTATATCGGCGTACTGGTTGATGACCTGATCACACTTGGCACTAACGAGCCCTATCGCATGTTTACCAGCAGGGCCGAATACCGGTTAACTCTGCGCGAGGATAATGCGGATTTACGGCTTACTGCATTGGGTCGAGACCTGGGTATTGTAAGTGATGTCAGGTGGAATTATTTTTGTGAGAAACAAGAAAAAATAGAGCAGGAACTCAGTCGCTTGCGGAGTAACTGGGTGCAGCCGGGCACAAAAAAGGCAGAGTACATCAATCGACTGCTGGAAAATCCCATTTCCCGTGAATATTCTCTGGCTGACTTGTTAGCGCGGCCCCAGGTAGATTATCAATCCCTTTGTGCAGCAGCCAACGAGGCTGAAGACTTCGCTTCGAGAGCCAGCCTGCAGGATGAGGATGTGGCAAATCAGGTGGAAATTCAAATTAAGTATCAGGGCTATATAGAGCGCCAACAAGTTGAAATAGAGAGCCTGAAAAAGCAGGAAAACACNAAGCTGCCTGCGGATTTCGACTATGAACAAATACACGGATTATCGAATGAACTGACCCAGAAGCTAATGGAAGGAAGGCCAGAAAATATCGGTCGAGCAAGCAGAATTCCCGGGATGACACCGGCTGCTATCTCCCTCTTGCTCATCTATCTCAAGAAGCACCGCGCATTAAATACCAAAGCTGCAATTTGATTCATTCTCTGGACTGGCTGACGTGCCTGATAATCTGAAAGCAGTACTCTACACAGGCGTCAAGCAATTGGGGTTGCCAGGTTCGGTTGAAAAGCTGGACCAATTACTTGCTTATCTCGAGTTGCTGGTCAAGTGGAACGCCAGCTTTAATCTCTCTGGTATCACAGATAAGCAGGAAATGGTGTCAAGACACCTGCTTGACAGCCTGGCCCTGGGACCTCATTTACAAGGCAGTACACTAGTCGACATTGGCACAGGTGCTGGCTTACCCGGAATACCTCTTGCTATTTTCTATCCGGATAAACACTTCGTGCTGGTAGATAGCAATAGCAAGAAAGCCCGCTTTCTGTTTCAGGTTAAAATGACATTGGGATTGGAAAACGTAGCGATTGAAAATAGTCGGATAGAGCACTTTCAAAGTAACCGGCAAATTGATATGGTGATGTGTCGTGCTTTTTCCTCGCTAGAGGATGTGCTAGACAAATCACAAAAGTTTTTTGATTATGACTGTAAACTGCTGGCTATGAAAGGACGCTATCCGCAGGAAGAAATTGACAGGCTTCCTGCGGGTTTTGAAGTCACGAAACTGGCCAAACTTGAAATTCCCGGCAGTGATTCCCAAAGACATTTTGTTGAAGTAATGCGTAAGCAAAAGCAAGAGGGCTAGCCCGGTGGAATTGGGTCACGTAGAGATTGGAAAAAAACACAGTGAGTAAAGTTTTAGCAATTGCCAATCAAAAAGGCGGCGTCGGAAAAACCACAACCTCTGTAAATCTGGCAGCTTCTCTGAATGTGACCAGAAAAAAAGTGTTGCTGGTCGATCTGGATCCCCAGGGCAATGCCACGACCGGAAGTGGCCTGGACAAAGCGGGATTAACCAACTCGGTTTATGACATTCTCACTCACACCGCTGATTTCGAAGACGTGGTGGTGCATCTCGAAAATGCAGAATATGACTTGCTGCCAGCCAACGGGGATCTGGTTGCTGCTGAGGTGGAATTGATGCAGGTGGAAGGACGGGAACAGCGCCTGCGGAACACCATTGAGCAGATTCGGGAGCAGTATGATTTTGTGGTTATAGACTGCCCACCCTCTCTCAATATGCTGACTATCAATGCACTGGTAGCAGCCGATGGTGTCGTAATCCCCATGCAGTGTGAATACTATGCGTTGGAGGGGCTTTCCGCATTAATGGAAACCATCACCGCTATCAGGGACAGGCTAAACCCGAATCTTAAGATTGAAGGCATATTGCGCACCATGTATGACCCGAGAAACAAGCTGACATTAGAAGTTAATGGGCAGCTGTTCAGCTATTTTGGAGATATTGTTTATCGCACTGTTGTGCCAAGAAATATCAGACTCGCAGAAGCCCCCAGTTTTGGCCAGCCGGTCATCACCTATGACAAGCAGTCCAGAGGAGCACTGGCCTATCTGGCGTTAGCCGGTGAGTTACTGCGGCGCGATGACGAAGCAGCAGCGCGGGCTTCCGGGTAGCGGGAACCAATGTGCCACTATTTGATGCAAGGTACTTCGTATGACAGAAAAGAGAAAATTGGGGAAAGGGCTGGATGCGCTCTTATCTGGCGGCGGCAATGAGACAATGGCAAGCTTATTGGGAAAGCCGAAGCAACGGGCGGCATTGAGCGCAACAGAAGAAGCTAAAGACGGCGATCTTAGAAACATACCAATCGACCTGATTCAGCGCGGGAAGTACCAACCCAGAACAGATATGCGTGAGGATGCGTTGCAGGAATTGGCGTCCTCGATACGCAACCAGGGTGTTCTGCAGCCCATTGTGGTGCGTCCGATTTCGTCTGAGAAATACGAGATCATCGCCGGTGAACGGCGTTGGCGGGCCAGTCAGATAGCGGAACTGGATACCATCCCCGCTATCATCAAGCCAGTGGGCGATGAGGCGGCTATAGCCATGTCGCTCATCGAAAACATTCAGCGGGAAGACCTGAACCCGATTGAAGAGGCCATGGCACTGAAGCGATTGCAGGACGAGTTTGAATTGACCCAACAGGAAGTAGCCGATGCGGTTGGCAAGTCCAGGGCCACTGTTACCAACTTGATTCGGCTCATCGGCCTGGCCATTGATGTCCGCAGAATGGTGGAGCATGGCGATCTGGAAATGGGTCATGCCCGAGCCTTGTTGTCATTGCCAGATATGCAGCAATCGGAGGTCGCCAGAACGGTCGTGGGAAGAGGGCTCTCTGTACGTCAGACAGAATCCCTGGTAAGGAGATTGATCGCGGGCGGCGGAAGCAGAAAAGAGAGCGGGATTATTGATCCTGACATCAAGAATCTTGAAGAAAATCTGGCCGATAAACTGGGTGCCAAGGTATTGATTCAGCACACGGCAAAAGGCAAGGGAAGGCTTATTCTAAAATACAACTCTTTGGACGAACTTGACGGCATCCTGGCCCACATTAATTGATAATCTGACGTAGTTGATTAGGTGTCTCAAAGCCCCTATAATGCGCATGCTTTTTGATCGTCGCCACGTGAAAAGGTGTTTGTTAGAGGTGCAGATGGGGTGCCAGGCTGGATTCAGCCACTAAGCAATAATGTCAAATTTGAAGGCCCCACCAGTTTATAAAGTGATAGTAGCGCAGTTGGCGGTAACATCCTTTGTTGCAGCAATCTCTCTGATATTTTCAAACACGACTACCGCTTACTCTGCATTGCTTGGCGGGCTGATCAGCGCTTTACCAAACAGTTATTTTGCCCTGCATGCGTTCAGATATCAGGGAGCACGCAGTGCAGAAAAAGTCGTCAAGAGCTTTATGAAGGGAGAATTGGGGAAAATTCTCATCACCCTGGTGTTGTTTGCCCTCAGTTTTGCCCTAATAACCAATTTAAATGAAATAGCCCTGATATTAGGGTTCGTAATAACCCATTTTGTTGGTGTGATGATGTCCGGGTTCATCAATTTCAGCCCATCAGGTAATAAAACTTAGAGTTTTTCCATGGCAGAAGCGGCACAAAGTGTTGAAGGACAAACAGTCCAGGAATATATCCAGCACCATCTCTCTTTTCTGACCTATGGCAGGCATCCGGATGGGCACTGGGGTATAGCACATACCCCCGAAGAGGCAGCCGAAATGGGCTTCTGGGCGCTTCATGTGGATACGCTGGGATGGTCTGTTTTTATCGGTGCGGCGTTTCTGTTGTTCTTCCGTTATGTGGGCAAGAAGGCCACGGCAGACACGCCTGGAGGCATACAGAATTTTGTCGAGAACATTTTTGAATTCGTTGACGCCCGGGTTGGCGAAGGATTCAACTACACCAATCGCTTGATTGGGCCGCTAGCCCTCACTATTTTTGTCTGGGTGCTCCTGATGAATACCATGGACCTGGTGCCCGTAGACTGGATAACGGGGCTAGCCACTCTGGCGGGAGAGCATGTGTTCGGGCTAGAGCACATGTCCTTCAAAATAGTGCCGACCACTGATGTCAATATCACCATGGGCATGTCAATCAGCATATTTGCCCTGATTCTCTACTACAGTATCAAAATGAAAGGGATTGGCGGGTTCCTCAGCGAGCTGGCTTTTCACCCATTTGGGAAGTGGATGCTTCCCTTTAATCTCTTAATTGAAGTCCCGACGCTATTCGCCAAACCGGTCTCGTTGGGACTACGGCTGTTTGGCAACCTGTATGCGGGTGAGTTGCTATTTCTGCTGTTTGCGTCGCTTTTGGGGCTCTGGCAGTTGCCGGCCCACTTTGCCTGGGCAGTGTTCCATCTCATTATAGTACCGCTACAGGCGTTTGTGTTCATGATGTTAACCATTGTGTACCTCAATGCCGCACATGAATCACACGATCATTAATGAATTACCTATTATCTGAACTGAAGAAAACCTGGAGGAAAACATGGAAATGATATTGTCTTTTACGGTACTGGGCGTTTTGCTTGTACTGGGAATGGGTGCACTGGGTACCGCCATTGGGTTTGGCATATTGGGCGGTAAATTCCTGGAAGGCTCTGCGCGGCAACCTGAACTGGCACCAAAGCTCCAAACCAGCATGTTCCTAGTGGCGGGATTGATTGATGCCGTAACCATGATCGGTATCGGTATTGGCATGTGGTTTACATTTACTAATCCATTCACTGCTGCTTTGGGCGGTTAATTCGAGCCTGACCAACGGGAGTTGAGCCGTGGACTTTAATTTGACGTTGATAGGCCAATCGATGGCCTTCTTTGTATTCTGGTGGTTTTGCCAAGCCAAAGTTTGGCCGCTGTTTGCCAATATTCTTGATGAGCGCAAAAAGAAGATAGCCGACGGCCTGGAGGCCGCTGCTCGAGGTGAAAAAGACCTTGAACTGGCACAGGCCAAAGTGAGTGAGCAGTTAAAAGAAGTCAAAGCGCAAGCTGCCACCATTGTTGACCAGGCCAATAAGCGCGCTACTCAAATAGTGGATGAAGCGAAGGACCAGGCCAGAGAAGAAGGGCAGCGCATCATCGCCGGCGCGAATGCTGAAATCGAACAGGAGATGAACCGGGCCAAGGAAGCCCTGCGAGAGCAGGTTTCAGCGATAGCTATTGCCGGGGCAGAGAAAATACTGGAGTCGACTGTAGACCAGGCATCGAATGAAGAAATGCTCAGTAAACTGGCATCAGAGCTTTAATGGCACATTAGTCGAGAGTGACAAAAACACCAAATGGCAGAACTAACTACATTAGCGAGACCCTATGCCAAGGCAGCCTTTGAAGTGGCCGTTGTGGATGGGGGCCTGGAAAATTGGTCAAAGATGCTGGCAGTTACAGCTTCTGTTGCGGTGAATGACTCCGTGGCTGCGGTATTGTCCTCACCCGCGCTGGCAGCAGAGCAATTAGCCCAGTCTCTTATAGACGTCTGTGGTGAGGAACTTGACGACAAGGGCCAGAATTTTATCCATCTGCTTGCCGAGAACAAACGTCTGAGCCTGCTGCCTGAGATTTCCACTTTGTTTGAAGTCCTGAAGGCCAATCAGGAGAAGTCAGTTGACGTGGAAATCACCACTGCATTCGAAATCAGTTCAGATATTTCAAGCAAATTGGAAACGGCGCTCAAGACGAGACTACAGCGGGAGATAAGATTGGCGACCCGCGTTAACCAGAATTTAATTGGTGGCGCAGTAATTCGGGCGGGAGATACTGTCATAGATAACTCCATACGAGGCAAACTGTCCAAGCTCGCCGAATCAATGAATTCCTGACAAGTCAGGAACAAGGAAAAAAGCATGCAACAACTGAATCCAGCAGAAATCAGTGAAATCATAAAACAACGTATCGACAACCTCGACACGTCGGTGCAGGCCAAGAACGAAGGTACTATTGTAAGCGTATCCGATGGTGTTATTCGTATTCATGGCCTGACAGAAGTGATGTATGGAGAGATGATTGAGTTTGAGGGCGGGCTATACGGAATGGCCCTGAACCTGGAGCGCGACTCGGTAGGGGCGGTGGTCCTGGGGGATTACCTGTCTCTTAAAGAAGGCCAGACCTGCCGTTGCACACAGCGCATTCTGGAGGTCCCGGTTGGTCCTGAACTGGAAGGCCGTGTGGTAGACGCGCTCGGCAAACCGATCGATGGCAAGGGGCCGGTAGAAGCAAAATTGTCAGCCGCCGTTGAAAAAGTTGCGCCGGGTGTAATCGCCAGGATATCTGTCTCTCAGCCGGTGCAGACCGGTCTCAAATCAATCGATTCCATGACCCCTATTGGCCGCGGGCAGCGGGAACTGATTATTGGTGACCGCCAGGTGGGCAAAACAGCCGTGGCAATCGACACCATAATCAATCAGAAAGGCAAAGACATTAAATGCGTCTATGTGGCTGTTGGACAGAAGGCCTCGTCAGTTGCCAATGTCGTTAACAAGCTGGAAGAACACGGTGCCATGGAATACACCATTGTAGTGGCGGCCACCGCATCAAATCCCGCCTCCATGCAGTTTATTGCGCCTTATTCCGGTTGCTCCATGGGCGAGTATTACCGGGACCGCGGCGAAGATGCGCTGATAATTTACGATGATCTGACCAAGCAGGCGTGGGCTTACAGGCAGATTGCATTATTACTGCGCAGACCCCCCGGCCGCGAGGCCTATCCAGGCGATGTTTTCTACTTACACTCACGTCTTTTGGAGCGTGCGGCGAGAGTGAACGCTAACTACGTTGAAAAAATAACTGACGGTAAAGTCAAGGGCAAAACCGGTTCTCTGACCGCATTACCCATAATTGAAACCCAGGCAGGTGATGTTTCAGCCTTTGTACCAACCAATGTTATTTCGATTACGGATGGGCAAATCTTCCTGGAAACAGACCTGTTTAATGCCGGCATTCGCCCAGCGATGAATCCGGGCATCTCCGTTTCCCGTGTCGGTGGTGCAGCACAGACCAAGATCATTAAGAAGCTGGGCGGCGGAATTCGGATCGCGCTTGCACAGTATCGAGAATTGGCCGCATTCGCCGCTTTTGCCTCTGACCTTGATGATGCGACACGTTCGCAGCTCGAACATGGTCAGCGGGTGACTGAGCTGATGAAACAAAAACAGTACTCGCCCTTGTCGATAGCTGAAATGGGCGTTGTTATTTATGCGGCAAATGAAGGTTATCTTAAGGACGTCGAGCTTAATAAAGTGCTGGATTTCGAGGCGTCTTTACTGTCCTACATGAACAGTGAACACAGCGATCTGATTGGTGAGATCAACGAAACCGGCAACTACGATGATGACGTTGAAGCCCAGTTTAAGGCCGCCCTTGAGAAGTTTAAGGCAACTCAGTCCTGGTAAAAAATAGTTAAAAGCCCCAAGAGAACAGATTAAGCAATGGCCAGCGGAAAAGAAATACGATCCAAGATTTCGAGTATTAAAAACACTCAGAAAATCACCAGCGCAATGGAGATGGTGGCTGCCAGTAAAATGCGTAAGGCACAGGATCGCATGCGACTGGGCAAACCGTATGCCCACCGAATTCGATCGGTAATCGGGCATATAGCGAATTCCACGCCCGAGTATAGACATGTTTATTTTGATACCCGAGAGATAAAGCGAGTCGGCTACATCGTCGTTTCAACGGACCGTGGTCTTTGTGGAGGCTTGAATATAAATGCCTTCAAGGCGGCGGTTACATCGATGAAAGCCTGGCATGACAGCAATGTCGAAATAGACCTTTGTTTAATTGGTGGCAGGGCGGCAACTTTTTTTAGCAGCTATGGCGGCAATGTCCTCGCCTCGGTAAGAAACATCGGTGATGCGCCAGAGGTAGCTGACGTGATAGGTGTGGTCAAAATCATGCTGGATAAATTTGATAGTCACGAAATAGACCAGCTGCAGATCATTAGCAACAGCTTTATCAACACCATGACGCAGCAGCCGACGGTTGAACAGCTATTACCCCTGTTGGCATCAGATGAGGAAGATTTGCAACACCATTGGGATTATCTGTATGAACCAGATGCCAAAGAGCTGTTAGATGGTTTGCTGGACCGTTATATAGAATCGCAGGTTTACCAGGCGGTGGTGGAAAATAATGCCTGTGAGCAGGCGGCAAGAATGATTGCGATGAAAAGTGCAACAGACAATGCGGGCGATCTCATAGATGGGCTGCAGCTGGTATACAACAAGGCTAGGCAGGCCGCGATTACGCAGGAATTGTCAGAGATAGTAGGTGGTGCGGCAGCTGTTTAAGTGCTCGCTACAGTAATAATTTTAGATCTAGTGCGACAGATTAAGAGGAACCGGACATGAGTAGCGGGCATATAGTTCAAATTATCGGGGCAGTGATTGATGTTGAGTTCAGCAGGGAAACCGTGCCCCAGGTTTATGATGCGCTAAGCGTTGAAGGGACAGAAATCACCCTTGAGGTGCAGCAGCAGCTAGGCGATGGCGTGGTAAGAACTATTGCTCTGGGAAGTACAGAAGGGCTGCGTCGTGGCCTGAATGTTGAGGATACCGGCGCGCCGGTTTCGGTCCCGGTCGGCGAAGAAACGCTTGGCCGCATCGTGGATGTACTGGGCCGACCTATCGATGAACGAGGACCGATTGGTGAGAAAAAGCGGATGCCGATTCACCGCGATGCCCCCACTTACGAGGAGCTTTCTGCAAGCAACGAATTGCTGGAAACTGGAATCAAGGTGATCGATCTGGTTTGCCCATTCGCTAAAGGTGGCAAGGTGGGTCTGTTCGGCGGTGCCGGTGTGGGCAAGACCGTGAACATGATGGAGCTTATTAACAATATTGCCAAAGCCCATAGCGGCTTGTCAGTATTTGCCGGGGTTGGTGAGCGGACTCGTGAGGGCAACGATTTTTATCATGAGATGCAGGAATCCGGCGTAATCGACCTGGAAGGTGAATCCAAGGTATCTATGGTCTATGGCCAGATGAACGAGCCCCCTGGAAACAGGCTGCGAGTCGCTTTAACAGGATTGGCCATGGCAGAAAAATTCCGTGATGATGGTCGTGATGTGCTGTTGTTTATTGACAATATTTACCGTTACACACTGGCTGGTACGGAAGTCTCAGCCTTGTTGGGCCGTATGCCTTCAGCGGTGGGCTATCAGCCGACCCTGGCGCAGGAAATGGGTGCGTTACAGGAAAGAATCACGTCAACAAAAGACGGCTCCATTACTTCAATCCAGGCCGTGTATGTCCCTGCCGATGATCTGACAGATCCATCGCCAGCAACCACATTTGCTCACCTGGATGCGATGGTTGTTTTGTCCCGAGATATCGCCTCATTGGGCATTTACCCTGCGGTCGATCCGCTGGATTCTACTTCACGGCAACTCGATCCTCTGGTTATCGGACAGGAACATTATGATGTGGCACGTGGCGTGCAATCAGTTCTGCAAAGATTCAAGGAATTAAAAGACATAATCGCTATTTTGGGCATGGATGAGTTGTCAGATGAAGATAAGCAAACCGTGTACAGAGCTCGCAGAATTTCGCAATTCCTGTCCCAGCCTTTTACTGTAGCAGAAGTGTTTACCAACACGCCCGGAAAATACGTTTCATTGCAAGACACTATTGCCGGTTTTAAAGCAATACTGGCAGGGGACTATGACCATTTGCCCGAACAGGCATTCAGCATGGTAGGCCCGGTTGAGGAAGCGGTAGAGAAAGCCAAAACTCTATAACAGGCCATATTGAATTAGTACGATAAACGATAAGTTACAGAATGAGGGTATAGACCGATGGCTATGACAATGCATTGTGACATCGTAAGCGCGGAGAAGAGTATCTTCTCCGGCCTGGTTGAGATGGTTGTTGCCGCAGGGTCCCTCGGTGATCTCGGTATTGCTCCCGGCCACGCGCCCCTGTTGACTGGCCTTATTCCCGGTCCGGTAAAACTGATTCTCAGCGGTGGTGAAGAGGAAGTATTTTACGTATCTGGTGGCTTTCTGGAAGTTCAGAGAGGTGTTGTAACGCTTCTGGCAGACACGGCACAGCGCGCCGATGATGTCGATGAAGCTGCCGCCTTGAAGGCCGTAGAAGATGCGGAGGAGGCCATTGCCAACCAGGGAGCAGATTTTGAGTACTCGATTGCTGCATCTCAGTTGGCCGAGGCGGCGGCACAGCTCAGAGCACTCAGGCAAATGCGCAAATAGCACAAGCACCTGTGTTTTAGAATCCCAAGGCAGCGGTTATTCTGCTGTCCTTTCCGCTGCCTGAACTATCGCATTGCGAGCAATCCATGCCCGTCCCGAAGTGGCTAAAGCAACGCTCTATTTCGGCACTTTGGGGGCGTCTGGGAGACCCGGAGCACCATTTAGCGCTCGATGGTAAACAGCCCCCTCTACTGTGTTGAGAGGATTGATAGCATCGATCAAGTCGAACCCACCGACAAAGGCTTCAGCTTCAGTCCCTGTGAATACTCCACCAAGATTGGCATTGATAGCATCACTAATCATGCCTGTTGTGTCGAAAAGTCCACCACCAATAGCATTTAGCTCAACCGCACCGCTTTGAACCATGCCATCGAAATTTAAAAACCAACTTTGATCTCCTGCCATGATTTGCAAGTTGCCATTGGCTATTGATCCAGAATCAAAAATTACGTCCATTCCTGCTACCAGGCTTGATATATCACCAGCGCTACCGCTGCCAATATGAGATGAAGCTATCCCGGTAGAATAACTATGACTGCCAGTCATATTAGCCACTGGGCTCGGATTCACTTCGGCAAAATATTTACCGGCATTGATTCTTACTAAATGCTCGTCAACTATTTGAACCGATACCCCATTCTCTACCAATGAATTGTTCCATCGCCCCCATTGAATATTTTGTAATTCGACTGTTTTCATCGGTAGCATCAGGGCAAGTGTAAAGCCCATCGACCTCAAGAAGTTATTTTGTGCATCGCTTAGAGTAGCAGTGTTGAGCGTGATGCTGGTTTCACCACCTGTTATTAGACCCAATTCTTGCATCGTTCCACGCTGATTCTCCGTAAGCGTACTCAAATCTATAAAAATGGTTGTGCCGGTAGGCTCAGTGCCACCATGGTCGACGTTTGTAGCGAGAGAATTAAGGTTGTCCCGGTCGGCAGTACTGAGACTGCTTACATCAATGAGCCCATCGGAATCCGGGCGTAGTCCAAAAGTATTCAGGAAGGCGAGTTGTTCTGCTGTCAACGTGCTTGCATCCAGAAGGTTGGCGGGATTAGGCGGTACTGTCCCGCCCGTACCAGAGCTTGTAGCCAGGTTTTTAAGGTTATCCAGGTCAGCAGAAGTGAGGCTGCTTACATCAATGAATCCATCGGCATCCGGGCTTAGACCAAAAGTGCTCAGAAAAGCAAGCTGCTCTGCAGTCAGCATGTTTGCATTCAGAAGGTTAGCAGGACCCGGCGGTACTGTCTCGCCCGTATCAGCGCTTGTGGCTAGAGAGCCAAGTCTGTCCAGATCGGCAGAAGTGAGACTGCTTATATCAATTAGTCCATCGGCATCCGGACTTAGGCCAAAAGAGCTCAGAAAGGCAAGCTGCTCTGCGGTCAGCGTGCTTGCATCCAGAAGGTTAGCAGGATCCGGAGGGACTGTACCGTCCGTATCAGGGCTTGTAGCCAGGGTTTTTAAGGTTATCCAGATCAACAGAAGTGAGGCGGCTTATATCAACGAATCCATCGGCATCCGGTGCCAGGCCAAGTGAAGCCAAAAATTGCACTTGTTCCGGCGATAGCACATTAGTATCCACAGTGGTGATACCATCAGGTCCACCGCCAGTCCCGCCGGTCAAATCCAGTGATTCCAACTGTGCCCGTTCTGCTGCGGAGAGGTTGCTGATATCGACGAGTGTGGCAGAATCGTCTGCCACAAGGCCTAAAGATCGGAGGAAAACCAATTGCGCTGGCGAGAGATCGCTGATATTCAGGGTTGCGCCTGGATCAACACTGATATCGTCGTTGGAGTCGCTGCCCGAATCATTGCCATCTACAGTATCCGTGCCAGGAGGACTATCACTGTCAGGTTGATCAGCACTAAGTAGATCTTCCAATTCCCCACATGAAGCAGAACCAGGTGAACAAGCAACCGATCCATCTCCTGTCGTTTCGCTTGGATTGACAGTCAGTTCTGAATTCTGTGCCGGTTCGCTGGCACTGATAACTGCATTTGCAATCAGGGTATTTGGAGTCTCGGCGACAATTGCGGCCGATGGAGGTGCCAGGTTTATGGCGTTATTTGTCGTTGGTTCAATGATGCTGACTTCCAGTGCATTATCCGTTGCCGCGAGCCCCTGGGCCAAGTTCCCATCAACGGGCGCATCTGCGCCACCATCATCTGCCGCTGGAGTTGCTACTAAAGCTGCTGCTGCAATATCCGGCCCGGCATCGGCGTTGGCATTGCCATCGGCACCAGCGTTGTCATCAGCATCTGCACCAGCGTTGTCATCGGCATCTGCACCGGCATTGTCATCAGCATTGGCATTATCGTCGGTGTTCTGATCATCGCCGTCGGTATTTTGCGCATCATCGGCATTCTGATCATCGCCATCATCGTCGCCATCACCATCAGCCGTTTGGGTGTCGTCATCACCATCAGCATCGTCATCATCACTTTCTGCTGTTACTACTGATGAGATGTTGCCCAATTCTATGGGTTGTAGTAGCAATCCTTCCGGGGGAGTCTCGGCGTCTGGCACCAAGGCAAAATCGTAATCTGCGCCAACACCGAGATCCAATTGTCCAACGTCATTCCCAATGGTTGTCCCTCCATCGTAAACACCGGAGATGATTTCACCCAATGGTGTAATGACTACCTCATAGTCAGTTCCGCGAATACCGATGGTGCCAAATTCGCCAATAGTTGCTGAATAAGCTTCCGGATTTTCCTGACCAATAACCCCTGTTATGGTCCTGAAGCCTCCCTGGATCAAATGAATCGACAACTGGTCGGTAGCAGGATTTTCCTCATACTGGTAAGCAACAATCGCAAACTCCGTAGATTCTGCAAGGGAAACAAGAGCAGCATCAACCATACGAACTTGTGCAGAAGAGCCAACACCTGTGAAAACAGTGTCACCTACGTTAATAACGGAGCGCCGAGCCAACTCTCTTGAACCGCCGGAAGAGTCCTGTGCCGTGACTTCGCCGTTCGCAACAATGATGCGACCTGCCAGATTGTCATCCCGCGACGACCCGATTTGAGCCAAATTTGAAATCGGAGATAGGACGAGTGCTATCGATACTAAATAAACAACCAGGCGAGTTCGCAATTGCTTCTTTTATTGCTGCCTGGCTGCAGTAGCGGTTTCATTAACAACTCAAAATAGTGATTGTGATTAAGGCATTAGACTCAGAACAGACGGTTCTTTAGTGGGTCAATAACAACTTTGAATACACAGAGGTTACTTGCTGAGATCCTGATTTAGTATCACAGCATGCCGTGCAAATGACAGAGCACTCATAGTTTTCCGAATTTATACTGCAACAAATATAGCAGAGCATGCAACCATTTTCAGTGATCTAGATAGTGTTTACGCTACAAAGATATTGCAAATTTAGTGGATGGACAGAGATTTCCAGCACCTTCGTGAAATATGCGGATTAACGCCATGCCCTACCCATTACGCCTGAAAAATGAACACTCCTGGCGAAACTTCAGACCTTCGATGAAACATTCGGGCTAGCGACATTTTTTTTTGGTACTCTTTCAGCTCGAAAGTGGAACACGGCATCGTTATGAAACTGGATGTAGTTATTCTGGCCGCTGGCAAAGGCACCAGAATGTATTCTAAGAAACCGAAAGTGCTGCATTGCGTTGGCGGCAGGGCAATGCTGGAGCATGTGATAGGCGCTGCCACAGCGCTGGGCGAGGCCAGGCTGCACGTGGTGGTAGGGATGGATGGAGACGGGATCAAACAGCATATTGAAGAAAGGCGTTTGCCCATTGAGTTACAATGGATCACACAACAGCAGCAACTCGGAACGGGGCACGCCGTCTTGC
Organism: Gammaproteobacteria bacterium; assembly: GCA_002726595.1. Lineage (GTDB taxonomy): Bacteria > Pseudomonadota > Gammaproteobacteria > Pseudomonadales > Pseudohongiellaceae > UBA9145. Next base: position 13,893 of record PBTO01000075.1, on the reverse strand, counting down.
AGGCATTCCCCGGAATAAACACCGACAGCGATGATGGCNTCGTGTTGATACTCTATGGCGATGTCCCGCTCATCGAACAGGCCACATTGCGGAATTTAGTTGCGCAGGCCAGCGCAAATTCGGTGGCATTACTCACTGCAATTGCAGAGGATCCGGCTGGACTGGGTAGAATTGTTAGAGATGAAGAAGGCCATGTCAGGGAGATAGTTGAGGAGCAAGATGCAAATTCACAGCAAAAATGCATCAGGGAGATCAACAGCGGGGTGTTAGCCGCGCCAGCTAAAAAGCTGGGCAATTGGCTGAGTCGTGTAGGGAACAAGAATGAACAAGGCGAGTACTATCTGACCGATATTATCGCACTGGCTGTCGACGATGACTGTAAAGTAATAACCAGTGTAATCGAAACTGAAATTGAAGTGCAGGGCGTCAACGACAAGCATCAACTGGCCCTGGTGGAGCGACATTACCAGATGAAAAAAGCAGAAGATCTTTTACAGGCAGGAGTGACCTTACTGGATCCCCGGCGCGTTGATATCAGGGGCGATATTACCTGTGGCAAAGACGTTGAGATAGACGTAAATGTAATTTTAAAAGGGAGTGTTAAAATCGCCGACGGGGTAAAAATCGGCCCAAACGTTGTTATTAAAGACTCCGTAATCGAACAGGGCGCTGAGATATTAGGTGGCACCAACATCGACGGAGCGACGATCGGAGCCGGAAGCGCCGTTGGTCCCTGCGCAAGAATTAGACCTGGCACTATATTAGGGGAAAAGGTAAAGATAGGCAATTTTGTGGAAACAAAAAACGCGGTAATAGGCGCGGGATCCAAGGCCAGTCATTTGGCCTATATTGGGGATGCCGAGCTGGGGGAGAGTGTCAATATAGGGGCCGGGACGATTGTTTGCAATTACGATGGCGTAAACAAGCACAAGACGGTAATTGGCAATGATGTTTTTGTCGGTTCCAATAGCGTGCTGATTGCACCGGTGACACTAGAGAACAGGGCATTTATCGCAGCCGGGTCGGCTATAAACAACAATGTTCCAACTGGAAACCTGGCAGTGGGAAGAGGCAAGCAGCGAAACATAAGCGGTTGGAAAAGACCGGTAAAAAAGGACTGATCAAGAGATTATGTGCGGCATAGTTGGGGCAATAGCGGAGAGAGAAGTCTCGGAGATTTTGCTGGAGGGCCTGAAACGTCTTGAATACAGAGGCTACGATTCGGCTGGCATCAGCCTCATCGGGCGCAACAGCAAGAAGATTAAAACAGTTAAAACGGTAGGGAAGGTAAAGAAACTCATAGATGCCGCAGGCAAGGCAAAACTCAGAGGCCAACTTGGAATCGCTCATACCCGCTGGGCTACCCACGGCAAGCCCAGCGTAGCAAATGCACACCCACACACATCGAATAACGAAATTGCCATAGTGCACAACGGCATTATCGAGAACTTTGAAGCGCTTAGAACGAAACTTATAAAAGATGGGTACAGGTTTCGCACGGAGACAGATAGCGAGACCATAGTTCACCTGATTCACCAGGCCAGGAGAGGCGAGAAGGTTTCTCTGCTGGATGCGGTAAAAACCACCATAAAGAAGCTGCACGGGGCTTGCGGAATCTGTGTGATTGATAAAAACCAGCCCGACCAGATCGTAATTGCCAGGAGTAGCAGTCCACTTGTTATCGGTGTGGGCATTGGCGAAAATTTTATTGCCTCAGATCCGTTGGCACTGGGACAGGTTACAGATCGATTTATCTATCTTGAAGAAGGCGACGTGGCGCGGGTTGGCCTTAATAAAATCGAAATCTGGCATGGTGCTCGCAAGGTGAACAGGCCGGTAACCACAGTTAAGAACAAGGCCCATGAAGTCGACAAGGGTGAATACAGTCACTACATGCTTAAGGAAATATGTGAGCAACCTCAGGCAATCCAGGACACACTTGCAGGAAGAGTAAGCGATGGCAAGGTGCTTGAAGAAGCATTCGGTGTGAACGCCAGAGCCATTTTTGATAAGGTTAAAAGTGTACAAATAGTCGCTTGTGGAACGAGTTCTCATGCCGGGCAAGTTGCAAAGTATTGGCTGGAGACTACTGCCAAAACACCCTGCCAGGTTGACATAGCAAGTGACTACAGATACCGGGACATCATTGTGAAGCCAGGGACTTTGTTTGTCACTGTCTCACAATCCGGGGAAACAGCTGACACGCTGGCAGCACTGAGATTCGCAAAAAAAGCAGCTTATATTGCCAGTCTTGCTATCTGTAATGTAGCAACCAGCTCGCTGGTTCGAGAGTCAGATTTTTGTCTGTTAACCATGGCGGGACAGGAAATTGGCGTGGCATCCACCAAGGCATTTACTACGCAATTAAGCCTGTTATTGGTATTGGCAATCGTGCTGGCCCGTCGCAACGGTCTCAATTCCAGGCAGGAATCAAAACGGGTAAGAGAACTGAATAGATTGCCAGCTCTGGTAACACAGACTCTGAAGCTTGATAAAGAGATAAGAAGAGTATCGAGGCAATTCGCTGATAAACATCATGCCCTGTTTCTGGGCAGGGGGATTCAATACCCTGTGGCTAAAGAGGGTGCATTAAAGCTGAAAGAGATCTCCTATATCCATGCTGAAGCGTATCCCGCGGGGGAATTAAAACATGGCCCACTGGCGCTGGTAGATGAAAAGATGCCAGTAATCGCAGTAGCACCTAACAACGAATTGCTGGGCAAACTGAAAGCAAACCTGGCTGAAGTGAGCGCAAGGGGAGGCAAGCTCTTTGTGTTTGCCGACGAGAGCATTCGATTTGGTTCTGACAGGAGTTGTAAGGTAATCAATGTACCAAATTGCCCGGACATACTCGGCCCGATTGTATTTACTATCCCGCTCCAACTGCTGTCATATCACGTGGCGATTATGAAGGGCACAGATGTGGATCATCCTCGTAACCTGGCCAAATCAGTCACCGTAGAATAATCAGGAGCTACCTTTGGTGCGTAGCGCCTTCTGACTTTTGTTCAGTCGCTGCAGGTGTTCTGTGAGCAATGGCTTGCGGTTGCGCGCAACCCCGGTTGCCAACACATCGATCACGACCAGATGAGCAATCCGGGAAGAAACCGGAGCATAAGAGTCAGGCTCATCTTTCATATTGACATGGATCGGGATGCAACAAAGGTCCGATAGCGGCGTATTCTGAGGAGCCAGCCCAATTACAGTGGCACCGGCTTTTATGGCCAACTTCACACTTTGCAGCAAACCCCGGGATTGCCCCGATTGAGAAATAGCGACGACAACATCGTCTGCGCCAAGCGAGATGGCTGACATATGCTGGATATGGGGGTCCGTGTAGGAGGCAGAAGTTAGCTGGAGGCGGAAAAACTTGTGCTGGGCATCGGCCGCCACTGAACCGGAAGCACCGAAGCCGTAGAACTCCACCCGATTTGCCTTGGTAATGGCGGCGATAGCACTCTCCAGGGCTGAGGGATCTAAATTATCGCGGACGGTGATGAGAGAGCCAACCGTGGTATCAAATACCTTATTGCGTAAATCCTCAACGGTGTCATCATCATCGACAGCAAATTGGGTAAATGCCCCGCCCAGGCCGGATTGTCGAGCGAGTTGCAGCTTGAACGACTGAAAACCATCAAAACCAAGTGCCCGGCAGAAACGGATCACGGTCGGCTCGCTAACCTCAGCCTTTGCTGCGAGGTCAACAATACGCATATTGATCACGTCAGTTGAATTATCCAGCACATAGTCAGCAACCTTCGTTTCAGATTTTCGAAGAGCAGACCTGTTTTCAGTTATGGTACTTAGCAGATTGGCTGAAGTCATAATTCCGCCATGGGTAAAGGGACCCCATGCTACTTAATTTACCAGCAAGGTGCATCCTGTTTGTTTTTTCTTCCAGGCAGTTGATAATTGGATGCCTGTTGAAACCGAAATACATTTGTCTGGTTTATAGCCGGGAAACGCATGGGCAAGCTTGAAATTGTATTTGTAAATTCTATCGCAAAAATAGGCAAACAGGCCTGGAACGGTATAACCGGTATTGAGAATCCGTTCGCTCGCTATGAGTTCTTATGGGGATTGGAAGAGACGGGGTGTACTACAGGTGAAAAAGGCTGGGCGCCCTATCATGTAGCACTATATCAACGCGCCACAACGGAGAGAGAACTGGTCGCACTAATGCCTCTTTATTTGAAAACCAACTCCTACGGCGAATATGTCTTCGATTGGTCGTGGGCCAGCGCCTACAGAGGCAACGGTCTGAATTATTATCCAAAGTTTGTGACGGCAATGCCCTTTACCCCAAGCCAGGGCAACAGGGTCTTTTTAAAAGATCCTGCATTGGCAGTGCCAGCAATAGAAATAATCAGCAGCAGTATAAAAAAAGAGGCGGAAGCAATAAACGCTTCGTCATGGCATGTTTTGTTTCCATCCAGGGAAGAGCACAACCTGCTGCAACGCAATGGAATTGAGGAAAGAACAGCCTGTCAATTTCACTGGTTTAATAAAGAATACGGGTGTTTCGATGACTTTTTGCAGGCATTAAATTCCCGCAAACGAAAAAATATTAAAAAGGAGCGGCAGGTGGTAATAGATCAGGGAATTCGATTCGAAATAATAGATGGTGGTGATATATTGCCTCATCACTGGCAGAAATTTTATGCTTTTTACCAGAGCACATATCAAATGCGAGGCATGCACGGCTATTTAAACCTGGAATTTTTTCGGCAACTTGGCCGGTCCATGCCAGAACAGCTATTTCTCATTCAGGCCCTGCTAGGTGATCAGTGCATTGCGGCGGCGCTTTTTTTCAAGAACTTTCAGCAATTGTTTGGGCGCTATTGGGGCAGCGCCAGAGATTTTCAATTTCTGCATTTTGAAACCTGTTTTTATCAGGGACAAGAATACTGCATCAGGAACGGCTTGCGTAGTTTCGACTCTGGCGCTCAGGGAGAGCATAAAATCCAGCGGGGATTCGAGCCGGTGAAAACCTATTCTAATCACTGGATAGCCGATGAGAGATTCGCCGAGGCGATTTCCGAATTCCTGCTGGAGGAGCGCCAGTATATAGAGCACTACATAGAAGCAGCAAAATCACGATTGCCTTTCAGGCAAGACGGTTAGTGCTGAATTCTATTGAGGGGCTTTTTTCCAAACCAGCATCTGGTTGTTGGCAGGCATATCATTGTCCTCGAGCAGATGAAAACCGGCGGCCGCGGGCAGGTTGGACAAACCGCTAAGCAGGATGCGTCGATTGAGCATGTCGACGTTGGCAGCAATATCCGTAGATTGCCAGTGCAAGTGAGGTAAATTCTGCGCGAAATAAACAGCATGTTGCCCTGTCCCCCCGCCAATTTCCAGCAATCGCTCAGGCCCGCTCAGGTGTTTTTTGAGCACCTCCAGAATGAAGTCCTTGTTATTTTAGCTGGGTTGGCTATAAGGCAAGCCATCTTGCATACAAACCTCGGGAATTTTTACGTTTGTTGTCGCAGAAAAACGGGATTTTCTGGCGAAGACNCCTCTTTGCTAAAGCGATACCCCTCTTCGGTGAAGCCCTGCAATTGGGATGCAGACGAAAGTTGCTGCCGTATTATATAAGCGGACATCGCGCCACGTGCTTTCTTGGCAAAAAAACTTAGAACCCGGTACTTTCCCCGAGAATAATCCTTGAATACCGGGGTTATGATATTTGCATCTAAGGCAGACGGATGAATGGAGCTGAAGTATTCTTTTGAGGCAAGATTTATTAACAACCGGCTCTTTTCTTGGGTTAGCGTGGCGTTGAGGCTTCTACTGAGTTTGGATCCCCAAAAATCGTAAAGGCTTTGCCCTTCTGTATCTCTGAAACGACTGCCCATCTCCAATCGATATGCCTGCATCAGGTCCAAAGGTTTCAGTATGCCGTAGAGGCCTGAAAGAATGCGCAAATGCTTCTGGGCAAAGGACAGGTCTGTGGCGGAAAACTGTTCAGCCCGCAGCCCCAGATATGTATCTCCTTTAAAAGCAAATATTGCCGGCCTGGCGTTTTCCGGATGAAAGGGCGTGTGCCAGTTAGCGAAGCGAGAATAATTCAGCACCCCTAGTTTTGAGCTGATGTTCATCAGCTCGGAAATTTGTTCGGGATTCAGCTCTTTCAGCTCACCAATTAGCTGCTTTGACTCGGAGAGGAATTCCGGCAGGCTGAATTTACTGAAGTTCACAGGGGATTTGAAATCCAGAGTCTTGGCCGGCGAAATAACAATAAGCATATTTTATATCAGAGGCTCCCTAGTTTTGATTTTCAAATTCCTGCCACCAACCGAGCGGTGTGGTGCCATCGACTGGGTCATAGACATTGCCATAATACCAGACAGTATCAGGATAATCCGCGACCGTATTATTTAACAGTGTCTCGATGGTCTGAAATCCTATTGAGACATGGATGCTATATACGAGTGCATGCTCTGAGACAAGATCGAGTGATCCGTCCAGCTTCTCAATCGCAGGTGTTAAGGATTCGGCGATAACATCTAACTGGTAACGGCGAAAGACTCGTACGCACAGATTGCCACTGCGTTGAACTAATTCGTAATCGGCAGCAGCAGCATCCACTACCTTGATTCTGTCGCCGGCTGCGTAGTTACGGGCAAATAGTGGTGATCGCAACAGCCGCACAGTCAGCGGCGATTCCTCCGTTACTTCTACCTGTAGCTCTTCGAAGACGGGATCATTTTCATCATTTAGGCCAGCGAGAAATGGCAAGGCAATGGTGTTATCGGCAGCCGACATTGAAAATTCCTGATGGCTGAATGATAGAGAAGCCGGTAAGCTGAAGCAGCCCAATTACTGTTCTAGAGTGTATGTAATGATAGAGCGCTTGAAAAAATTTGCCACTCATATACAGCGATTCATGCCTTTCATTGTGGTGACGGGTATTATTTCGCTGTTCCTTGCCGGGACGAGCCTGTTTAACATAGATGGGCTGCCCGGAGATGAAGCACTAATCCCAGGCCTGGTTTTATTTTGCTGGGCCTGCATGCTCTACTGTTTTGCCAGATTATTCATCAGCGTGCCGGCAAGGCCGGCAAGAGGCGCCGGTCTCAAGCTTCGGTTTGCTGTCGCCTTGAGACGAGGGCTGCTCTGGTTGTTTGCAATAGCAGCACTCACCCTGAGTCTTGCTCTGGTGGTTCTTAGTTACGAGCTTATTCGCGTGTGGCTGACAAGCTAAGGATAGCACGGTTTGCCGTCGAGTCCTGTGCAATAATGATTACCTGTAACAAGCCCGCGTGGTAATACTATTAGACTAAATAATGACAAAAATGAACAACAATTCGGTTTCTAACGCCATTGACAAAGCCATGGATGCCATGGGCAGGGCGGTTTCCTGGCTGACAGTATTGCTGGTTGTCGTGACCGGGCTGGTAGTGCTTCTGCGTTATGTCTTTCAAACCGGATCGATCGCATTACAGGAAGCAATTGTTTACATTAATGCGCTTATATTTGCTATTGGCGCAGCTTACACCCTGAAAGAGCAGGGACATGTCAGGGTTGATATTTTCTATAATCGATTGGGTGGCAAGGGCAGAGCGATAGTAGATTTGAGCGGTGTGTGTGTGTTTCTCCTGCCTTGCACACTGTTTATTCTCTGGCAAAGCTGGGATTACGTTTCGATTTCCTGGCAAATTCGCGAACGCTCTATTGAGTTGAGCGGACTGCCGTTTGTCTATTTATTGAAGACTGCGATTTTGGTCCTGGGTATTTTGTTAATTGTCCAGGGAATATCAGAATTGTTGAAAAGCCTGGCTTTGCTAAGGCAACACTGGCTGGATGATTGAGAACGCCCCTGGTGCTTGATTTATTACCACTGCTGTTTTTTATTGTTATCTGCCTGGTATTGATGGCGGGCTATCCGGTCGCCCTGTCTCTGGCGGGCGTGTCGTTGATGTTTGCCGGAACAGGAACGTTGTTTGGCGTATTTGATACTGCATTCGTAGCACTGATTCCGAATCGAATCTACGGCATTCTGGTGAATCAAAATCTGCTTGCTGTGCCACTGTTTGTTTTCATGGGAAGCATGTTGGAAAAATCCAGAATCGCAGAAGAGCTATTGAAAAACATGGCGGCAGTATTCGGACGCTTGCCTGGAGGCCTGGGAATTTCAGTAGTAGTGGTGGGCATGTTGTTGGCGGCAAGCACTGGCATCGTTGGGGCAACGGTGGTTACGATGGGGATATTGTCTTTACCTACGATGCTAAAAGCCGGCTACAAACCAAGCCTGGCATGTGGCATGTTATGCGCTACTGGAACATTGGGTCAAATAATCCCGCCTTCTATATGCCTGGTGTTGCTGGGGGAGGTTATCTCCAACGCCTATCAGCAATCGCAATTAAATGACGGCATCTTCGCGCCGGACTTCGTCTCTATCGGCGATCTGTTTGCCGGTGCTATTATTCCAGGGTTGTTGCTAGTCGCAGCCTACGCAATCTATATACTGGTAATCTCAATACTCAAACCAGAGTTCGCTCCGTCGCCCGGACTAGTCGAAGGAGCTGAAATTGACAGGCCCAGCTTGTCAGGTATTTTACTAAAGGGATTTTTGCCACCTCTGTTACTGATGGTGGCGGTGCTCGGATCAATTTTAGCCGGGATAGCCACCCCAACCGAGGCAGCCAGTGTTGGTGCGATAGGGGCATCGATTCTGGCCGGGGCTAAAGGCGCGTTAAATCTTCGGGTAACACATCTGGTGGCGATCGAGACTACAAAAATAACGTCAATGGTCTATTTAATCTTAGTAGGGGCGGCTATTTTTTCATCCGTTTTTCGCGGATTCGGTGGTGATGTTCTCATTGAAAATTTGCTCGGCGGAATCCCCGGGGGGGCGATCCCCGCAACTATTGCGGTCATGTTATTAATATTTTTACTGGGATTTATCCTCGACTTTATCGAAATCACTTTCATGGTGGTGCCTCTGGTCGGGCCTGTTTTGCTGTCCATGGGCCTGGATCCGATCTGGCTTGGAATAATGATTGCGATAAACTTGCAAACTTCTTTCTTGACACCTCCATTTGGATTTTCACTGTTTTATTTAAGAAGTGTCGCACCGGAACAAATAAAAACAGAGGACATCTACAGAGGTGTAATTCCTTTTGTTATCATGCAGCTGGTGCTTATGATGTTGTTGGCACTCATGCCTGGTCTGGCAACCTGGCTGCCGTCGAACTTGTCGATTTGAGGTGCGCAAGCTAATGGAAGGTAAAGACAATAAACAATCGGGCCCGGTAGGCGAATTAGCTCTGCAGACGCTGCCTATGCCCAAAGGCACCAATGCAAATGGTGACATCTTTGGCGGCTGGCTGGTCTCTCAAATGGACCTTGCCGCGGGCATTGTCTCCAAGCAGGTAGCCAGGGGCAGGTGTGCCACGGTAGCTATAAAAGAGGTAAATTTCATTCGCCCCGTCAGTGTGGGATCGACGTTGAGCTGTTTTGCCAGAGTTGTTAAAACGGGGCGCACCTCGATTCATATCGGTGTAGAGGTGTGGACAACAAGTTTCAGTACAAATTTTCAGCGGGAAAAGGCCGCTGACGGTTTGTTTGTGTTTGTCGCCATTGATGAGTCAGGCAATCCGCGCCCGCTACCCACCTGAAATATCCCGGCTCGTTACAAATTTCTGGCTTGAATGTAAGCCTCTTCCGCTATGCGGTGGTAGTTCTGTACGCCGGATTTAAATTCACTATAGGAAGTATAAATTCGGCGCGTAGCTTCATCGGTCTCGCCAAGCTCCTGAACAACCTCGTCAGAAATTCGCTTAAGCTCTATAAGCACATCATCGGGTAATTTTCTCAGTTCAACATTATGCTCTTCTACCAAAACACTCAGTGCTTCATTATTCTTGGCTGTCAGCTCATCCATTAGTAGCTGGTTCATAACTTCTGTCGCGGCTAAAAGTATTTGTTGTAAATCCTCAGGCAATGCTTCGAAAGCGGATTTGTTAAACAAGGTCTCCAATGTAGAGCCCGGCTCATGCCAGCCGGGATAGTAGTAATATTTGGCTACTGTATGGTATCCCGCAGCAAGGTCATTATACGGGCTAACAAATTCGGTTGCGTCTAGCGCGCCGGTTTGCAGCGCTGTAAAAACCTCGCTTACTTGCATGGTAACNGGCGTTCCCCCGGCTCTTCTAAATACTTCACCGCCGAGCGCAGGGATTCGCATCTTTAAACCCTGCAAGTCTTCCAGGGAGTTTATCTCCTTGTTAAACCAGCCGAACATTTGCGTGCCAGAGTTACCACCACGCACAGGAATCAAGTTGAAGGGAGCATAAATTTCACGCCACAATTCATTTCCACCGCCAAAGGCAAGCCAGGCATTTTGTTCTTTACCGGTCAATCCAAAAGGAATGGTGGAGAAAAATGGCGTGCCGGGGATCTTGCCCTGCCAGTAGTAGGCGCCGGTGTGACCTATTTCTGCAACTCCCTGGGACACCGCATCGAAAACCTCGAGACCACCAACCAGTTCATTGGCACCATAAACCCGTATTTGCATACGCCCATTACTCATTTTCCCTACGATATCAGCGAAATGCTCGGGAGAAGTCCCCAGGGCTGGCAGATTTTTTGGCCAGGAAGTAATCATCTTCCAGTTATATACTTCGCCAGAATTGCTTGCGCTCGATTGATTGAACGCTGGGTTTGTGTTGGAGTCGCTTCCGCAGGCGATAAGAAGAAAGAGCGAAATAAGGGCGAGATGAATACCAAAAATCTTTTTAAACATTGCCGTTTTCCTTTTATCCATGAAATCAGGCTGAAGACAAGGCTACCAGTTTCGCGTGGGATAAAGCCAGCCACTTACTCCCGGCGGAATCAAAATTTACCTGCACGCGGGCATTAGTGCCCTGCCCCTCATAATTCAGCACCACGCCCTCACCAAATTTTCCATGGACTACTCGCTGGCCTAACGAGAGCTCCGTTTGTGGGACCTCAATATCTCCGCGCAGCTTGTTGATTCTGGATGAGCCATTCTGCAAATTCGGCGAGACGGCCCTGGTGACAACAGACTTCAACCTTACTTCGGCAATAAGTTCGGCAGGAATTTCCCGTATAAACCTCGAAGGCCGGCACAGATTAACATCACCATGCAGTCGCCGCGACTCGGCATGACTCAAATACAATTTGGCTTTTGCCCGGGTAATGCCGACGTAACAGAGGCGACGTTCCTCCTCCAGGCCAGAAATATTATCCATGGACATTTTATGAGGGAATAGACCCTCTTCCATGCCAGCTAGAAATACCAATTGAAATTCCAGGCCCTTGGCAGAGTGCAGCGTCATTAACTGGATAGCATCTTCATTTTCACCAGCCTGTGACTCCCCGGCATCGAGGGCTGCCTGGTCCAAAAAAGCAGCCAGCGTAGCATTCGATGTAAGATCGAAATCCTCGCCGATTTCGGCATCGTCAAAACTATTGGTTGCTGTTATCAATTCTTCCAGATTTTCCAGGCGCGCTCTGGCTTTTTCACCGCCTTCTTTCTCGTGATGCGGGATCAACCCGCTGTGGGCAATAACATGTTCAGCTTTTCGATACAGTTCCAATTTTTCGCAAGCCTGTTCCAGCGCATCGATTAATTGCAGAAAAGCCAATACCGCGTTGGCCGCACGAGCACTCAACAAAGAATCGTTTACGCACCGGGCGCAAGCCTGCCATAGCGAACAGCCCTCGGTGCTGGCAAAACTGCGAATAATTTCCAGAGTACGTCCGCCAATCCCCCGTGTGGGCACATTGATGACCCGCTCCACTGCGGTGTCATCATTGCGATTTACCAGCAAACGCAGATAAGCCAGGGCATTTTTCACCTCCAGGCGTTCGTAGAACCGGTGGCCGCCGTAGATGCGGTAGGGCATATCTGCCCGCAACAGAGCATCTTCAAGCTCACGGGATTGAGCATTTGAGCGATAGAGAATAGCCGCATCTGAGCGACGATTGCCGCCCGCAAACCAGTCCTGAACCCGGTCGACGATATAGCGTGCCTCATCTTGTTCGTTGAATGCCGCGTACAGACTTATCTGTTCGCCATCGTCTCCATCTGTCCAAAGGTTTTTTCCGAGTCGGCCCTGGTTATTGGCGATGAGTTTATTTGCTGCCTTGAGAATTGTGGATGTAGAGCGGTAATTTTGCTCCAGGCGTACCATCTCAGCAGCGGGGTAATCCAGGTTGAATTTCTGGATGTTTTCGATTTTAGCGCCGCGCCAGCCGTAAATCGATTGATCATCGTCACCGACCACCATCAAATGGTTGCCCTCGCCCGTTAACACACGAAGCCAGGCGTACTGAATTGCGTTGGTGTCCTGAAACTCATCCACCAGAATATGCTGAAAGCGCCTTTGATAGTGGTCGAGTATTTGCGGGTTGTTAAGCCAAAGCTCATGGGCGCGCAAAAGTATTTCGCCAAAGTCGACCATCCCTCCTCTGTTACAGGCTTCCTCGTAAGCACGATAAATATCCAGCATGGTCCTGGTATAGACATCATCTAAGTGCTCGATATGAGCTGCCCGCAGTCCTTCGTCCTTCTGCGAATTTATATACCACTGGCATTGTCTGGGAGACCATTTATCCTCATCAACATGCAGCGTTTTGCAGAGCCTTTTTAGTAGACGTAATTGATCATCACTGTCCAGGATATGAAAATCCTCCGGCAAACCAGCCTCTTTCCAGTGTGATCGCAGCAGTCGATGGGCAAGGCCGTGGAATGTACCTACCCACATGCCGCTAAGCGATTGGCCCAACAGTGACTCAATTCGGCTACGCATTTCCCGGGCGGCTTTATTGGTGAAGGTGACCGCCAGGATAGCGAAGGGCGATGTATGCCCAGCCTGCATCAGCCAGGCAATTCGATGAACCAACACTCGCGTCTTGCCGCTGCCGGCTCCCGCCAGCACTAATAAATTCTGGCTGGGGGAGGCAACTGCGTTTCTTTGCTCTGTGTTCAGAGATTCAAATATGTGGGAAACATCCATGACGTACTATTCTAACAAAATGTAGACAAGAAGAATTTATAGAATAGAACGTAATTTGATAGACTGCCCACCAACCATGCTTTGCGTGCAAGCCAGGAATCACAGGAGAGATTTATGTCTGTAAGATCGGACAATGTGCCGTTTGATTGGAAAGACCCCTTTATGCTCGAAGAGCAGCTCACAGAAGAAGAGCGGCTGGTACGGGACTCGACACGCCAATATGCCCAGGACAAGCTTTTGCCCAGAATCAGAGAGGCCTACCGCAATGAGGAAACGGACCCGGAAATTTTCCGTGAGATGGGTGCGCTGGGCCTGCTTGGCTCGACAATTGAAGGCTACGACTGCGCCGGTGTCAACTATGTGTGCTATGGATTGGCAGCGCGCGAAATAGAGGCAGTGGATTCAGGATATCGCTCGATGATGAGTGTGCAGTCGAGCCTGGTAATGCATCCAATCAATACTTTTGGCACGGAGGAGCAGAAACTAAAATTTCTCCCCAGGCTGGCTAGTGGTGAATACATTGGTTGCTTCGGATTAACGGAGCCTGATTATGGCTCCGACCCGGGGGGCATGATTACCCGTGCGCGGACTGCAAACGGAGGATATGAGCTTACAGGAGCCAAAAACTGGATAAGCAACTCACCCATAGCAGACGTTTTCGTGGTCTGGGCCAAGGACGATGACGGAGTGATTTGTGGTTACATTCTGGAAAAAGGCATGCAAGGCCTGAGCGCCCCGAAGATTGAAGGCAAACTGGCACTGCGAGCCTCAATAACAGGTGAAATAGTCATGGATGAGGTCTTCGTTCCAGAAGAAAATAAATTACCTCTCGCCAGGGGCCTGGCCGGGCCATTTAGCTGCCTGAACTCGGCTCGTCTCGGTATAGCCTGGGGCGCATTGGGGG
>PBTO01000074.1 GCA_002726595.1 Gammaproteobacteria bacterium | reverse complement strand
GCCCGTCGCAGGGGGATCGACTGCCGAGTCTCCTCTTCAAAGAGCAGTGTCTGTGCTGGCGTCAATTGCTTTGCCAGAAAAGCCGGGATGGCGGCGATGTAGTCGTCAATCGAATCCTAGTTCTCACTTGTTGCTGGCGATTCCGGCCCCTGTGCTACCACAGCTTGCGGGCCCCTCTGGCTATCGATAGCAGCGTGTACACGCTCACTCGCGCTGGCGATCTCCGCCGCAGACGGCGCATTGGCCTTGATTGAATCGATGGCGGCTTCAATGTTATCTGGTGTGGATGGATGATCTTTCATCGGTTTTCTCCTTCGAGTTCACCAAGGATTTCCTGTAGACGCGTACGCGTCCGGTGTAAGGTGACTGCGATGCTGTTGGGTGATGTGTCGAGCAGCATGGCGATCTCGACATTACTAAAGTCTTCAAAAAATCTCAGGGCAAAGACTTCGGCAGCATGTTGCTCTAGAGTAAGCAGTGCTTCTCGCAGATGCTGACGTTGCTCAGCCTGACGCGCTTCACTGTCGGCTGCACCCAGGCTCGAGGGGTGGATCTCCTCATTGAGCGTATCGGTCTGGGTGTGGCGTTTGGACCTGAGTAGATCGATGCTGGCATTAATTGCCGCTTTAGAGAGGTACCCTGCTGGATTATCACCACTATTCAGGTACTTTCTACGTTTCAGCAGGCGCAGGAAGACAGATTGCAGGACATCTTCCGCGTCCTGAAGGTTGCCAGTTACACGGTAGGCAGCCAGTAACACCTTTTTATGATGTTCGCTGAAAAGCTCATCAAATGTGGGTGTCATCCTGTCTGCACCGGACTGTGGTTCTTTTAGCAATGTAATGGCGTGATCCCCCATATAGATATAGACGAGTGGGGAGAGCGATTATTAACAGAAAAGTTAGAAAAATACGAAGGAAAATAAATCTGCCCCTATCAATATTATATTGATTACTTTTGTCAAAAATACTAACTTAGGGTTGGAATCAGACAATCTACGGTGAAGAGCAATGAAAGCTAAATTATTACTATTATTCACTACCCTGATAGCCCCGATTAGTTTGTCCTTCGCGCAGGGGGCTGACGACTATGTTGTGTCACGCACGGAATGGGGACAGCCTGACCTGCAGGGGGTTTGGAATTTTAATTCTAGTACACCAATGGAACGACCTGAGCGCTTTGGAACACAGGAGTTTCTGACTCCGGAAGAAGTTGAGCAGGATCGGATTCGTCAGGAGGAAAGGCGAATAGCGGCGGATGCGGCAGAGGCCGTACTGGTGATTAACCCGGAAGCCCCACCAGTGGGTAGCAGTACGGGTGGCTATAATAATTTCTGGTATGAACGAGCCAGTATCGGTGAAAACGTTCGCACTTCTCTTATAGTCTACCCGCCAGATGGTCGTCTTCCCGCCAGGGTTGAAGGGTCTGCCGAGCATACCGCTAATCTGGGGCCAGACGTTGAAGGTGGGCGTCCGGTTCTCGCAACCTTCGGAGGCATTGGCAAGGATGGGCCGGAAGATCGTGGTCTGTCAGAACGCTGCCTGATAGGCTTTAACGCCGGTCCTCCATTCAACGGAGGTGGTTACAACGCGAATGTGCAGATTTTTCAAAACCGGGATCATGCCGTAATTATGACCGAAATGGTCCATGACGCCCGCATAGTTCCACTGGATGACCGTGGCACTATCGACGACAATATTCGCTTGTGGTCCGGTGATTCCAGAGGCTACTGGGACGAAGACACCCTGATGGTTGTTACCAAGAATTTCACCGACCTGATACCCAGCTTCAGCCGCTTTGGAACCGCAAGAGACAAGACCCTCACCGAGCGATTTACTCGCGTAGATACTTACACGATAGAGTACGAGTGGACTCTCGAGGATCCTTCTACGTTTACCGACAAGATTATTGCCACTATGCCAATGACTAAAGTAGCAGGTACGCTCTATGAATATGGCTGCCATGAAGGCAACTATGGCATGTTCAATATCCTTCGCGGCGAACGCATGAATGAGCTTCGTGCTGCCGAAGCGGGGGGTGGCAACTAGTCGTCTTTATAGGGACAGATCTATTTTGCAAACAGCTGCAAAAATAAATCTGTCCCTATTTATCCATCAGTCAGTTGCAAAGCAGTACAACAGGCCGGCTCCTCCAACCGCAACGAGGTTCTCCTGTGTGCAACCTGGCGTGCCGTGTGAGGAATTCCAGGGTGAGCCTGGTGTGGTGAAGGAGTAGCGGTCGGCATGGCCTACCCTTGCGCTGCCTTCGCCATTGCTGGTCCAGTTACTGCATGTCTGGTCTTGACCCGCTGGAAACGCGGTGCCGTTGATTTGTGAGCCGGTTAGCATATCGTGCTCTGAAAAATCGGGATCGCCGTCTATGCGGGATGCAAACTGATTGCCATTCTCGTCCAGTGAGAATTCCCAATTTAAATTCGAGTTGTCGTAGTGCAGGCTTTCTACATTGGTCGCCATAATCAGACCATTGGCGTTTGCCCAGGGCCCGGAGCCGATGCGGTCACGTGCATTGACCGCGCCGTTGCCCTGAGTGCTCAGGTAAGCGGCCCAGGTGCGATTCCCGCCGCCTGCCGCAGAGGCCAGCGCCTGGCAATGTGCGTCTGCGCCGGCCAGACCGCCCAGATTACCGCCATCGCCGATGCTGGTACTGGTAACAAAGAAACCCATAGCTGGCGGCTCGTCGTCATCCTGTTGTGCAACAATCGAAATTACGGGCAGTGTCAACACACCCATGGCGGTTGCGACTGCTATGAAGGCTCGTTTTCTATTCATCATTGTCTTCCTCCTGAGGTTTTTCTAGCATTGTATTAGTAAATTGGGGTCAGAGTAAGCGTCGGGGACACTAATTAGATAAAAACTTGGCGGAAAACTTCCAATCCTATTTGATACTGATCCCTTAGATTGTAGTATCCTCAATCAACCATCCCTAGAAAAAAGGAGAGGAGAGAACTATGGGCATCTCCAAAAGGCTTCTACTGAGCATCACACTTGCGTTTACCGCCACCCTGGCCAGCGCCCAGGATTGGCCCAGCTACGGCGGTGATAACGGCTCCGGCAAATACTTACCTCTGGACCAGATCACAGCTCAGAACGTAGATGATCTCGTTGTGGCCTGGAGTTGGGACAGCGTGGATAACGAGACAGTTGCCGCAAACCTGGCCGGTGATAACAACACCGCAGTACCCTCTAGCTATAAGGCTACGCCGATTGTTGTGGAGGGTGTCATGTATGTCTCAACTTCTTTCGGGCGCATTGTTGCGCTTGACGCCGCAAGTGGCGATCAGCGTTGGTCTTTCGATACTCGGGCCTGGGAGATGACTGGCAGGCCGGTGAATCTCGGTTACAACACCCGTGGGGTGGCGTATTGGGAGCAGGGAGACAAGAAACGGCTATTCTTCGCAACTTATGATGCCTTCCTGTGGTCGGTAGACACCGAAACCGGTATCCCGGATAGTGATTTTGGTCAGGAAGGAAAGATTGACCTGACACTTGGCCTTGGCAGAGAAGTTGATCGACGAGTTTACGGCGTAATTTCGCCACCGCTTGTTACCAACAACAAAGTCATTGTGAACTCCGTAGTTTCTGACGTACCTCCTTCCATTGAGATGCCTCCAGGGGATGTGCGTGCATTCAATCCAGATACCGGCGCAATGGAATGGATCTTTCATACTATCCCCCAAGCGGGAGAATTTGGTAATGACAGCTGGGAAGACGGATCCTGGGAATACACTGGTAACACAAATTCCTGGACTATCATGAGTGCCGATGACGAACTAGGTATTGTTTATATTCCCATAGGCACGCCAACGAATGACTGGTACGGGGGAAAACGCACGGGAGATAATCTTTTTGCCGAGAGCCTGGTAGCTGTGCGCGCCGACAATGGTGAAAGAATCTGGCATTTCCAGATGGTGCATCATGGACTGTGGGACTACGACCTGCCCGCAGCGGCGACAGTGGTTGATATAAATGTAGACGGTCGCCCGATCAAAGCGGTTGCGCAGATTTCCAAGCAGGGCTTTACCTATGTATTCGATCGAGTAACCGGTGAGCCGGTCTGGCCCATAGAAGAAAGAGCCGTGCCGCCGAGCAGTGTACCTGGCGAAGTCGCTTCGCTGACGCAGCCTTTTCCCACCAAACCAGCACCATTTGAGCCGCAGGGCATCAGTGATGAAACCCTGATAGATTTCACCCCGGAATTGCGTCGGGAAGCATTGCAAAATATCGAACAATTCGATTACGGCCCCCTGTTTACGCCCCCATCAACAAGAGGAGCGATTCAGTTTCCCGGCTGGTTCGGTGGTGCCGAGTGGCATGGTGCAGCATTTGATCCTGACACGGGGCTTTATTACATTCCTTCTTCCTCTTCGCCCATCGTAGTGCAATTGGGAGAAGGCACTCGGGGACGGGAAGAAATGGGATATGTGCGTGGTGGCGCGAGGTCAGTTGCCGGACCCCAGGGCTTGCCCCTGACCAAGCCGCCCTATAGCCGTATAACCGCGATTAACCTCAATACTGGCGAGCACGAGTGGATGGTACCCCACGGCGAAGGCAGGCGGCAGCAGATTATCGACATGGGTATCCTCGATCCAGGACCTGTAGGCGGTGGCAGTGGAGCTGGCCCGGTACTTACCAAAACGCTGTTATTCCTTGCGCAACGTGACGGCGACAGGAATCTGCTGCGTGCATTCGACAAGGCCCGTGGTGACATCGTGGTTGAAATTGAATTGCCATTGCCGCCACAAGGTACACCGATGACGTACATGCAGAACGGCAAGCAATACATCAGTATTGCTGTAGGGGGAGGCCGGGATTCCAGGCTGGTTACGCTGGCGTTACCCTGATCAGCGATCAAAGTGCTCCGTCCCCCTTAATTGCAAAATCAGAATAAACCGCTGGAAAAAATCATGAGCAAATCTGACAACGAAGGTTCAAGAAGAGACTTTATGACAACTGCCGGCACTGCTACAGGGCTGGCGCGGGTGATTACGGGCAATACGGAACAGATGTTGGGAAGATTCTGCAAAGCATCAGCGCTGAGATCATATTTTCCGGTGAATGCCAGACCACCTTTATTGGTGGTGCCGAATGGGACAGGATTGCCATGGTTCGCTATCCGAACTCACGAGCCCTATTACAAATGGCCCAATCTGAAGAGTATCAAGCCATTAGTGGAAATCGCAGTTCAGGTCTGGAAGGCCAGATGAATATCGCCGTATTTGAGAGCTAGTGTTAAATAGGTTTTTAATAGGGATGGAGGGAATAAAATTTCCTCCGAATTTTATTCCCTCCATCCCTATTAACGCAATTTTATTCCCTCCGTCCCTATTAACCCTATTAACCAGTGCCCGTTTGTTAGCCGCGTTCGACCTCAGTAAGTACAGTTGCTTGACATGGCTGCTGTGCTAGACTGCCTGTCACGTCGCCAATTCACGAGGTGCAATGCAATGAATACTAAATCCATTTCCCGTCGTCGATTTTTACAGGGCACGGGAGCAGCAGCCATCTGGGTACCAAGCACTATGCATGGATATACTTCAGCGGAAATGCAAGCCTTCTATGCCAATGGGGTCATGGAGCAGGACGTGGCCAAATCGGAACTCGATACGCCAGCCCTTTGTGTGGATCTCGATTTGCTGGAATCCAATATTGGCAAACTGCAGCAAACAGTTACTGCCAATGGTATCGCCGCCCGTCCCCATGGCAAAACTCACAAGTGTCCGACCATCGCTCAGCTACAGATCGATGCCGGTGCAGTAGGTATCTGCACCGCGAAAATCGGTGAAGCGGATGCCATGTTCCAAAACGGTATCGATGATATATTGATGACCACAACCAATGTGACGCCAACCAAGATCAATCGAGCTATGAAATTACGCGAACAATGCCCTGGCTTTATTCAGGCCACTGACTCGCCACAAAATGCCCGGCTGTTGTCCGAGGCTGCACAGGCCATGGGGATAACTGCCGATGTGGTGGTTGATGTCGATCCCGGTGGACACCGCACCGGAATTACCCCTGGTCAGCCGGCACTGCAATTAGCCCAGCTTATCGATCAGCTCCCTGCCCTGCGTCTCAGAGGCATGCTTTGCTACGACGGGGGCTCGCAACATGTTAAGGGCTTCGAAGCCCGGAAGCTGCGGACGCTTGAAAGTCTGGTTGCGGCAACGAATACCTATGAGCTTATGCAACGCGCTGGACTCAACACCGAGATATTCAGCGGCGGCGGCACCGGCACCTATAACATCGACCATGGGACCAGAGGTCTGACCGATGTGCAGGTGGGTAGTTACGTTTTTATGGATGCCCAGTATCTCGATATCGGTGGAGAAACCAGCAGCGATGTGTATGCAGATTTCCAACCCTCTCTTACCATCCTGACCACGGTCCTTAATGATCAGTATGCGGGCCGTGCGACAACCGATGCGGGCGCCAAGGCCTGCACTATTAACCAGCCCTGGCCTATCATTAAAAATGAAACCGGCATGAGTTATACCTCAGGTTCCGATGAATTCGGCACGATCCGCTACGATGACGAACCATCGCGCACTTACAAAGTCGGCGATAAACTGGACTTAATCGTTTCCCATTGTGATCCCGTGGTAAATCTTTATAACCAGATGTACGCCATCAGAAACAACCGGGTAGAGGCAGTGTGGCAGATCTCGGCGCGGGGTATGTCAGCCTGAACCCCAGGCTAAATTTGTCATCATGATTTATGTAGGTAGTTGGGTAGCCCTAATTGCGTTCTGGTTTTTTGCCGTTCGGCTGACTGTAAAGGATGGCATAAAATTAACGGCGCCATTCTTTGTTTTGTGGATCGCAGCCTATTTCCTGTTTCCTCTACTTGGACTCTCCGGTGGCCTCTACTTCATCAGCTTCGAAGCCGTGTTAACTCTCATTCTGATTTTTACAGACCAATACAGAAGTGCAGCAAAATCCAGAAATCGAACATTCCCATTGGGTGAAACCGACGGGCATGAGAATAACTAAGACAATCTCTCCGGACTCACACTATGCAAGTAAAACTGGCAAACACGGAAGCAGAACTGGGGAAAATCAGTGATGTTCTGCGACAACTACGCCCCCAATACAGTGAAGAGGAATTGATAGAGCAGATAAAAAAACAACAGCAGCGAGGCTATCAAATTGCCTATGTGGAATCCACTGAGACTGTACTGTGCGTGGCCGGATTCGTGATTGGCGAAAAGCTGGCCTGGGAAAAACATATCTATGTCGATGATCTGGTAACCAGCGAGGAACATCGATCAACCGGTGCTGGCAAATTCATGCTCGACTGGCTAAAAGCTCATGCTGCAGAATCAGGCTGCCAGCAACTCCATCTCGACTCCGGAGTACAACGCTTTGGCGCACACAAGTTTTATTTGCGTGAGGAGTTTAGCATAACTGCCCATCATTTTGCCTCGGCTATACGTCATGGAGATTAGAGAGGAACAGGAAAATAGGGAGATATTTCGCCTGTTTTCTATCGGAGCCTCAGTGCTGGCACGAACCGGTTCAGCAGAGGAATTCCTGAGCTGGATCGAGGAACACGGGCCTGCTATTGCCCCCTCCATGGCTGCCAGTATAGATCCTCGTAGAGGCCCCATTGGCCGCGCATTCCGCTTATTTGGAATTTCCATCTATAACATTATGCCCTTGCCTTTCGATGATTTTCGCTGCCGGCCGCTAGCTAAGCCAGGCCGGAATGAAAAGTGCTGGTGCGGTTCATCTATAAAATACAAACATTGCTGCCAATCCCTGGAATCTATACCGATTTTAACCGATTACAATATGCTGAGACATATGTTGGACTGCTTGCCTAAGAAAACATTTGTCATGCTACCAACAACCGCAGTCGACGTGCTGGCTGTCACTGATACTGCCCGCCAGTGGATGGATGAAGGTGACCCTAAGCGCGCCCAGGAGCTGTTGAATCCCTGGTTCAAAAAAGGACGCAAACTAACAGGAAAAATTGAACCCTTGTTCGATCTACTAATGGAGGTTGACTACAGGCTAGGAAAGCACACAAAGCGGCAACGCTTATTAAAGCGTGTGCTGGCTGAAGGGGATCGTACTTTACGCGTGGCAGCGCTTCAACGTCAAGCCAGTATCCACGCTGATCAAGGCGATACAGTCAAGGCCTGGGAAGTATTTTGCCAGGCACAAAGGGAGGATCCTGATGATCCAGGGCTCTGCCTGTTGGAGATGATTCTGCTGGTTAGCCGCTATGAGACCGACCAGGCTAAAGCCAGGGCGAAATTTTGGTTGAAACGCCTGAAGCATAGTCGACATGCAGACCCGAAATTAATCGAACTCATGCACGAGATGTCGGAAGATCCCGCGGCTGCAATAGCCAGATTCGGATATGACAGTAATCCAGGACTCGGCCGATTGCAACAGTTGTTTGAATCTGCATCTGCGCCAGTAGCCTATTACCAGGTAGATTTGATTGAGGATATAGGCCTGCTGCAGCCGAAGAAAAAATTAATTAGGCTGGAGCCCAATTGGCGCCAGGTCTACCCACAAGTTAAACCACCACTTACTTGTCTGCAGATTGAAAATACCGATGCCTGGGATTTGTCGGCTAGTTGGTTGGACTGGCTGGAGCGCAATCCGGAAGCGTGGCAAAGTATAGAAATACTGGACGATCTGGTGCTGGCCGCGGAAACGCTAGAATTTTCCGGAATCGCTGAAACGCTGTTGATCCCGCTTCTGGACCGTGGTGTCGAACTGCTGAATCTCAATCTGGATTCCCGGCTAACAACAGAATATACGCTCCCATGGGTGTGCAGGGAAAACCGTCCCGCATTGCGGTTACTGGCACACCGAGCCTTTATAGAGTTGGATATTCACGGTGCTGCAAGCAATGTGTTTCAAAAATTAGCCAGGCAGATGCTGGTCCTCAATCCTAACGACAACCACGAT
This sequence comes from Gammaproteobacteria bacterium, assembly GCA_002726595.1. Lineage (GTDB taxonomy): Bacteria > Pseudomonadota > Gammaproteobacteria > Pseudomonadales > Pseudohongiellaceae > UBA9145. The sequence goes on along the minus strand of PBTO01000074.1, from coordinate 11,930 downwards.
TTCCGCAGTTCACTCTCAACAAGCTTCCTCGAAACAGCACAACCACAGCTTGTGGTGGCATTGAGCGCTGACTATCCTGATGACTTTTGTACATTGACGCTCAATAATATCCTGGCGTTAATCCAGCTTGAGCGTAGAGGCGAAGCCCTGACTGCGCTAAATAAGACAGCAATCCACCATCAGGTGGCCATCACTACTTTATTGGCAGCGAAGTCAAAAAAACCAAAATTTTCAATGTCCGGTTTGCAACTCGGCGGTAAGGAGGAAGCTTTTTTGTACCGTGAAGCTCATCTGCATTTGTGGAAGGCTAACGATGCTCTGGGTTGGTTGCGAGATGCTTGGCGTAGTATCCCGAATAAGAAGCAGCGACGCTGAATCACTCCAAAGAAAGATAATTTAATCCTTACATTTGCCTGCCGCATATAATTACATATTCCGGGTTATATTTATTATATGTTCCCGATCAATAGTGTTATAATCTCCAGGTCAAAATGAGGAAATGGCCGTGTATTATCCTAGAATAGCTGATCTTGAACTAAAACAACGGTTAGAAGCCACTGGTGCTGTAGTTGTAGAGGGGCCCAGGGCATGTGGTAAAACAGAATTAGCGCGTCAAGTTGCGGCAAGCGAAGTATTGCTGGATATAGATGAGGAAGCGCGACGCGCAATCGCCGTTGATCCAACACTCGTGCTAGAAGGCAACTCACCACGCCTGATCGATGAATGGCAAATTGAACCAGTGATCTGGAATCACATTCGCCGATATGTGGACCAAAAACAACAAGTTGGTCAATTCATTCTGACCGGTTCTTCGGTACCGGCGGACGACGTCACACGCCACACAGGTGCCGGCCGCATTGCTCGCTTGCGCTTACGCACATTGAGTTTATTTGAGTCTGGTTATTCATCTGGTGAATTATCACTTAATGACTTGTTTGCAGGTCAGTTTTCCAATAGTGCAGATCATGGTCTCAATTTGAAGGAGATTGTTGAGCGTTTGTGTATAGGTGGCTGGCCTGGATATTTGGGGCTTCCGCTTAATGCATGTCTTGGCGCGCAGAGAGACTATATTGAAGAGATTCAAAGAGTGGATATTGTCAGGGTAGATGGAGTGCGGCGCGATCCTAACAATGTGAGTAGAATGATTCATTCCCTGGCAAGAAATGTAGCCACAACCGTAAGTGCCAGAACATTAGCCGCAGATGCAGGTGGTGCGGATGGCTCTTTGGATGATGATACTGTCCGGGATTACCTGTCAGCGCTACGCAGATTAATGATAATCGAGGAGCAGCCTGCCTGGTCGCCACATTTGCGATCTAGATCTATTCTTCGAAAATCCCCAAAACGCCACTTCGTAGATCCCTCCATCGCAGTCGCAGCTCTCGGGGCAAATCCTGAGCTTCTTCTCAAAGACTTAAACTTACTTGGTTTATTGTTCGAATCCCTTGTACACCGAGATTTAGCTATTTACGCACAAGCCGTGGGCGGTAAGGTATTTCATTACCGCGATAACACAGATATGGAAGTGGATGCCATCGTCGAGAGCAGGCAAGGAGACTGGTGTGCGTTTGAAGTGAAATTAGGAGCGGGCCAAGTTGATCGAGCCGCTGCCACATTACTGAAATTTCGAAATCGCATCGACTTGGACAAGTGTGGAGAACCAGCAGCACTTGGTATAATAGTCAATAGTGGTTATGGCTATATGCGGAAGGATGGTATCGCTGTAATCCCAATCGACGCACTTGGACCCTAATGAAGGGAATGCAAAGGGTCATGTCTCCCATATTAAAAAAATCATGGAGTCACTATTTTCCAAGAGACTGTTATGAAATACCTTGCTTTCAACTACTGCTCTGTTGCCGAATTGATCCTAAGCCATGGAAATTAGAGATGAACATAAAAACGATTCGGAGAAAATCTACCAGGTTAATTCCCTGGCATTTCCAACCAGCGCTGAAGCCGAATTGGTAAACCGATTACGGGATTCTGCAAACCCAGACTACTTTACTTTCCTCCAGGTCAAGATGGCGGTTGTTCTTCCTTCGCCATTTTTGAGTGAGAGAGCCAGCGTATCACCTGCAAATTCATAATGGCGGATATTATCCCCTCCCACCCATTGGGGCCTGATGGCCGAACCCGCGACATGGTGGATAACAATTTCTTTATCCAGATCGACATCAAAGGTCCCCCAATAGGCGAAACCACCACTTACTCGCTCATTCGACTGGGCCACTCTTTCGGGCAAGTCCACTGGCATGCCCTGCCCGTTCATATTGCCTAATTCATCGTAGATGAGTACACCGATATAGTTCATATCGACTTCGCCACCTTGGGGAGGGTAGGTGAAATAGCTAGCCAGTTCCCAATGGCCGATAAATTTCTGTTTAACGGCAGCCAGATCATCGGCNGCAAAGGCGGAATTGAACGAAAGCAAAAATAAAATGACAGCAAATAAATGAATATTTCTTCGTCCTGATTGATCCATGATTCTTCTCCCCTGTTGTTTTTTCATGTTGGCTTATCGCCAGCCTACTCCTGACTGCCGTGACATGGCAACCCAATTCAGCTCGGCCATAGCTGCGGTTATCTTTTATACCCCGCGAGCACTATAGACATTTGCAGTTGAGAATTCTATCCTGCGAGTCGCTGAATTAATTGAGAGTTCCAGTCTATGTCCAGATCTCTGCTACGAATTACCCGCCTGGGATTTGTATCCCTCTTGCTTGGATTCCCCACTCTATTAGTTGCACAAGGCCTCAACCGTGCAGATATCACGGTAACCCGATTGCTGGATCAACCAGTCATCCATCCCGGCATTCACGCCAGTATCGGCGAAAATATACAGGGCCCCTCGGTCATTCGCGTACCGGATTGGGTAAGCAATCCGCTGGGTCGCTACTACATGTATTTCGCAGACCACAAGGGGCACTATATTCGCTTAGCCTATGCGGATGAGATCACCGGGCCCTGGCAAGTCCATGTCCCAGGCAGTTTGCAGATAGCCCAATCTCATTTTTTGACCGCACCACCGGTAGTGGCACAGGAGCGCCTGGATGAGTTGGTAGCCGCTCGACAGGCTAACGGCGCGAGACTTTCCCATGATGTGGCGACGGAACTGACCACACCCCATATCGCATCACCTGATGTACATGTAGATGAGGACAAGCAACAGATTATCATGTACTACCACGGGCTGGCCGATGTCGGCACNCAGTTCTCCCGCGTCGCCACATCTACCGACGGCATAAACTTTACTGCACAGCCCCAGCGACTGGGTCGCTCCTATATGCGCGCGTTCCAGCATGATGGCATGACTTATATTATGTCCATGCCGGGCCAGTTTTATCGATCTGAAGATGGCTTTACCGACTTTGAAACCGGCCCGCGTCTGTTTGTTCCAAATATTCGCCACTCGGCCCTGCTGGTACGAGACAATACGCTCTATGTATTCTGGACCCGGGTAGGGGACGCCCCGGAAAGTATTCTGCTTAGCACCATCGATATTAGCGGTGACTGGCAACAGTGGCAGGAATCAGAAGAAATCCTGGTAATGCAGCCGGAAACCGAATGGGAAGGTGCCAATTCACCGAATGAGCCGTCTGTGCGAAGCACAGCCTACGGCTATGTGAATCAGCTCCGCGATCCAGCGATCTATATAGAAGATGAGGTAGTTTATTTATTCTATGCCGTAGGCGGCGAAGCCGGTATCGCCGTGGCAAAAATTGAATTTTAGTACCTCGACCAGGGCCCCTGTCCACTTGAATGTAAGCAGAATTCACCACGAGAACCAGAGAATGAAACAGCTCACTTACACACTCCTGACTCTATCCGCTCTGTTAAGTCTCAGCCTCAATAGTGGCAGCGCCACTGCACAGAGCAATTCATCACTCGCTTCGGCATGCCAGCAACTGATCAATCTCAGTCTGGAAGATACCAGTATCTCCCTGGCAGAAGTAGTTACCGCCAACTCCTTCACTGCACCAGGTGCAGAGCGAACCATGGACTTGCCTGCTTTTTGCCGAGTCGTGGGCATGACTACCCCGGCAATAAATTTCGAAGTCTGGCTGCCGCTGCAGGGGTGGAATGGAAAATATCAGGGCGTTGGCAATGGCGGTATGGCCGGAACCATTAGCTACAGGGCAATGGCTGCTGCACTTCGACGCGACTATGCAACTGCCAGCACGGACACCGGCCACAAGGCAGGATCCGTTTCATTCGATGCATCCTGGGCACTGGGCCGACCCGACCTGATTGAAGACTTCGGCCACCGCTCCCTGCATTTAACTACTGTAAACGGTAAAGCGGTAACCGAGGCGCTATATGCCCAGCCGCCAAACTACTCATACTACATGGGTTGCTCGAAGGGCGGTCAACAGGGTTTGATGGAAGCGCAGCGCTATCCTGACGACTTCGACGGCTTGATTGCTGGCGATCCGGCTAATGACTGGACACGATTTTATGCCGGCTCCCATCTCTGGTATTCACTGGCAATGCTGGAGGACACCGAGAGCCATATCCCACCGGCAAAACTTCAGACACTGGGTGATGGCGTCAATGCCGCCTGCGATGTTATCGATGGTATCGAAGATGGCATCCTGAATAATCCCCTCGACTGCAATTTTGCGCCAGCATCACTCACCTGTCCGGTTGGGGTAGATAACAATTCCTGCTTGACGCCAAAACAGGTAACCGCGGTGGAAAAAATCTGGTCTGGAGTGAAAAATTCAGCCGGTGAATTAATCTATCCTGGTCTGGTTCCCGGCGGGGAAGCCGCCCGCGGTAGCTGGTCAAGCTGGGTAACTGGCAGAGGACCGTTTGAATCAACACACTGGCGTGGTGGTGAAGGCTTTTTCAGGTGGTTTGTATTCGAAGATGAAAACTGGGATTTTAGGACCTTCGATTTCGATAAAGATCTGGAGTTCGCATTGGCAAAGGTAGGCCCTGCACTGGACTCGAATGATCCAGACCTGCGNACCTTACGCGATCAAGGTTCCAAGTTGATTGTTTACCACGGTTGGAGTGATCCCGATATTTCACCGGTCGCCTCGATTAATTATTTTGAAGAGGTGGTTGAGCTAATTGGCGATGACACCAGAGCCATTAACTATGCTGCCGCGTTGGAAAGCACCCAGGATTTTTATCGCCTGTTCATGGTGCCCGGCATGGCACACTGTCGCGGAGGTCCCGGGCCTGACACATTCGATGCTTTAACCGCATTGGAAGACTGGGTAGAGAGAGGCGTTGCGCCGGAACAAATTACTGCATCAAAACTAGTCGACGGTGAAGTGGTCCGGTCCCGCCCGTTGTGTGTTTATCCAGAGCTTGCAAGCTACAATGGTAGTGGTAGTACGGATGATGCGGTAAATTTCAGTTGTGCAGCGCCATGACGCCACTATTTCTCATGATATCGCTGTATCGAGAATCGGCATATTAGTGCAACCTTATTAACTTCCCATCCTCCAGATCTCCCCTTCGTCTAACGAGCGCTCTCTGTGCATTAGCATCCAGTCAGAATGTTCGTTTAGCGCTAACTGCCCGAGGGCCAATAAAATCTGGCGTTTTTCGCTCTCGTCAGTCGCCTGTATCAAGCGACGATCAGCATTATTGAAAATGCCCAACATGTATTGGTACTGTTTGATGAGTTCCTTCTCCGCTGTGGCATAGGCGTAACCTTGTCTTATAGCAAACAGCAATAGCGTCGACCCCATAACAACTGTTAGCAGTGTATTGATCTCTGCGGACAGTGATGTGGCAAACAGTATAAATATGAAAACGATCAATACGCTGGTAGCAAGGCTCAGCAACCCTAATCGCTCAGTCAGTTTATTCCGTTTTACACGGTCATGTGCTTTCTTCCTGAAATAGCCGAGCTGCCCTTCCTCGTCATTGCCAATCCATTGGCGCAAGGCAAATTGGAGTCCAACAACTTCCTAGTAAGGCGTTGCATCACAAAAAGTACCTGCAACTCGCATCACGTTGCGTATCCAGCCAAATTCTGGTGCCTGGCTTTGCAGATAGCTGTCGTGAGCATAGTGCCATTTGTTTTCATTCATCACTCCGGCAGCTGCCCAGTAAAACTGGACACGCAGCCCCTCGGCGAGGGTGCGATAATCCAAGTATTTACGCTGCCATGCCCTATGTTTTGCCAGTAATTGTATGCTGGCAGCAGCAGTAAAAAATCCCCAGGAACGCCCATAAAAAATACTGCAACGACTCAAAATCCGAATAGAGAATAAACATCAGCCCCATGAAAAATGCCAGGAGATGAGTAGTCCCGAGCACCCTGAGAGTTTTGCGCTGGTAATGAATCGCCAGACAATCTGCTATGGCAAAAAATGGCTTATAGTATGTATTCCATTGGGTAATTGAACATTGGTACTGAAATCGAGCAAGGAAGACTTTTTGGTTTCTATCCTGGCTGCAATCTTGGCGGCATCGGCACTGAAATCAGCGCTGCGTTGAAAGATGAGCTCGTGCTGTGCTGGCATTTTCCGGGAGCGGGGAGTTTGCTCATCTTTGGTGTACCAGCACCAATCCAGAGGCTGATAATCCGGGTGCGGTTCAAAATCGATCTGATCTCTTGAGCAAACAATATGAAACACCAGGTCACTTTCGTCATCTACTAACATTTGCTGCGTGGCTGTGGTCTTTGGAGTAATGCCAGGCATAACATCATCATGATGAAATTTGATCACCTGGGCCGTACCACCCAAATGCTGCGAAGGATTTCCGTCCCAGAGCGCTAGCAAAATATGGCAGTGAGCACTAAGAAATACACCGAGTTGGGCGTAGGGGTAATCGCTATCCCATATAGAGGCATCTATGCCCTCAGGTACAGGCGGTTTGTGACTAGGTAATTCAAAAACAGTCGTGGCTTGTTCACAAAGCCGCTTGAGTTGCTGTCGGGTTTCATCGCTCCTAAAATCCTTCAGGTAGGCTTCCCTGGATTTAGGCAAGGGCACAATCAGGTCCAGCGACATCTCGACAGCCACCTCTGCCACTAACAGATCCGCCCCCTCCGCCAAAGGCGACATAATAGTCAATAGATTATCGGGGTAGTTTGTTTGAAGTTCGACAAACAGACTCTTCACCCGCGCACGAATCGCCTCCACCTCCGAACCAACAATATCCCGGTGTCCAGTTACGGCAACAACCAGGGGCAGGGCGAAAGAATTTGGGGAAGAATGTGTCAGAATATTATTTCCTAAGCTGGTTATCGCGACTGCACTTCATCGACTGGATCACCATAATTTCAATGCGGAGCCGCGTGCTCAATTTTGCAGAGGGGCTGAAAGAATAAACGGGCCCATTTCTAAAGTCCACAGCTATCCACCAGGCTAGTCAAGGAGACAATCGTCGCTACATCCAATAGCTTTTCGAGTCAGCTCCCCGGTAGCAGTGGGCTGCATCTTGACATCCTCATGCAACGTGAGTAGCCTGCCCTCTACTGTAAAAACCCACCACCCTGTAGGGTTGTTTAGTCTTTAGATCCTGGGAAACAGGCAGATGGCAAAACATACCGAACCAAAGCTCCCATTCGCTGCCTACAGCGGGCAGGAACCCTTTATCTTTGTCAGCTATGCCCATGGCGATGCGGCTAAGGTCTTTGCGGAACTGAGCTGGATTAAAAAGCAGGGATTTAACGTCTGGTACGACGAAGGCATCAGCCCGGCCATAGTTGGCATGATGAACTGGCCAATCGCATCGATACCTGCGCTTTATTTGTCTCTTTCATTTCTCCCACTGCCGTAAATTCGAGTCACTGTCAGCGTGAAACTGCCTATGCTGTAAGCAAGAGCAAGGAGTTTCTTGCCATTCACCTGGAAGAGACTGAGTTGCCCTCAGGACTGGCACTGGAAATCGGTAACCGGCAGGCTATTCTGAAAGATCGATTTCAGCAGGATGTCTATCGGACTAAACTTTTTGAGGCGCTGTCATCGTATCTTTCTGCTAAGCCAACCGATGCCGTGGCTGACTCGGACGAACCGGTCCCGGCATCAATCGAGCCAGCGCTCGTAACCAAAGCAGCTCAGCCGTGGACGCCTTTCAAAAAAGCGGCTGCCGGCGTTGTTGCTATTGCAGTCATTGCTTTGATTGTCCTGCAGTTGCCCTTCCCTGCCGCCAGCCCGGATTCTGAATTAGCAGAGATTGACGCCGAACCGGATAACCTGACTCAGATCCAACAACTTGTGCAGCAGGAGGATTACATCGGTGCTTACCTTTTGGCCAATCAACTGGAGGGGCAATCGCCTGACAATCCTGCTTTGGCTCAACTATGGCCCGAGTTTTCTGATGCGGGTAGCACAGTGCTCTCAGAGCCGGCTGGTGCTGAAGTTTGGCTAAAAGATTACGCGACGCCCGATGCCGACTGGTTCTATCTGGGGCAGACACCAATCAACGATGTAAGATTGCCGCGTGGTTATTTACGCCTGAAACTGGAAAAAGATGGCCACGAGCCGGTAGAGATAGCAACTGTTAGCCCATACCCCGTTTACGGTAATAACCCCGCATCTGCTTCTCCCCCAATTCCAATTCCGCTTCCTCCCATTAACACCCCGCAGGACATGGTCTATGTCCCAGCTGACCAACTTGGTCCAGCCCTTGCGGGATTCGGAGTGGAAATATTAGTTTTTGGCCCATTCCTAATCGATAAAACTGAAGTGAGCAATCGGCAGTTCAAGGAATTTGTAGATCAGAGTGGATACCAGCAAGAAGAATACTGGCAGGAACTAGAGTCTGACGAAGGCGGCAGCAACTTAAGTCAGGATCAAATCCTTCGGCAATTTGTTGACTCTACCGGTCGACCGGGACCTGCCAATTGGGAGTTGGGAAACTATCCCGCCGGCCAGGACGATTATCCTGTCACGGGTATTAGCTGGTACGAGGCTGTCGCTTACGCGCGCTTTCGGGGCAAAGAACTGCCCACGCTTTATCATTGGGCGCGGGCAGCTTATGCATATGGCCATTTTAACGCGGCCATCGACAACCAGAGCAATTTCAGTGGCGCCCCCAGGCAGATAGAAGCTTCCNAGGCCGTGGGGCCCTATGGTACACAAGATATGGCCGGTAATGTAAGAGAGTGGGTTTGGAATCAGTCGGGAAGTAATCGCTGGGTTCTCGGTGGCGCCTGGAGTGATCCCAGTTACATGTCGGCCCTATCTTATAATCTGCCTCCGATGAGTCGCGATAATATCACCGGATTTCGCCTGGTTCAGTATCTTGATGACAGCAGCATTCGAGAGGAGTTGCTACAGCCAGCCGATGCCACATCACGAGATTATACTAATGAAACACCTGTTTCGGATGAAGTCTATGCCGTACTGCAGGAGCAATTACCCTACACCCAAGGCAATCTTCAGCCGGTTGTGGAAATGGTCGATGACAGCACCCCCAACTGGACCAGAGAAAAAGTCCTTATCAACACTGACTATGACAATGAACGCTTCGCCATCCATCTCTTCAAGCCCAAGACTGCTGGTCCCCACGAAGCCGTTTTATTTTTCCCAGGCCTGGGCGCGTTTAACGCGTTGGCACCAAGTGATGGAATTCAACCCGGCACGCTGGATTACATCATCAGCTCGGGGCGGGCTCTGGTCTTTCCTGTCTATGCGGGATCTTTCGAACGCTATGATGGATTTACCGAAATGTCGGCTGAAGAGCAGCTAAATACNTTTCGTCAGTGGACGCCACGCTGGCGGTCCGATCTTGGCAGGACTCTCGATTACCTTGAGACCCGAGACGATATTGCCCCCGATTCTTTTGCCTATCTGGGAATCAGCTTCGGCGCTTCCAGTGGCGCTGTATTACTGGCTCTGGAAGAGCGCCTCAAAGCGGCGGTATTGATAATAGGTGGGTTCTCGTTCAGGCAGTATCCAACCATCGCCGAGCCACTTAACTACGTATCTCGCATCACACTACCGGTGCTTATGCTCAATGGTCGATATGATTATGTGTTTCCGGTTGAGTCGCGGTAAATACCCTTTTTTAATATGCTCGGTACGCCGGAGGCTGACAAACGCCATGTTTTATATGATATGGGCCACATGCTTCCCCCGCGAAATGAGTTAATCCGGGAGACCGTGGACTGGCTGGATAAGTATCAGTGAGTAATCGATTAAGTTAATCGATTGCAGGTAAACAGCATCCATTGGGCATGCATTTCATCTTCGCTCAGTGTCAAGGAATTCGCCTCATCTTCATCGTTTAAACGTCCCTCACGGATGCTGCTGTGAGGATGTCTAATTCAGTATCAGTAGATTCCAGGTCGGACAGGTCCTGTACGTATTGTTTCTCCAGCACCGGATCGGGAGACCAGATCGTCACTAGGTAACCAACCAGCAAAGACAGCACGAAAGACGGCGGCAAGGTTTCCAGCGCGACGAAATAAGGACCGACCGTCTCAAAACCCTGCACCACAAATTTAAAAAACAAAGTTCCCAAAAAGCCAGCCAGCATGGAAGCGATCGCTGCCTTTTCCGTAAACTTCGTCCAGAACAGGGAGAGAATAATCATTGGACAGAAGGTTGCTGCAATACCAGCCCAGCCAAAAATCACAAACCAGAAAATGGTGCGATCCGGCGATAGGATCGACACCGTGATGGCAAGTAGCATGGCAGCAATGGCGAGCACGATGGTGATAGCACGACACAATCGAGCGGCGTTGGCACCTGATAGGTTCGGGTTAATCGTCTTCTCGTAGAAATCATGGGTGATGGAACCGGCGGCCATGATCAGCAGGGATGAAACGGTAGACATGATGGCGGATAAAACCGCTGCTACATACAGGCCTACAATAAGCGGAGGAAACACATACTCGACCAATTCCGGCAATACGTTTTGCGCGCCATTACCGAGGATAGTATCGGGCTCAATCCCCTGTTGAGTAAAAATAAATCGCCCCAGCAGCCCGATACTTACGGCGGAAAAATCCACTAATATAGTGAACACCACAGCCACCCATTTACCGCGCTCGATCTGCTTTTCACTCTTGATCGCAATAAAGCGGGCAAATACCTGTGGAGAGCCCATAAACCCCAGACCAATCAGCATCATGCCCAGCACCAACATGAGGTTCATGAAGGTGAATCCACCTGACCCCCATATATTGACCAAACCCGGCTCGATGGTCTGTAAACCCTGATAAATATCACCACTGTTAGACAAGGTCAGAAAAGCCACCAGGGGTAACATAACCAGACAAACCAGCATTACCACACCCTGGAACATATCTGTCCAGGCTACCGCCAGGAACCCGCCCGCCACACAATAGACAACCACAATGACAAATCCTACCATCGCACCGACGTGATAATCCCAGTCGAGGAAGCGCTCGAAGGCCGAACCGGTAGCATCGATCTGGGCACTGATGTAAATCAGCACAAACACGGACAACACGAATGCAGATACTACGCGCAAGAGATTGTCTTTGGACCTGAAGCGGCTGGCCATGTAATCGATTACGGTCATGGAGGCGTATTTGTCAGTGAGTCGTTTAAAGCGATTCGCCATCAGGAACCAGGCTATGCTCACGCCTAATACCTCTCCGACCACGACCCAATAGGCGCTGAATCCCACCATGGCACCCATACCGGTCAGGCCCAACAGCAGCCACGCGGATTCTCCGGTAGCCTGTGCCGAGAATGCCGCCACCCAGAAGCTCAGGGATTTCCCCCCGATGACAAAGTCATCCATGTTGCGGACACGCCTGGAAGCCAGATATCCCAGATAGACCAGAATTCCAAAATAGCCAACAATCATGGCGTACTTCATTACCATTATGCGTTCCTCACTCACGTTTATGCTAGGGAGCCTCTGATCAATTATTCAATGCCTCTGCGTGGCCTGAAGCGTGCTTCTGCTAGGCGCAATCCGCAATTAAAGCTTCCGCTCCTAGCTCACGCCCCTCACCTACATCCATGTAGGCGATGGCC
>PBTO01000073.1 GCA_002726595.1 Gammaproteobacteria bacterium | reverse complement strand
GCGCAACTGGCCAGTCTTTCCGCATCAGTTGCCGGACCTGTCGCCTGGGTTTCTCCAGCGCTGGAAGTCGGTAGTTATGTGGAGCAGGGACAAGTCTTGCTCAGACTCGAAAACAGCGATTTCGATATTGCTTTAGAGCGCAATAGAGCGACGCGACAGCTTGCCCTGGCAGAAGCGGATCATGCCAGCAATGAACTGCTGCGCCTTGAAGATCTCGCAGACCAAAGGCTGGTCAGTGATTCACAGCTGCAGGATGCAAAACGCAACGCCGAGGTGGCGGCAGCACGACTGGCTGATGCCAAAGCCAGTTTGGGTCAGGCAGAACTGGATCTGATCCGAACTGTGATAAAGGCACCATTTAATGCCATTATTGAAACCCGTGAGATCGAATTGGGTCAGTACGTCAATAGAGCGCAAAGCGTGGCCGTGCTTTATGGTGCTGATGAAGTGGAGGTTCGAGTTCCCCTGGCCATTCGGCAACTCGGATTTCTTGATGTTCCTTTAGGCACACGAGGTGAATTAACTGCTGAAAACGCGCCCGATGTAACCCTGGTGGGGATGTACGGCGGCGAAGAATATAACTGGCACGGAAAACTGGTAAGAACCGAAGCTGCTATCGATCCGAATAGCAACACAATTCAGACCATCATTCGAGTACAGCAGCCAGTTTCAGGCGCGGTTAAACCAGGCGCCGCTGCCAGGCAGTCCATTCCGTTACCGATTGGTTTGTTTGTGCAGGCAATCATCACCGGCAAGCGAATCGATAACATCATAGCGCTACCCAGGTCGGTCATCCGCAACAATAACCAGGTGCTGGTGGTTGATGCAGAGAACAAGATGTATTACCAGGATGTGGAAATATTTCGGCTCGAGGAAGACCGTGTGCTCATCAGCGGCGGTCTGTTACCGGGTGAGTTCATCTGCACTTCACCGATTCAGGCAGTCGTGGATGGCATGTTGGTGCAACCGGTAAGCGAATTGATCTGACAGATAAATTTGGCTCATTACTGTTATAAGCTTTTATTGAATTATACATTTGCCCGAGGATAATTTTGAGAACACCGATTACCTGGTTTGTAAAAAATCCCGTTGCCACTAATCTGATGATGATGATCTTTCTGGCCGGCGGTGTGCTTTCCTACCTGAACCTGAATCAGGAAGAATTTCCTGACATCGACTTTGGCATGGTCCAGATAAATGTGGCCTATCTTGGCGCGTCACCCGCTGAGTCGGAATCGGCAGTTTGTCTGCGCATCGAGGAATCGCTGGAAGGAGCAGAAGATATTGAGCGACTCACCAGCACAGCGAGGGAAGGAGGTTGCGACGCCACCGTTGAGTTAGCCAGCGGTGCGGACCTGAATCGAGTACTCAATGACATCAAGGGAAAGGTGGATGCCATCACTACCTTTCCAGCGGAGACAGAAAAACCCATTGTCAGGGCATTCAGTTCCAGTGGCAATGTGATAACCCTCGCTCTTTCCGCCAACACCGATGATCGCAGTCTCAAATCCGTTGCTGAGACTTTGCGCAACGACATTCTTGATCTTGATGGTATCTCTACAGTCAATATCGAATACATTCGACCGTTTGAAATATCGATTGAGGTTTCCGAGTTCACGTTGCGACAATATGGACTTACACTCGATCAAATATCCCATGCCATCGACCGCGCTTCGCTTGACCTGCCCGGTGGGACGCTGCGCACCGAGTCCGGTGAAATCCTGTTGCGAACGAAAGGGCAGGTGTATAGCGGGGATGAGTATGAAAATATTGTAGTGCAATCCTATCCAGATGGGACCCAGCTGCGACTGGGAGAAATCGCCACAGTCATAGACGGTTTTCAGGAGGGCTATCTCGATGCCCGAATGAATGGTACCAACGCAGCCATTATCGATATTATGCGCGTCGGCGATGAAGACATCGTTGCTTCAGCGGTACAGGTGCGCGCCTGGATGGAATCTGCCGAATTCGACCTTCCGGGAAATATGACGCTTGGCGTAATGACTGACTCAGCGCGCGCCACCCAGGTACGCATCGGGACGGTGGCAAGAAATGCCTATACCGGATTGACGATGGTGTTGCTGATTCTGGCCCTGTTCCTGCGCTTCAAGCTGGCGATTTGGGTGGCTGCCGGGATACCCATTGCTATAAGCGGTGCCCTGAGTTTGTTTTCAACGGTGGATCTTACAATCAGTTCCCTGACAGTGATGGGATTCATCCTGGTTTTGGGAATAATTGTAGACGATGCCATTGTTGTCGGAGAGCGTATTCACACCTACGAAAGGAAGGGCTACTCAAAAGAGGAGGCGGCCATAGAAGGGACTCTGGAAGTTTCGGTTCCGGTTATCTTCGGCGTGCTAACAACCATCGCTGCGTTCCTGCCAATTTTGCTGCTAGATGGTCAAATGGGTGCGTTTTTTAATGCCATTGGTGCCGTCGTTGTTTTTTGTCTCATAGCCAGTCTAGTCGAGTCACAACTTATCTTACCTGGTCATATTGCACACCGGAAAACCGAAGGATATTTTCTCGAACACAGTTGGCTAGTCCGCCACTGGCAGAGCTTTCAAGGCCGCATTGCCCATGGTATGGAATATTTCGCCGAGCACAGCTACAGGCGGGCGCTGAAAAAAGTGCTGAAGTATCGCTATGCCACATGGGCTACCGCCACGGGTATGGTAATAATAACTCTCGCATTATTATCGAGCGGGCGAGTCGTTTTTCAATTCATGCCTGCGGTTGAAGGGGATACCGTCTATGGCAGTTTGCAAATGCCGGTGGGAGTACCAGGCAGCATAACCGAAGACGCCATAGCTATATTGGAAACTGCGGCTGTTGAGCTCAAGGCGGAACTGGAAGAGGAATTAGTTGGCCTTAAGGCCAGCGGTATGGCGCCCCAATCAACCGAAGAAGCGGTGGATAGTATCCTCACCATAGTAGGCGGGCGAGCCCCCCGGGAAGGACCGGGTCGTGCTCAGGGCGGAGGTGGAGGCAGTGCCAATGCAGGTAGCAGTGAAGTAGCCGAAGTCGTGATGTACCTGACGCCTTTCTTTGACAGGGGCGAAATCAGCTCCGCTTTAATAAGGGATCGCTGGCGCCAGAAGGTCGGTTTAATCCCGGACGCACTGGAATTGACTTTCACCTCTGACTCTTTTTCAGCCGGTGATGCGATTAACTTCCGACTCGAGGGCAGGGATGAAGAGAATCTTAAGATAGCATCATCACAGTTACGCGCTGAACTTGCGCGGTATCCGGGCGTATTTGATATTTCTGATTCATTCCGCGCAGGCAAACAGGAAGTACAAATTGAGCTACTCGAGCGCGGTCAGACGCTAGGACTCACACTCAACGACATCGCCATGCAGGTTCGACAGGCATTCTACGGAGCCGAATCCCAACGCATCCAGCGCGGAATGGATGACATCAGGGTTATGGTTAGGTACCCGGAGCCAGAGCGTCAGTCGTTGGGGAATCTGGAAGATCTGCTGATTCGAACTCCCAGCGGTGCAGAAGTTCCGTTTCTCAGTATCGCCAACTTTTCCATAGGTAACGGTTATTCCAGCATTAACAGGCAGGATGGACGTCGAGTCATAACGGTACGGGCAGATATTGACCGTTCGGTAGTCAAGCCGGAAGAAATTCGGGCAGAGCTGATCACAAATTACAGCTCACAGTGGAGTCGGGAACTGGATGTAGAGATGGTAGTCGGTGGTGAGGGAGAGCAGCAAATTGAATCACTATCTGATTTGTTTTCAACCTTTCCAATGGCCATGATGGTTATCTTTGCGTTATTGGCAATCCCGCTTAAGTCCTACTTGCAGCCGCTTATAATTATGAGTGTAATCCCCTTTGGCGCGATTGGCGCTATCGTGGGTCACTTCATTATGGGTGCCGACCTGGTGTTCTTTTCGCTGCTGGGGATCATCGCACTCAGTGGCGTGGTAGTGAATGCCAGTCTGGTGCTGGTTGTCTCTATCAACCGCCTGCGAGAGGAAGGAGTAGGCATGGTGGAGTCGGTGTCCCGGGCAGGGATGATGCGATTCCGACCAATCTTCCTGACTTCTGTAACCACATTCATCGGCTTGGTCCCGCTGATGATCACGGCTAATCCGGCTACTTTTTTCGTTGTCCCGATGGCTATATCGCTGGCCTTCGGTGTGCTTTCTGCCACTGTAATTACCCTCTTTCTGGTGCCTTCCCTGTATGTGATTCTGCATGATTTTATTGGCCACACGGATTCGGCAGAAGAACGGGCGGTGGCCTACCAGCACTAGGATATAGTTTCATCGTAGCAGCGCATACCCATCGGTTGTCATTTCCCATGGTTAACCGGAATCTGCAAGCGCCAGCCTGATTGGTTGCACCGATATGTCCTGCCAGACATTACCAGTGATGTAGGGATCACTATTTAACCATTTGTCTAGCTCTTCTCTGGATGCAAAATCGACATATAGCGTTGAGCCAATCATATTCCCATCGTCATCCAGAATCGCACCACCGGCAATGAAGTGACCTGCAGCTTTGAGTAGGCCCATACCGGCCAGATGTGCTTCGCGTACGGCAAGTCGTCGATTCATCGCTTCTGGATCATCGCCGTCGTAGGCAGTAATTAAAAATTGCATCGTTTATAAATCCTCTAGTACAAGCCGACAAGACTAGTATGGCTAGCTTATAGTGGAAAAGCAAAACCAGTGAAGACGGGATTGGGTCGAACAATCCGTAACCGCAAGGAACTTGCCAAACCGGCATTTCGCATTTATGGTCCGCAAATGAATTTCAAACCAGTTGAGCACAGATGGAATACTTGACCCTGTCCAGTGGCGACAGGCTGCCGATGCTCGGTCTGGGCACATGGAAGGCAGAACCAGGAGCCGTTTATAAAGCGGTAAGACAGGCAATTCAAATTGGTTATCGTCATTTTGATTGTGCTGCCATTTACGGTAATGAAGGTGAAATCGGAAAAGCGCTTGCCGATGCCACAGCTTCTGGTGATGTGGACAGAGAAGCACTTTGGGTGAGCTCTAAACTTTGGAATAACTCCCACTTGCAGGCGGATGTCAGACCGGCGCTGGAGCAGAGTCTGTCAGACCTGCAGCTGGACTATCTGGATTTGTATATCATCCATTGGCCGGTAGCCTTCAAGCCGGGTGTTAGCTTCCCTCAGTCGGCTGAGGAATACTTCAGTCTCGAGGAGGTTCCAATAAGCGAGACCTGGGGAGCGTTGGAACTCTGCGTCGATCGGGGTTTGGCAAGAAATATCGGCGTATCGAATTTCAGCGTGCCAAAGTTGCGCTCACTTTTACAGCATTCAAAGATCAAACCCACAGTAAACCAGGTTGAGATGCATCCAGCCCTGTGTCAGCACAAGTTGAAGAAATTCTGTGATGACAACGCTGTCGCTGTAACGGCTTATTCACCGCTCGGATCGAGAGATAGAGCGACGGCGTTTAAATCAAAAAAGGAACCCGATTTACTAGCGCTGGAAGCAGTCAGAGAAATTGCTGAATTGCGGGGTATTACACCAGCACAGGTTCTGTTGGCCTGGGCGGTAAATCGAGGTACTGCAGTCATTCCTAAATCGACTAATCCTGATCGATTAAAACTAAATTTCGATTCGGTAATTATTGAATTGACACCTGCTGAGATCGACCGTATTAATCAGTCGGATAGAAATTACCGGTTCATAAACGGCGCATTTTTTACATCTAAAGGTAGCCCCTACACGGTTGGTGGAATATGGGATCAATAGACGGGGACATCTTAGAAGGCCCTTCCAGGCGACAACATGAAGAGCTGTTAAGGGAAAGTATACTGCGTCGTTAGTAGTAAATAGTAGTATCACTGCTCCTTGATTCGGGTACAGATTGTCAGCTAATGCCTGGCTTTGGTAACACAGGGATTGGTTGGGGCCGTTAACATGGCTGTTTTCATGGTGTTCTGTAAGTAAAAATTGGAATGATATTTCTCTTTTGCTGGTCGATAGCAATAGAGACTAAGATTAATAGAGCGATTTCTTTTATGTTTGGTCATCCATTTCTTCGTAATGGTTTGCTTACTACCTGTAGTGTCTTGCTGTTATCGAGCTGTGGAGTCTTTTTCAGCGAGGGCGAAAGGCCAGTGAATGTGCTCGTTTGTGACAGTTTTTTGGTCTACGACATGTGTGCACAGGATCTGGATGCAGACGGAGTCGTGGAATTTGTATACTTCGATGACAATTACGAAATCTTTCTTTACCGGGCCGGGACTGAGGATCGGGTGCCTGACAATTTAATCATGCACCGCTGTGTCTAGGAAATGGATGATAATATAATAGGCTCTGCCTCAAGAATACTCTATATTTCCGACAGCACACCCTTACTGGAAAAAACTGATATCAAGGGCTCAATGATGATCAGCTATATCAGTTATATGCCCAGGGTGGCCAGTTGTAATGCGGCAGCCGACGAGGCCGAAGCGCTCAGCGAAATTTAATCCCTTTTTAATCCCAAAAATAACAAATTCGCCGTGTCACATACTCGCTATCTGCAGGCCGATGGTTTGATGCTCCTGTTCATGGCTTTAGCAGACCAGCCTTCTCAAAAGGTAATAATTCTCATTTGTCACCGATCCCCAATAAGGTGGTGGCACGGCTTTAGCCTATTTTTAAACAAAGCGTACTGGTTAGCCTCGTCTGGGGAAAATATTTGTCAATCCTTGCATCCAAAACGCTCTGGATTGCATCTTTAATACTATAAGCAAACCACATCGTAGGAGAATGAAATGGAAAATTTGGAATTAGGATTGGGCGCAGGCTTGATGGCGCTTGCCTTTTGGGGCTTTCTTGCCGCAATCATCGTCGCAGGTATTATTGCAGGTGTCTGGGATGGCATTCGCAAGAGAGAGTCCCAGCATGAAACCGTGCGCCGCCTGGTCGATAGCGGTCAGCCAATCGACACGGATTTGCTGGATAAGCTATTGTTGCTGAGTGATGGTGGGAACAAGCGCCACGACCGCGATTTTAAGCTAACTGGAATGTGGATGTTGCCAATTGCTCCTGGTTTGGCAGTATTAGGGCTCGTGCTGGGTGCTAACGAGGAAACCGCTGATGCACTAGGCCCTCTGTTGGGCGTGGCACTATTGATTGCTTGCATGGGGATAGGATTTCTGGTGGCGGCAAGAGTTGTGCAGAAATGGTATCCGGCAGCTAGTGCCTCGGAGTTCGATCAATTAAAGGATTAGTCAGTGCATAAAACTCAGGACTATTATCCAAATTGCCCCGAAGCGATGATAGTCAGTTTGGCACGTACCGGCGACCGCAGCGCATTTGCTGACCTGGTACGACGCAGACAATCCTCGATACGAAACTTGATGAGGCGTTGTAGTGGCGATATCACGCTGGCTGAGGATTTAGCGCAACAGGTTTTCATTCAGGTATGGTTAAAGATTCATACGTTGAAACAGGCCAGCGCCTTTAGTGCATGGCTGAAACGGCTGGCAATCTCGGTTTGGCTCCAGTATTTACGTAAAAATGATGCACTGCGTGATGCCGATGCACTTGCTGAAACCGAGCTTGCGCACAACGATACAACCAGCGAGGGAATGGACCTGGATCAGGCCCTGGCTGCACTATCAAATCCAGTCCGGCTATGCATCGTCCTTGCCTATCATGAGGGCATGAGCCACGGCGAAATAGCAGATCTTATGGACATGCCTTTAGGCACCATAAAATCTCATATCAAGCGTGGGACAGAACGCTTACAACAATGCCTGTCTGCTTATCAGGACCACAAGGAGAAATTGCAATGACAGAGAATCAGGATCTACTGCTGCAAACTCTGTTTGCTGAGGCTCAGCAGGATCTGAGTGCAGAGGCATTTACCGCACGAGTGATGACTCGGACCCAAATCCTCAGATACCGGGTAGCGGTTGGCTTGATCTGTGTCGCTCTGGCACTGGCGATATGCGCATGGTTACTCGCCTTGCCCGCCCAGGAAATTGCACAACTTATCGTACAAGGGCTTAACACAACGTTACTGGACTTGGGTGATGGCTGGCCGGCCTGGTTGTTGGCACCGGTAAATAATATTGCGAGTCTGTTTGTATTGAGCTTGAAAGGCATACTTACAATACGGAAAAAGATTATTGGCGCATCCTACAAGATATAATGATCATCCCCTTTATTAGACCTTCAGTTGTCGTTTGCATCACCAGGATTCCTGAAAGGTTGCAGTAACATAGTGAGGAGTTGCAGCGATTCCCTATCCTGCATACCTGTGATGCCGATATCCAGAGTTTCATGAGCCGTGTTAGCTTGTTCAAGGTATGAGTTAAACAATCTATCCCACCAGGAAAAATTAAAACCAAAATTCTGGTTATGTTCAAACTCATCGGTGGAGTGGTGAATCCGGTGCATATCAGGGGTGACTAAAATCTTCCGTAGCATACTATCAACCTTTGAAGGCAGCTTCAGGTTGCTGTGATTAAACATGGAAGTGACGTTGAGCAATACTTCGGCGATTAAAATCGATGTCGGCAAGGCGCCCATGATGAGCACCAGCATTATCTTGATGGCGCTGGAGATTAGTATCGAAACCGGATGAAAGCGGTTTCCGGTGGTGAGATCGTAGTCCATATCGGTGTGATGCACGCGATGAAAGCGCCATAGCAAAGGCACGACGTGAAAAAGCCGATGCTGCCAGTAAATCGTGAGGTCGAACACGGCAACGAAGACGAGAATGCCAAGCAGGGGGGGTAGCTGGATTAGATGCAGAATTCCCCATTGTTGGTCTTGTGCCAGCAATGCCGCAGCGACGCCGGCGATGGGAAGAGTAATTCTGATCAGGACTGTATTAAGTGCACTGATGCCGATGTTGCTCAGCCAGCGTTGCAATTTCGAGTGGGCTAATGTCCTTCTGGGATAGCGCAGTTCGGCGCTAGCCAGTAACAGGAAAACACCAAGAAAAATGGCGAGCCTCACGCTGGATTCAGAGTCAGCCAGCAGATTGTTCATTAACGAAGTGTAATCAAATGTTCGGCGGAAATCAGCTTCTATTACCTAGCGCAGATTATCTGTAGCCCTCGATGCATTTGTATCTCAATGGCATTCCACACCAGTTTTTCCTTGAAAAATTGCTATAACAGAGTAGTTTAGCTAGCGTACCTGTTTAGAGGTCTAACAGTTAGATGCCTGGCTGTTAGACGTCTATAAAAATACCAGACGGAGGATTAAATGAAGAACCGAGTCCTAACCGCACTGAGTCTGGCCATTGGCAGCCTGTTAATTGCGCCGGCGCTCATTGCCCAATCAGCCGATTTTCCAGTTACCGAGCATGGTGTACCTGATTTGCAGGGAACCTACACCTACCGAACCCTTACCCCCTTAAATCGTCCAAGAGAGTTAGCTGACAAGGCAACTCTGACGGCAGAGGAGGCGATAGAATGGCAGGCGTTTGAAAATCGTCGCCAGAACCGGGACCTTATCATCGACTCGGTGGGAGGTGCCAGTTACCCACCCGGCGTTATCTCCTATAACGAGTTTTGGTACGAGCGTGGCATAGAAACCATCGCCGATCGGCGGACTTCGCTGATTTATAATCCACCCGATGGCAGAATGCCGGCAGCTAACGAGGCCGGACGGCAACGCTCAGCTATAAGAGGTGAGAACAGAAGTCTCAGTATGGGCCCCGAAGCCAGAAGCCTGGCCGATCGTTGCCTGATGAGCGGAGGCGCCGGCCCACCCCTGGTTCCAGGTGCTTATAATAACAACGTACAGATCGTACAAACCAAAGATCACATCATGATACTCAGCGAGATGATCCACCGCGCGCGAATCATCCGGATGGATAGTGAGCATGATACGCGCCCGTTCAAGTGGGACGGTGATGCTGTGGCGCATTTCGAAGGCGACACCCTGGTGATCAACACCCAGCATTTTTACTATCATGACAATGGCCGGGGCAGTTCGGCAAAAATGCAGTTGGAGGAGCGAATTCGCCGGGTAAATGCCGATACACTGGAATACGATTTCACCATCGAAGATCCACTATCCTGGGATACAAGCTGGTCCGCAAAGTTTCCCATGCGCCGCATAGAAGACCCAATTTACGAATATGCCTGCCATGAGGGTAACCATGGTCTTCCCGGTATCCTGGCTGGCTGGCGCCGATACGAGTCCATGGGAATGAATGGTGATGGAACACCCAAAGAGTAGTTTGTGTACTGGCAAGTGGCTGAGCGACAGCCGCTTGCCAGTAACATGTAAGTCAAAACCAAATCAGCAAAAATTCCCTTTTAGCAATTAATCAGCAGTCAGGCAAAGTGACGTTATAGCCTGTACAGACGAGCAGATACATGCAGGGGGAAGAGCCCTTGAATACACAGTCCAATACGCCAACACTGGCTATCAATAACGATCTTATCAATCACTGGCTAGCGATCAGTATCAAGCCATTCAATTAGTCGGCGGGTCACAAACTCAGGCTCTTCAGTGTGAGGCGCGTGGCCAACACCCGGAAGCACATGAATCGTTAATGGCCCTTCTACCCATTCCCACATGTCATTAAGTGTGGGGTTGCGGAAGAACCTGCCTTCTTCACCATAAATAAATA
This sequence comes from Gammaproteobacteria bacterium, assembly GCA_002726595.1. Lineage (GTDB taxonomy): Bacteria > Pseudomonadota > Gammaproteobacteria > Pseudomonadales > Pseudohongiellaceae > UBA9145. The sequence continues at coordinate 12,445 of PBTO01000073.1, read as the reverse complement.
ATGTCGGTGCCTGCACCGGTGGAAATTCACCAAATTTGAAGCCAAATGCTTCGGTCTCCATCGTCACCGGGGACCATGGCCAGTTCGACTTGTAAAAATTTACAATCGATTCCGGGTCGGTGCGCTCATATGCCTCCTTACGTAACTGCGCCAGATATTCTGGTTCATTCGGGTTAAGCGGCCTGTTCCGGAGCTGTCGGCCAAAGTTTTGGCCCGCTTCAGGATTCTCCTGCATCCCGCGCTGAAAATTGCTGGCCCGCTGTTGGTCCGGATTATTGATCAGCTCCCGAATCAGGCCTGCCGGGTGAATCGACCCCAGGGAAATCAGTCGTTCGGTTCTGTCAGGGTAGGTCATGGCAAAGTTCCAGGCATGGAGCCCGCCGCTGTCCTGCCCAACAATAGTTGCCTTGTTCTGGTCGAAGTGATCAAGAATGGCAATCATATCGGCAGCGATCCTGGCGGAGGCATAGTGCTCGACGCCAACCGGTTTATCGCTTTTATCCGTGCCTCGAGTCGACATTGATACGACATGGTACTGCTCGGATAGCATAACCATCTGATGCCGGAAGTCGAACCACGGCCCGGTAATACTGTGAACAAACAATACCAGTGGTCCGTCACCGGCAGTGTGAAAGACCACCTTCACACCATCAGAGTCAACCGACCCCTCGGTGAAATTGGCCGACTCTCCTCTCCAGTCCGTTAGTTCAACATCGGCAAGCGTGATGGCAGAGCTCAGGAGGAGCATTCCGGTGAATAGCAGCGTATAAAATTTTTTCATTGCACCTCCAATGAGTAGCAGAGCATTGGCATGGATTGGATCCTGGCAGTACACAGGGAGAATAAATGCAATCTTGTTTTATGTCTATGGCCCCGTCGCATGAGTTTCCCTCTCCTCAGCCTCTGGTCAGGGCAACACGATCTCGACCCTGGCGCTTGTTTTCCCTATACTCCTAAGCCTATTTACTCATATTCATCCATATGAACGCGTATTTACCCGAACTTTCCTGCAATCTTCAAGGTACAAGATCATGAGCAAAACAACAGTCTTCTCAATGGTGAGCCTGCTCCCTGTTGCCCTGGCGATAAGTAGTAGCATCGCACAGGATAATCTTACTCCAAACGGCATTGTGGACATTCGCCAGGACGCCTATGCATTGACTAACGGAAATATTTATCAACCCAATGGTCAGATTCTTGCAAACGCCAACCTGATGATTCGTGATGGCAGGATAGTGGAAATAAACAGCAGCAATTCTGTTCCGGATGGTTTCTTTACCATCGATCTGCAAGGTAAATATGTCTATCCAGGGCTGGTTGACATTTACACGCAATATGGCATTCCAGATTTGGCGGTGGCAGAAGACCAAAATGGGCGGGCAGAGAATCTGTTCTCTGACGACCAGGCGCTGAACGTCAATAGTGCCATCCGTTCTCACTTCCGTGCCAGCACGGCTTTTGCTCCCAGTGAAGAAGACAGGGGTGAATTGCGCGAGTTGGGATTTTCTACTGTACTGAGCTTTCGCGCCGATGGTATTGCCCGGGGAACCTCAGCATTGATCACCCTGGGAGATGACTCTGCCAATAAATCGGTTATCGTGCCGGACGTGGCAGCCCACTATTCGTTATCAAAGGGTAGTTCGGTACAGACCATGCCTTCTTCCATGATGGGCGCTATTGCTCTGCTGCGACAGACTTACCTGGATGCCCAATGGTTTGGCAATCAGGATCCCAGGCCATTCACCGACGAGTCACTGGAAGCCTGGAATGACTCGCAGTCGCTGCCGCAGATTATGGAAGTCAGCAATTGGCAGCAGGCTTTGACGGTTGACAGGGCCGGTGATGAATTCGACACCCAGTTCATATTGAAAACCAGCGGGGACAGCTACAAGCAACAGGAGCTCATCAGGCAAACCGGTGCAACCCTGATTGTACCGGTGGGTTTTCCAGAGGCCCCCGAGGTGGATGATGCTATTGAAAGCAATGACGTTTCGCTGGCTGATTTGAAACATTGGGAGCTGGCACCCTACAACCTGGCAAAACTGTCTGCGGCTGGTATTCCCTTCGTCATCACCAGCGCCGGTGCAGTCGATTCTTTCTGGGATAACCTGCGCACTGCCGTTAACAATGGCCTGCCCGAAGAGTCGGCCATTCGTGCGATTACCAGTGGGCCGGCCGCGCTGTTGGGCGTCGAATCCCAGGTGGGTCAACTGGCCGCTGGTGCACTGGCTAATTTTGTGATCAGCTCCGCTCCCTTACTGAACGAAGAATCCAGAATTCTGGAAAACTGGATTCAGGGCAAGCGCTATGAGCTCGATACGGATTACGATGCGCGCGAAGGGATTTATGAACTGGTTGTTGGTGAGCAGGATTACCTGCTGGATTTATCTTTCCGCGGTGATGATGCACGGGTAACGCTTAGACTGGAACAGTCAGATCAGGACGAAGCAGAGGAAATCCAGGCAGATCTGGAACTAAGCAACGATGTCATCGCCCTGAGTTTTGTCAGTGACAGCGCAGGGAACAAGACCCGGCTCAGCGGTTGGACCACCCAGACCGGCTGGCAGGGAAATGGTCTACAACCCGATGGCAGTACTACCAGCTTTGTACTTTCTCGCACTGGAGATCTCGGTGCGGATGATGATGGACAAGCCGCAGAGAGCGGTGCTGAGGATCCAGGTGCAGTTATCTACCCATTTGTTGCCTATGGCCATGAAGCGCCTCCAGTTCAACAGGATGTGGTAATACGCGGTGCCACGGTATGGACCAACGAGGACGAGGGCATCGTAATCACCGATGTGTTGGTCCAGGATGGTAAAATTTCCCAGGTTGGTCCGAATCTGACTGTAGCCAATGTGCTGGAAGTAGATGGCAGTGGTAAACATCTGACCCCGGGAATCATCGACGAACATTCCCACATCGCCTTGTTCGGCATCAACGAAACTGCGACCAATTCCAGCATGGTGAGAATGCAGGATGTGGTGAATTCTGAAAATATCAATATCTACCGCAACCTGGCAGGGGGGGTAACCGCTGCACAGTTACTGCATGGTTCGGCGAATCCTATTGGCGGCCAGTCCGCCTTGATAAAAATGCGCTGGGGGTTGTCTCCCCAGGAACTGTTAATCGAAGACGCCGATAAATTTATCAAGTTTGCTCTCGGTGAGAACGTCAAGCGCAGCACCAACCCGGCTTCGCTGCGCTATCCACAAACCCGCATGGGAGTGGAGCAGGTGTTCATGAATGCCTTCTCCCAGGCCCGGGAATACGATAGAGCATGGAGCGAATACAACAGCCTCTCAAGCTCGGCCCGGCTCGCCACCGCGAGTCCAAGACGGGATCTGGTTAATGAGACCATGCTGGAAATTCTTAATGGTGAAAGATTTGTCACCAGTCACTCCTACGTGCAATCAGAAATCAATATGCTGATGAACGTGGCTGATACATTTGATTTTAATATCAATACGTTCACCCACATTCTCGAAGGCTACAAGGTGGCTGACAAAATGGCACTGCACGGTGCGGGTGGATCGACATTTTCTGACTGGTGGGGATACAAGTGGGAGGTACGCTATGCGATTCCCTATAATGCAGCGCTGATGCAACAGGCTGGCGTAACGGTCGCAATCAATTCCGACGATGCCGAGATGTCGCGCAGACTGAATCAGGAGGCGGCAAAAGTTATCAAGTACGGCGATGTCAGCGAAATTGATGCACTGAAAATGGTGACGCTAAATCCGGCCAGCTTATTACACCTGGATGATCGCATGGGGAGTATCCGAATTGGCAAAGATGCCGATCTGGTGCTCTGGTCGGATCACCCGCTTTCGGTTTATGCCATAGCAGAAAAGACCTGGGTGGATGGTATCGCCTATTATGATCGCGAAACGGATCAGGATTTACGGCAGCAAATAGCTGCTGAGAGAGCACGCTTGATTGCTGCTATCACGCAAGACAAAGCAGCAACACGCGATCGCGAGGATGATGCACAGGAGGCACGACGATGATTAACAACATGAGAAAATTATCTGTCCATTGCCTGGCGCTCTTGTCACTATTAGTGTTGCCACTGGCAAGCACTTCGGTTTTCGCCATAGTGCCCGAGCCAGCGGCAGACCAGAGTGAACCAATCGCCATTGTCGGTGCCATCATCCATGTTGGTGACGGACAGGTGATCGGCGATGCGGTTATTACTTTCGATGAAGGCGTGATCACCGCTGTCGGTTCTGCAGCTGACAGTATCGATTTGAATAATCACAGAGTTATCGACCTGCAGGGACAGCACATTTACCCTGGTTTTGTTCTGCCCAATACCACCCTCGGCCTGGTGGAGATAGGGAATATCCGCTCTACCCAGGATGTGCTGGAAGAAGGGGACATCAATGCCAGCGTGCGCTCTGCCATTGCCTACAATACCGATTCCGAACTCATTCCAACCCAGCGCTTCAATGGCATCCTGACTGCCCAGGTTACGCCCGAGGGCGGCCTGATCTCAGGATCTTCCTCGGTTATGAAGCTCGATGGCTGGAACTGGGAGGATGCCGTTTTGAGAATAGATGATGGTATGCACATAAGCTGGCCTCCTCTGAAGAGACGGCGGAGAAACCCGGAAACCCGATTGTTCGATACAGTGGACAACGATGAATATCAGGGCGCGGTACAGTTGCTGCATTCGCTGTTTCAAAATGCCAGCAGTTATAACGGCCAGCCATTAAACCTGAATCTGCAGGCATTGCAACCCGTACTCAATGGCAGCGCCAAGCTGTTTATTCACGTCAATGACGCCAAGGAAATTATCAACTCAATCCAATTCGCGCGGGGCTATGGCATAAGCCAGATAGTTATCGTCGGTGGTCGCGATGCACTACTGGTTAAGGATCTGTTACTGGCCGAGTCCATACCGGTTATTTATGAAGACGTGCATGCATTACCGGAAATGGCCTGGCGCGATGTGGACGAACCCTTCAAGACACCTTTTCTGCTGTATGAAGCTGGAATAATGGTGGGTATCGGAGGAGGCGCCACGGCATTGCAATCGCAGCGCAACCTGCCCTTCTTTGCTGGCACCGCTGCAGCCCATGGTCTGGATCGCGAAACCGCCCTGTCACTGATTACCAAAAACAACGCCGAGATACTGGGCGTAGCAGATCGTGTAGGCACGCTTGAAGCAGGCAAAGATGCGACCTTGTTTATTTCAACCGGCGATGCGCTGGACATGCGCACCAGCCAGGTGCTGCAGGCGTTTATCCAGGGCCGCGAAATCGACTTATACGGCACGCAGCAGGAATTGTATGAGCGTTTTAGAGACAAGTATTCGGATCAGTCGCTTGATCGATGAGATCCGGGTCAGGACATAGTCTGGCTCGATTCGTTTCACCGGGAACACGATTCCCCTGTAGAAATCACATAGAGTTATGCTATGCAATTTGAAGCTGACAATTTGAATTGACATTCAAGCAGTATTGACTGTTTAATAACTTTGTTTCTCCAGTAGGAGCGAACGCGATATTAACCACCTGGTTAAGAAATACATTAATACTCTTATCTGCTGCGATTTTTTGTATCAATTCTGCAGGGCAAATGTTATTTGTTGCGCGCATCATACCGAATGAAGGCTTGGTGGAGTACCGCAATCTCAATGGCGATTGGGCGATCATCTCTGACACTATGTATCTGGTTAACGGAAACGCTATCCGCACATCCAGTGCTTCATCGGCCACGATAGAGATTACTGGCGAAACCTACTCATCAAGACTGGATGAAAACAGTGAAATAGAAGTTAGCGATAATCTGGTTCATCTGACTGAGGGGGAGTTCGTCAATTCCCGAATAGTGGCTGCGAATATAATGTCCAGGATACTGGACAAGCTGAATGCAGCGCTGAGTTTTGTGACTGTTCGACGTCAGGGGCCGTGCGATCCGGTCGTGCGTACTGCAAGCAATTTAAGTCTCTCATCAGATTATCCAGATTTGGTTTGGCAGAATGCCTGCGCTAATCTTCTGTATCGCTTAACCATAGACGAAGAGATATACGACATTCCCAACATCGGAGATGAAGAAATAGTAAGATTTTCCGTAACCGATATAGCGCTAGGTTCTCATAACTATCGTGTGGAGATCGTCGAAGAGGATAACGTCATTTACTCACCGCGCTCTGACAGTAGTTTCGACTGGATCGATGAAAATTCCGCCGTTGAGATGCGCAACGAGATAGCCCGATTCGACTCGGATTCTTTGGCACAATCTGATTACTTGGAAGAAAGCGGCTTTCTTGTGGAAGCGATGTACAAGTACCGGGACTACATTGAATCCCATTCCGAACAGAACTATCTAAGACCATTACTCATCAGAGCTTATGCGGAACTGGGCCTGTACAGTTTACAGAGTCAGGAAGCCAGGCTGTACAACTCGTTGAGAAATAATTAATCCGTCGCCTCGATGGATGAGGTCCGGGATCAGTTTTTGTGTTGAAGCCTACCTCAAGTTCTCTCGATTTTCAGCCTGAGTTCCAGGCAGAAAATCTATATATTTTGTAGCATTAACAATGTCTTAGGGCTATAATACTGTATATTAATACAGTATTTTAATTAGCCTGAAATTCAATCATTCCCCCAGATGTTAATGAGCATGTAAAATTGACCCACTAGCCCCGCGTTGTTGAATTGCACTCAAAATTGACCCACTAGCCCCGCGTATTTGCATTGAATTTTGACCCATACATAATGTCATCAAGCCCCGAATCTATTTAAACTAGCCGGATCAACTAATGGTGCAAAACCAGGGTCAAATTTCAGTGCAACTCAACAACCCTGTAGGGTAGATCCTCTTTTGGGTTTAAAGGTCTGGAATTGCTCAAATTGGGGCTTTTTGGGCCTATCCTGGAGTGTTTCTGAGGCTACTCTACGTCCGCTTACGGGGGTAAAGCAGTCATAAACACTGGCCTTGTTGGGATTGGGACTGACTTCCGCTATCGACCCGAAGCGGACCTTTAGAGATTTGCATTTCTAGTGCTACTGCCGCATAGAAAGGCGACATTTCGTCTAAAGATTTGGTAAAGCTTGAGAACGGAATCGAACCATCGACACGAGGATTTTCAGTAGACCGCGTGACCGATTCATCAATTGAATCAGTGAGTTATAAGCACGAAACCAGAGTGTGCTAAGAAGTGTGCTATGGAATTCAGTTAATTCTAGGTCAGATTACCCTGGCCCCTTTGATTCGAAATTTTAATACCCGTGCCGCTATAATAAATCTGTTCCCGTTCACTATTTCTATGATACATATACATTTTCTATGATGGGAGTTCCAAGATTACATGAAATTCCGATTCACATTTTTTCTAAACATCACTCTATTCACCATCTTGAGCGCGCCAACTCTCGTCAGTGCACAACAATCTGACCGCCCCAATATCGTACTCATCCTCGCCGACGATCTTGGCTACACGGACATCTCCCCTTTTGGCAGCGAGATTAATACCCCGAACATCGCTAGGCTCGCGGCGGAAGGCCTTTCCTTCACGAATTACCATACTGCCGGTAGCTGTGCTCCGGCGCGGGCCATGCTGCTTACAGGCGTGGACAGTCACAGGAACGGTGTACCAAACATTCCTGAGGCCCTGCCGACTGAACAAATGGCCTATGAGCATTACCAGGGAGTGTTGAACGATAAGGTAGTCACGCTTGCCAACGTTTTGCAGGGCAGCGGTTACCACACTTACATGACCGGTAAATGGCATCTTGGTCATACCCCGGAATTGCTTCCCTCGGCGCGGGGATTCGACCGCACCATCGCCATGGCGGATACCGGGGCAGATAACTGGGAGCAGCGCACCTATCTGCCAATCTATGATCGTGCCAACTGGTATGCCGATGGGGCAGAGCACACACTGCCTGATGATTTTTATTCATCAAAATATTTCATCGACAAGACAATAGAATTTGTCGCATCGAATGTCGAAGACGATCAGCCCTTCTTCGCTTATATTCCGTTCCAGGCTGTTCACATGCCAGTGCAGGCTCCCCGTGAATTTTCAGACAAGTACTCCGGTGTGTACGATGAAGGCTGGACGGTTATGCGGGAGAAAAGGCGTCTTGCTGCCGAAAGGGAGGGCGTCATCCCGGCGGGCACCGAGGCGGTGGTCACCCCGGGCACGCTGACCTGGGATAGCCTGACCGGGGAGCAGAAGCGCCATCACGCCCGGCGTATGGAAGTGTATGCTGGCATGGTGGACGCAATGGATATGCATATTGGACGCTTGATGGAATACCTGGAAAGCATTGGCGAATATGACAATACTATTTTTGTATTCACTTCCGATAATGGCGCAGAAGGTTCCAATATAGTTCTACCTAATGGTGGATCGGCACTCGCCCCCTGGTTTGATATCGTGGGCTACAACTCCGATTATGAAACCCTGGGTGAACGTGGTTCATGGAATGCTATTGGTCCCAGCAACGCCACGATCGCGGCCTCGCCCCTGACTTATTACAAGTTTCACGCCAACGAAGGCGGCCTGCGCGTACCGCTGGTAATTTCGGGCCCAGGCATTAGCCGGCAGGGGGAAATGACGGATGAGTTTACGTTTGTGACAGATCTGGCGCCCACCATTCTGAGCCTGGTTGGAGTTGATGATCATAACGGCAGTTGGTTGGGCAGGGAAGTGGAACCAATAGTCGGGGCCGATTTTTCTGAATTCCTGGCAGGCGTTTCCTCGCCGGTGCATGCTGGTTCTGTTCCCATAGGTTACGAGTTGGGTGGCAACAGTGCCTTGTTCAAAGGCGACTATAAAATCGTGATAAATCGAACCGGGCAGAATGAATCTGAATGGCACTTGTTCAACATCAAGACTGATCCGGGAGAGACCAGAGATCTGGCTCAGGAACAGCCGGCTTTGCTTGCAGAGATGCAGGCGGACTACGAGAGCTATGTTCAGGCCAACAACGTGTTACCCATGCCCGAAGGCTACAACCGTTCTGGGCGGATATTGGGGGATGCTCTTCGGCAACTGCGGCAATAATGAAGGCAGCGAAACCGAAGTATAGCGATTATCTCTCCGCTGCTTTTTTCGTTAATCCTTTTTCAGACTTACGGATCTTCTAGCCTCCGGCCGGGACAGGAGGACTCATTTGTCACAGTGACTCTGAGCAGAGTAGCACCCAAATTGGCGAATGCGTCCATGTCGGAACAGCACACATGGGTGAAGCGCAGGGATTAAGGGGGCACTCACAACTTAACAACTTAAGATTATGGAAAATGTAGTCCAGAGATTGACCAAGAAATGATGGTGCCCAGGGGATCGATAGCCACAGGTGATCAGTCCCAATCGTTAAGTCATCGCCCTGGAAAGAGTCACGAGTTTATCGAACCACCGACACGAGGATTTTCAGTAGACAGCGCGTCCGATTCATCAATTAAATCAATGAGTTAAAAGTGGAAAAACAAAGTGTGCTAAGAAGTGTGCTATGGATACTATGTAAATTCGGTTCAAATTACTCTGTTCCATTGATTCTGTCAGTAAATGGCAGGGAGAATACCCTTGAAGAAATTTTTGGAAATTGCTGCAGCGGTGGTTGTATTGCTTTCTGCTTCAGTTTTGCTTGCTTATAACTACACCTGTCCCTGCGCCATCATACCAGGGCGGGCACTTTCCGGTGAATTGAACACCAATCCTGTAGATGACTGGTCAATTGCGAATGACGTACCTTTGTGTCAACTGGAAGTGAGACCTCAGGAGCCTCACTCCATAAACCTCAATTGCATGTCGGCTGAACACCGACTATTTGTAAGTTGTTCCGCGTGTGAAAGTAAGGGTTGGTCTTCCATTGCGCTTGAAAATCCTCAAGGCCGCATTCGAGTGAATGGTATTGTATATCCCGTTACGATGCGGCGGCTTACACTCGACAGTGAACTTGACCTGTCATGGCAGGCACGTAGCGCCAAGCTAGGTGTAGATCCGGGAACTCCTCGACCGGACGATTGGTGGTCGTTCGAGATGAAAACGATTTAGGGAACACTCGCAACTTGATAACTTAAGGTGGTGGAATAGGGTTGGGGTGGAACAATTAGAAACTGTTCCCAGGAGATCAGTATTTTCAAGGACACTGAGGCAAGTCGACTACCGCATGATGAAAAGAGGCGCTGGCTTTCGAGCTACCGACAAATGATAGTGTGGGTTCCAATTTGCATAGCTTTATTCCTAGTTATGCTCGCGGAGCGTCTCTACAAGATGAATAGGAAAAATAGACCAAAGACAAAACCATGACTCAAGCGAACGAAACATTTGATACAAGAGGTGCTGCCCAAACAGGCAGTGCCCCCACATTTTTAGTCGCGATGGAACAGCATGAGCCACAAGCGCAACGTATTATTGATGATCCACTGGCGGCTAAAATCATGCCAGGCGGCTCCAAACTTTTCCTCAAACTGCTGCGTATCCCGGTGTTACGTAGCTGGATGATCAAGCTGTTAGAAAAGCAGATTGAAGGGGCGTCGAGTGCCTTCTTATGTCGCAAACGGTACATTGATGACACAATCGTCACCGCTGTCGAGAATGGGTCTATTATCGCTGTTGTCAACTTAGGTGCGGGGTATGACACACGTGCCTATCGCCTCCCCGCTTTGGCAACCGTACCTGTTTGGGAAGTGGATCAACCGGTCAATATCGAGGCCAAGCAAAAAGGAATACGCAGAGCGTTAGGCAAAATCCCATCCCACGTTACGCTGGTCCCGATCAACTTCATTACACAGGATTTGGGTGAAGTGCTGAACAATCACGGGTATAGAAGTGACAAGAAGACATTTTTTATTTGGGAAGCTGTGTCGCAATATTTGACGGAAGCGGCCGTTCGACAAACATTCAGCTTCCTCGCCCAAGTGTCAATTGGCATGCAAAACTGACCCACTTTGGCGTTTAATATTGACCCACCCCTGAGGTCTATTTTTGAGCCTTTTGTTGGCTTTGTTTAAACCGGTAAGAGTCGTTCTTTGTTTCTATAATTGAACAGTGATGCGTCATTCGATCAAGCAGTGCGGTTGTCATCTTGGCATCACCAAACACGTTGACCCATTCACCGAAGTCGAGATTTGTGGTGACGATCAAACTGGTCTTTTCATACAACTTACTGATGAGATGGAACAGCAGCGCACCGCCTGACTTTGGAAAGGGGATATAACCCAGTACATCAATGATCACACAGTCCACATGCTCTAGCCGCCGTACGAGACTGCCCTGCTTGTTATCCGACTGCTCCTTAATCAGTGCGTTGATAAGATCCACGGCATTAAAGAAGCGCACTTTCTTGCCTGTGTTTATGAGTTCAGAACCCAGCGCAATCGCCGTATGTGTCTTCCCCGTACCGGTGCCGCCAACAAGAATCAGGTTGTGGGCTTGTTCGGCAAACTGCCCTGTGCATAAGGGTTCTATAAGAGTCTTATCGATGGCTGAAGCTGTGTAATCAAAGGTGGCGAAGTCTTTATGGTGAGGGAACCTAGCGGCTGTCATTTGATAACGGATACGGCGCACTTCACGCTCGGTCGACTCTGCGTCAATAAGCTGTTGTAAGCAGGCCATTAGGCTGGGCGGGCGTTAGGTGGCCAATAATTCTGAAGCCGTCTGCGCCATGCCATATAGCTTTAGTACCGTTAATTGCTCAATGAGTGCGTTCATGCGGTTGCCCTCGGAGAGAGTAACTGCTCATAGCGCTGACAGTCCGCTTTAGGCAGAACCTGTAACTGAGGATAGTGCTGAGTATCCAGCCGTGGCTCACTGTCCGCTTCGGTCAGACGGTTAATCAAATTAACAATCGCAGGGAGCTGGGTGGTTTTATTTTCTAGGGCAAGTTCACACGCCGACGCTACCGTTTCCATGTCATAGGCTTGTATTAACAGCAGTAGCTTAACAAAGTCCCTGTCGCCGCCAGTGCGCTGTAGATAGCGTTTTTTAATCGTCATGAGCGCTGCTGGTAATACCCACTGCACAAACGGTGCGCCATCACGTAAAGCGCCTGGCTTTTGTTTTAGCAAAGGGACGTAGTGCCACGGCTCAAATAGATAATCATGTTTATTAAAACTTCTCTGGTGCGCGGCAATCACTTGCTGGCAGGCAATTAAGACGATGCGCTCAGCATAAGCACGCAGGGATATACGCTGCTTGGCATAGCTCGATGGAACACTGTAATGATTACTGTCGTATTGCACGAGGCACGTTGAGCTGACCCTGACGGTTTTTTCTACATAGCCATCAAAAGCTCGGCCCAAAGGGCGCAATGACAGGCGCTCTTGCTCAAAAACGGCATCAATATTTCTATCTTTAAACTGCGGGTGCACCTTGCTGCCCAATGTCTCACAGCAAGCCAGTAGATGTTGATTCAGCGCTGCTAAATCATCAAAGCGTAATTGTGGTTTGAACAATTGATTGCGCAGTACATTGACCTGGTTTTCGACT
>PBTO01000072.1 GCA_002726595.1 Gammaproteobacteria bacterium | reverse complement strand
ATTAACGATGAGCCAAAAGTGTCTCTTATGCAATCAGGTGATTATGTCCAACTGGGGCTGACGGGGTACAGACATGGACTATGAGCAGGCCAGAGAAATTGTCTATGGAATACCCTATGCCGAGTGGAAATCGAAGTACTAAACCGAGGCCAGTCAGGAACAACTGGATAAGTTTATCGAGAAGACACAGTAAATCGATGCATCGAACACCATGGGCTCCGTAAGAGGGGCTCATGGTCCTGGATGATCGAGAACGTCCTCTGGTTCAGTCTCGGCCGCGAAGAGTTTGTTGCGCACCAGGGATCTGTATTCATTGGGTGTTACGGAGTTTAATTTCTTGAACAGACCCGTGAAATAGCTGGCGTCCTGATAGCCCACTTTGTAAGAAATCTCAGACACTATTAGATTGCTCTGTTTAAGAAGCGCTTTGGCGTTGTTCACTCGCAGTTCCTGTAGATATTCCAGCGGTGTCTTGTTCGTTGCAGCTTTAAACCTCCGGTTCAGCGATCTCACACCTAGTTTGAATTGCCTGGCAACTTCAGCCATCTGAATTGAATTCGAATAATGGTCCTGTAGCCATTCCTGTATTTTTATTATTTCCTCATCATGATGTGTACTATGCTGGTCTTTATTGAGCAGCAAAGATTCATAGGATCGTTTGAGTTCATGGGTAAAGTGCCTGGAAACTTCGCTAGCGATCTCAGCGCCGTAATATTGTTCAACAAAGTGCGACATAATGTCCCGTGCTGCATTGACGCTGCCGGTGCAGTAGAGGCGGTCCGCGCAGGTAATAAACCGTTTGCGTTGTAGTTTTACTGATGGGAAAAGATTTTCGAACTGGTCGAAGAAACGCCAATGCGTAGTAGCAGCCTTTTCATCCAACAATCCAGCCTCTGCCAAAAAATAGCTACCTGTGACGATGCTGCAAATTGTTGCCCCATTGCAGTACTGGTCCTGTAGCCAGGTCACTAAATCGGGGTGTCTCTTAACCGCTGCTTTGGGATTCCCCCAGATACCTGGTACGAATATCAGATCGGTTCGAGTGATCTCGTTTAGCCGTTTGTTGCATTGTATTAACAAATCACCGCTAAGTTTAATGCTGCCAGATTCCGGACCGGTAATGTCTATGGCAATGATCTTGTTACGCTGTTTTCTTGCTCGTGCAATGTCGTTGGCCGCACTGAGCATTTCCAGGGGAATGGTAATGCTGGTACCGAGCGCTTTTTCAACAGCAAGAATTGTGGTGTGAACCATTGCAGGATTTCTGTCTAGTTATAGGTAATAGCCGTTACAATAAATTTTTTCTCCCCGGCTGGGGATGATAATTCTATCTCACTGTCTATGGTCTTTCCGAGCAGGTTTCTTCCCATCGGCGAATCGATACTTATGTATCCACGCGGAGGATCTATTTCATCCGGGCCGACGAGCCGGTAAGAAACAGAATTATTGTTTTCGTCTTCCAGAGTAACCGTTGCAGCAAAATAAATATTGTCAATGTCATCTGGCTTGGATTTTACTACCTTGACTTCCTCCAGCCTTTTGCTCAGATAGCGCACCCTGCTGTCAATTTCTCTAAGTCGTTTTTTGCCGTAAATATATTCTGCGTTCTCCGAGCGATCTCCAAGCGCAGCAGCCTCAGCAACAGACTGAGTCACCTTTGGCCTTTCTACTTTCCAGAGCGTGTTCAATTCCTGCTTGAGTTTCTTCTCGCCTTCAGCAGTGATGTACTTTGAACCGGGTCTCTGAGGTGCTCGATACATACTCACAAGATCAATCCCCTGGGGCACCTCTGATTAATGGCAAATGCACACCATAGCAACACATTATCTGGTGGCAGTACAATATACCGCTCATTCAGCCGTGGCTACAGTTTTAGTTTTAATTGGCCTTCTTCGGCTGCCGACTCATTTGTGCTTTTTTCTGGTTTAAGCCGAACCCCCATGCCAAGGAGACGTACCGGCCTTTGCCCGCGTTCGAAGCCGCGTTCACACAGTTTTCGGTAGTTATCTATCGCTGGCTTGTCAGACAACATCTCAACTGTCGTAGGAATAAAATCATGGAACTTGATTTTGACGAATTGCTTGGTAATTACGTATTCACCATTTAGTTTGTCCAACCGTTTGCCAAGCTGGTTTTTAAGGTCAGGTAGTTCTGCCAGGCAACTTGCCAATGTGGGTAGATCCTCAGCATAGGTATTTTCGACACTGAGTGATTTTCTTATCCTGTTTGTTTTCACTTCCCTGTTGTCAATTCCCAAGCTTAGCTCGTGCAGTCTGGTGCCAAAACTGCCAAAGTGTTTCTGTAATTGTTCCCTATCCAGTTGGCGTAGATCGGCACAGGTTTTTATACCCATCTGATGCATCCTGCCCGCGGTTACCTTGCCCACTCCAATTAGTTTTTTTACCGGTAGCTGGCTTACGAAATCGTCTATAAGGTCTGGTGTGATGACAAATTGACCATCAGGCTTGTTCCAGTCGCTGGCTATCTTGGCCAGAAACTTATTGGGAGCAATGCCGGCAGATACAGTAATACCGATATGTTCACGTACCTTTGATCTGATCGCTTCGGCGATAAGGGTGGCGCTGCCCTGGAATAGCTCGCAATCGCTAACATCCAGAAACGCTTCATCGAGGGACAGGGGTTCGATCAGGGAAGTAAATTCACGGAAGATTTCATGCATTTGCGTGGATGCCAGCCGGTACTTTTCCATGTCCGGCTTGATTATGATCAACTCAGCGCAGCGTTTTCTGGCCGTTGCCGATGCCATGGCAGAGTGAATGCCGAATTTTCGTGCCTCGTAGTTACAGGTAGCAACAACCCCGCGCCGGCTTGGCGATCCGCCCACAGCAATTGGTTTACCCACCAGATCAGGATTGTCTCTCATCTCAATCGAGGCGTAGAAACAATCGCAGTCACAGTGAATAATTTTTCGTTGCGGGATCATTGAAAATGAAGCTACACCAGAAAAGGGGTCGGTGACAAATGAGAATAATTTCTCACCGACCCCAATTTTTCAGCTATTGGTCCGCTCGAATTCCTGCATGAATTCGGCAAGGGCCTCACATCCTGTAACCGGCATGGCATTGTAGATTGAGGCTCTTGCACCGCCTACGTTGCGGTGGCCCTTCAATGCGTATAGTCCATTTGCCAGCGCCTGTTCAAGGAAGTCACCCAGCAAGTCGTCGTTGGCCAGATTGAATGGCACGTTCATGGTGGATCGATGAGCGGTCTGTGCGACACCGACATAGAACTCGGAGTTGTCTATAATGTTGTACAGTATAGAAGCCTTGTGTTCGTTCTGCGTTTCGATTGCATCCACACCACCCTGGTCTTTTAGCCATTCCAGAACCAGTCTCATCATATAAATAGCAAACGTATTGTTTGTGTTTGCCAGGGAATGCTTGTCTGCATAGGTCTTGTAGTTCAGCAGATTAGGTGTCTCAGGCAAGGCGTAGTCCAGTAGATCTTCACGAATGATCACACAGGCGAGTCCGGCCGGCCCCAGGTTCTTCTGTAGTCCGGCAAAGATGATGCCAAACTGGCTGATATCGATTTTTCTGGACAATAGCTCAGAAGTCATATCGGCAACCAGCGGTATTTCGCCGGTATCCGGAAACTGCTGCCACCGGGTGCCGTAGATGGTGTTGTTACTGGTGATGTGGATATAGGAAGTATCTTCTCCTACCGATTCAATCCTGAATTCGGGAATATAATCGTAATTGCTTGCTTCGCTTGAAGCGACTACGCTCACATCTCCGTACCGAACGGCTTCCTTCTGTGCCAGTTTGGCAAAATTGCCAGATTCCACATAGGCTGCTTTTCTTGCTGCCTTTCTCCCGATCAGGTTCATGGGAACAGCGGAGAATTGCATCTGCGCCCCGCCGTGTACATAAAGAATTTTATAGTTATCCGGGATATTCGCCAATTCAGCTAACAGCGCATCAGTTTGATTAATTACTTCATCAAAGTCCTTGGAGCGATGACTGATCTCGATAATAGAGGCGCCCATGCCTCGATAATCGAGAAATTCCTGTTGCACTTTCTGCATCACCGGGATTGGCAACATGGCCGGTCCAGCGCCAAAATTAAAAACCTGGGTCATATTAGGTATCCTGAAGAAAAAAGGTGAATCCTGAAAACCAGAATCTGCTATAGGACGGTAACTTTAATAACGTCCTCAATATCCGCTATAGACTTAAGTGCCGAATCAGACGGTATCGATTCCAGGTCAATCAGGTTATAGGCTATCTCGTTCCGGCTCTTGTTGAGCATATCGATTACGTTGATATTTTGATCTGCCAGCACAGAGAGAATCTGCCCCAGTATTGTGGGCACATTGCGATTGCAGATTGCCAGGCGCGTGCACTTTTCTGCGTCGATGGCCCGGTCCAGGAACAGGCTCGGGAAATTCACCGAGTTTCTAATGTTGCCATTTTTGAGGAAATCCATGAGCTGATCGGCAGCCATTACAGCACAGTTTTCCTCAGCTTCGCCCGTGCTGGCACCAATGTGTGGCATGGATATGACATTGTCTCTGCCCATCAGTTCGGCTCTGGGGAAATCACTGACATACATTCGCAAATTGCCAGAGTCCAGAGCCGCAAGAAGAGCAGCGGAATCCACAATTTCATCACGGGCAAAATTCAGCAGGCAAGTATCCGGCCGCATGGCAGAAAACATGTCCTCATTGATGAGATTCCGGGTTGCCTCTAACACAGGCAGGTGCAAGGAGATGAAATCCGAACTTGCCACCAGTGAGCTGATGTTTTCCTTCCGTTTTACCTGACTGGGCAAGCGCCAGGCAGCCTCTACCGATAGCGCCGGATCATAACCCTGCACTTTCATGCCAAGACCAATAGCCATTTCTGCAACTAGCGAACCGATGGCACCAAGTCCGATTACACCCAGCGTCTTACCGGTGATCTCGCTCCCTTTAAAGCGTTTCTTTTCCTGCTCCATTAACTTTGAAAGCGCGCTGTAATCAACAATTTCGGTCTGCGTATTGACGTAGTTGATGCCCGGCAAGACCCCTCTGGAGGAGAGCAGCAGTCCGCAAAGAACCAGTTCTTTTACCGCGTTGGCGTTGGCCCCCGGGGTGTTGAACACCACCACACCCTGCTCGGTGCATTCAGTAACTGGCACATTGTTGGTGCCGACTCCAGCCCGGGCTACCGCTCTGAGTTGGGCGCTGATATTTCCGCTATCCAGTTTATGGCTTCGCACCAATATAGCTTCGCAGGCTGCAACCTCCGGTCCGACTTCATAACTACCACCTGGAAATTTCTCCAGGCCTTTCTCGGAAATCTGATTAAAGGTTTGAATCTTATGCATAATAAAATACCAGCCTACTGTTCATTGAGCGCGTTGAGTCAATTACCCTGGCTAATTCTGCAATTCAGTTCCTGCTAACATGACAGATCACAACGGTAATAATCCATGTTAATTGCTGACAAAACTACGCCGGGAAACAGAAAAATTAAAGCGGGCAATTATGTCGTGATTCGGACCTAAACTCCAGCAAGATTTGGCCCTATTTGAGGTTAATATTTTGTTCGTGTCCTTTTGACGGCGGTGTCCCTTCCCGCCGGGTCAGTGGGATAAGGCTGACGCGAAGAGTTCAGCCTTTCTCCAGTCCGGGTTATGATTGACAATAAGGGCGTTGGGAAGAAAAGAATGACAGAGTTTGAAGCGGGTGTACCTGTTCGAATTGCAGCAACCGAGATACCAGTAAAACGTATTGTAGGACGTAATCCTGGACCGATGACTGGCCCTGGAACGAACAGCTACCTGATTGGGCGCAGTCGGCTTGCTCTTGTTGATCCGGGGCCGGTAGACGATATTCAGCTGGCGAATTTCTTCTCGGCAATTGGGGAGCGGCGTCTGGAATGGATACTGATTACCCACACACACGGTGATCATTCGCCTGCAGCAATGCAGCTGAAAGCCCAAACCGGTGCAGAGCTGGTCGGACTGAAAGCACCCGATACCGGCCATCATGACAGGACATTTAAGCCTGACAGGCTCTGGACCGACGGTGAAGAACTGGACTGTGGTGAGTACACTATCGAGCTGATTCACACCCCCGGTCATGTCTCGAATCATGTTTGTTACCTGCTTAAGCAAGAACGTATGCTTTTTACCGGGGACCATATTTTGCGGGGGACTACGTCCGTAATCCTGCCACCGGACGGTGACATGGGAGCCTATCTGAATTCGCTTGGAGCGCTGGAGAGCAGATCCCTGAAATGTCTTGTGCCAGGTCACGGCGGTATCATGACAGATCCTCCGGGTGAAATTAGTAAACTGATTCGTCATCGGCTACAACGGGAGCAGAAAGTCCTGGATAGTTTGCGGGCACTAGGCAGTGTGGAATTGGATATCCTGGTACTCACGGTCTACGACGACGTGGCAGAACATCTAATACCCTGGGCGAAAAAAACCCTTTTAGCCCATCTAATCAAGCTGCAACAGGATAAGCTGGCGCAGCTCAACGGTGAATGCTGGGAATTAGTGTGAGCAGGTTCAGGGTAATTAGTTAATGGCAGCCTGGCATCTCTATGTGATTCGCTGCGGCGATGGCAGTCTCTACACCGGAATCAGCACCGACGTTGCCCGTCGCTTCCAGGAGCATCAAGATGCCGGTAGGAAAGCCGCCAAATATCTTCGTGGCAAGGGGGCGCTAAGCCTCGCTTACCAAACAGAGGCAGGCGACAGGTCCGCAGCTTCCAAATTGGAATACACCGTTAAGCAGCTCAGCAAATTGCACAAAGAGCAGTTGGTGGCAGGGAAGCTGGATATCGACAATTTGCCGATCGGAGGTGAGTAGTAGTTCAAAAAGAACAGCGAATTCGACAGGGGATTGGGAAGGGATTACTGTTTATCCGTGACTAGCGCCAGGGATGAAGCGCGGGACGGGCCAGGGATGGCCCACAGGAACGGAAAAACGGTACCCCCTCCCCAAGACCCGATACACGCATCAACTACCTACATTTACCAGGCACAAATACCAGGCACAAAGCCGTTAATCACACCAACACTTAGGCGATGAGCTTAAATTTTTTTGTAGGGATACGTCAGGGACGGAGAGTCTATTTTTTGCAAAGGCTAATTCCGGTCAATTTTTATTCCCTCCGTCACTGATGTACCCTTTACTCTATCGAATTGAAATCTGTAAATCCGGGGATAGTTGAATGGACAAATTGCGAGTTGCCATCCTGCTTTTAAACGCCGGGCGAGGTAGTGGTGAGGTGGCTCGAAAGCAAGCGCGCTACCTGGTTACCAGCGGCTGCACTGTATCCTTTATGCATCCCGGCATCGGAGCAGGAGTGTTGGGTGCCGATAACCGCGATATCGAGCTTCACAGCCCCATCATTCCTGTTCACGAACACCTGCCTGCAGCCGGGCAAACGCAGGAGCAGGTTGCCGGCATGTCCTATCAGCGTGCCATGTCCTATATACAGGACTATGAACGCGCCCTGGCATCGGTGATCGATGAGGTCGATATCGTTCTTGGACACCATGCCAACCTGAGTGCAATAGCAACGGTGAATATTGCAAATAGTGCGGGCAAACCCTACGCGCTTTTTCTTCATGGCACAGGTATCGAACCGCGTCATGAGGGTGGATACGACGACCGGGTCTGGTCAATGATCCAGGCGGCAATCGAGGGGGCCAGTGGAGTCCTGGTCACCACCGACTACGTTCGGGATCACCTGGTCCGTAGTCTTATCAATCTCCCTCTGGAGCGCTTCCTGGTACTACCATGCGGTATCGACCTTGAGGAGTTTCACCCTGAGCGGTGTGCCCGGATTGTAAGCAAATATGCACTGCCAGAGCGATATGTAATCTGTCCGGGTGCGTTGACGTCCTCCAAGGGGCCACAGAATGTTGTCGAAGCCACGCGGGAATTCGCCGATATGGCACCGACGATTTTCATTGGCGATGGCGAATTACGGGAGCAAATCGAGAATAGCCTGAACGGTCGGGGCAGGCTGCTGGGATTCGTGTCCGCCGAAGACAAGGCTGCCCTGATCAATGCGGCGTCGATATTAGCAGCCGCTCCTGAGAAAAAGGAGCATTTCGGTATTATCTATGCCGAAGGGCTCGCAGCAGGGACGCCATCCGTGGCCTATGAGGGTGGCGGCGTGTCCTCCATCGTCACACCGGAGACTGGCATTCTTACCAGCCGTGATCCAACTGCCCTTGGATCTGCTATTCGCTCACTGCTGGCTGATCCTGGAACGCTTGATAGTATGGCGCTCGAGGGTAGGAAGAGGGCAGAGGAGAATTTTTCATGGCTCAAGCTTGGACATAAACTGGAGGAATGGCTGGTTAATATCAGCTCGTCCTGACACGTTGTTTTTAGCGGACGTAAGGATGGGCGCACAAGCGAACAAAAAGGGACGTATTATTTTTAATTCCGCGTGTAGTTCGACAGTGAAAATTCCAGTGGGTATCAGCAGCTGCCTGGTTGGAGAGCGTGTGCGCTACGATGGTGGCCACAAACTGGATACTTATATTACCCAAACCCTGGGCGATTATTTCGAATATTCCACATTCTGTCCCGAAGTGGCAATCGGCATGGGCATCCCGAGAAAACCAATCAGACTGATCCGTCTCGGTTTGGACTCCATACGCTGTGTAGCCGTAGACGACTCCGGCAGAGATTTCACTCAGGCCCTTGAACAGTGTACGGATAGGCAGCGCGAATGGCATGAGAAGCTGTGCGGCTACATTTTCAAAAAAAATTCTCCGAGCTGTGGTCTGGAACGGGTAAAGATCTGGGCAGAGTCCAGCACCGACGCAGGGCAGGAGCCAGGCGAAGAGGGTGTTGGCATTTATGCCGAGAAACTGATGGAAAACTATCCGACTCTTCCCGTAATAGACGAGAGCAGACTAGGTGATGCGGTCTTGCGGGAGAATTTTATTCAGCAGGTATTTGCTCTGCACCGATGGCGCTTAGAAAATAATTTGGAAAGTAATGCAAAACAGGAATTGCAGGAGACAACTAAGGATTAGAGTGTCCTTAACTGGGGATCTTCCTAGATGATCCCCTCGGAGAGAGCAGGCGCAATTTTGAAGTTTAGAAAGCCGTAGATTACTGCAACAACAGGGCAAATCAAGTTAAAGAAACAGTAAGGCAAATAGGCAAATGTGGCCACACCCAGCGTGCCGCTCATATAGGCACCGCAGGTATTCCAGGGCACCAGCGGTGACGTGAGCGTGCCAGCATCTTCCAGGCTACGGGATAGATTTTTAGCGTCCAGATTGCGGTTCTGATACTCCAGTTTGTACATGCGACCCGGTAGCACAATAGATATGTACTGATCGGAAGTGATTATGTTGGCTCCTATGCAGGTGGCAATAGTGGTAGCGATCAGACTTCCTGTGCTGTGCACAAAGGAGAGTGNATAATCCACCAGTCGCTGCAGCAGTCCCGTGTGCTCCAATACGCCGCCAAAAATCATCGCGCACAGTATCAACCAAACCGTATCTAGCATTGAACTCATCCCGCCGCCGGTCATGAGGTCATCGAGAGTGGAATTGCCACTCTCGAGCACGAAACCATCAAACATTGTTTGCCAAGTGCCTTTGAATAAAGCCAGCGCTACATTGGGCACATCGCCGGCCAGGTTCAGGACTGCGCTGCGCTGGAAAAGCAGCGCCAGGATAATACCCAGAACGGCACCAGTCAGTATTGTGGGAATAGCAGGCAGCCTTCTATTTGCCATCAATAACAGTGCAACTACCGGTAGCAGCATCACTGGGGAGAGGGTAAAATTTTCGCTCAACAGCCGCATGGTAATAGCGAGATCGTCAGCGCTGCTGGTCGGATCGATGTTCAGACCGATCAGGCTATAGAGTACCAGGGCAATAAAGATAGCGGGTATTGTGGTCCACACCATGTGACCTATATGGGAGAATAGATCCGTGCCGGCAACAGCCGGTGCCAGATTGGTAGTTTCGGAAAGCGGTGACATCTTATCGCCAAAATAGGCGCCGGAAATAATCGCGCCGGCGGTAATTTCAACCGAAACACCCATGCCGGCGGCAGCACCTATGAGCGCTATACCGACGGTACCCGCCACAGTCCACGAGCTGCCTATGCTGAGTGCGATCAGTGCACAGATCAAGCAGCTCGCGACGTAGAAGATAGCTGGGTCCAGTATCAACAGACTGTAATAGATCATTGTTGGCACGGTACCGGATAAGATCCAGCTGCCGATTAACAAACCTACGCTAAACAGTATCAAAATAGGTTTGAGTGCAATGGCTATTCCGGCAACAATGCTGT
This sequence comes from Gammaproteobacteria bacterium, assembly GCA_002726595.1. Classification (GTDB taxonomy): domain Bacteria; phylum Pseudomonadota; class Gammaproteobacteria; order Pseudomonadales; family Pseudohongiellaceae; genus UBA9145. The sequence continues at coordinate 20,905 of PBTO01000072.1, read as the reverse complement.
TTTCGATTTGCTCCCAGCTACTACCATTCCTCCAGCCAATCAGGGCGGCCACAGCAGCGCCCACGCAAAGGGCTATTTGATTAGGCCCATAGCTGGCGTCTTCACCAAACAGGTAAACAGAAAACGACAGCAGGAAAATCAATACCACAACAGGGGTCAGCGCCTGCGCTATTGATGGCGCAAACGCTGTTTCAGTCGCATTAAGCCGGTCTTCTGGTATTTCCATCGTATCCAACTTGCGGTGAAACACAGAGCATAATCGCAATGTGTACCTAAGTATAGTTCGTCGTCCCAGCCAACAGCTGAGAATAGTGCGTCATTTGGCGGCAGCTTGGGTTATAATCCGCCACCTTCGTTAGTGAGCCACTGCTTTAAGGTTTGCCTGTGTTGGATAGGACCATGACAGACATTGAAACTTACATGCTGGAGCTGGGAAAGCAGGCCAGAGCTGCTTCCCGGGAGATAGGCAGAGCTACCACAGCCCAGAAAAACAGCGCGCTGCTGGCCATTGCCAAGGCAATTGATAGTAATCGGCAAGGGCTGCTGGATGCCAATGGGGCTGATCTAAAGGCGGGTGTGGAAAAGGGCCTCAATGCTGCCCTGATGGATCGGCTCGAGCTAACATCTGAACGCATTGATGACATGATCGAGGGTTTGCAGCAAGTTGCGGCGCTGGATGATCCAGTAGGTGAGATTTCGGACCTGAAGTACCGCCCAAGCGGCATCCAGGTTGGGCGTATGCGGGTGCCTCTCGGCGTGATTGGAATTATCTATGAGTCCCGTCCCAATGTGACCTGTGAAGCGGCGAGCTTGTGCCTGAAATCGGGCAATGCCACCATTCTGCGCGGCGGCTCCGAAGCAATCAATTCCAATCAGGCAATAGCTCAATGTATTGCCGAAGGTTTGGCTGAAGCAAATCTGAACCAGCAGATAATACAGGTCGTTGAGACCACCGACAGAGATGCCGTTGGTAAACTAATAACCATGCCTGACTACGTGGATATCATTATTCCCCGAGGTGGTAAGAGTTTGATTGAACGCATCAGCAGTGATGCAAAAGTTCCTGTTATCAAACATCTGGATGGCAACTGTCACGTGTATATTGATGAGAAAGCGGATTTGGACAAGGCAGTCAAGGTTGCAGTAAACGCCAAGACGCAGCGTTATGGAACCTGCTGCACACTGGAGTCGTTGTTAATTGCCAGTGAAGTATCTTCAGCAGTTCTGCCGGAACTGGTTCGCCAGTTTGCCGCCCACGGTGTCGAACTTAGAGGCTGCGAGGAAAGCCAGAAAATTGCTGAAGGCCTGTTGCCGGCAACGGAGGAAGACTGGGGCGCGGAATACCTGGCACCTATTTTATCCATCAAGATTGTGGCAGGAGTAGATGAAGCCATAACCCATATTAATGATTACAGTTCGCAACATACAGATTCTATTGTCACGGAAGATTACCACACTGCACAGCGCTTCTTGCGCGAAATTGATTCAAGCTCAGTGATGGTCAATGCGTCCACGCGTTTTGCCGATGGTTTCGAGTATGGACTGGGCGCGGAGATCGGTATTTCGACAGACAAACTACATGCCCGTGGCCCTGTTGGTCTGGAAGGGCTTACCTCACAAAAATTTGTCGTGCTTGGAGACGGTCACATCCGACAATGACAGCAAGAATCGGCATACTTGGTGGCATGTTCGATCCTGTGCATAACGGGCATATGCAAGCTGCAAGAACAGCATTGCAGCTACTCGAGTTTGATCTGCTAAGATTGGTTCCCTGTCATGTACCTAATCATCGCAACTTGACCCTTTGCAGTGCTGTGCAGCGTGTCGCAATGCTGGAATTGGCATGCGAAAGGGATGAGAAAATTGTAGTCGATGAAATCGAAATTCGGCGCGGGGGCATATCCTATGCGGTCGATACGTTAAAGCAGTTCAAGCAGGAATACCCGGAAGCAAATTTCTTTTTTGTTCTGGGATCAGATTCATTTGATTCGCTGCCACAATGGCATAAATGGCAGGATTTGTTTGAGCTGTGCCATTTTGCAATTCTTAATCGTGCCTCTTTTGATATTTCTGAATCCACCAGGATAGCAACTGCATTCGATTTGCGTAAAGTTAAATCGAACAAGGAGTTGTTTGCTGCGCCCAGCGGCAAAATAATAGTTGTTGAGGATTTCGATTACCCCTTATCATCGTCGCAGGTAAGAGCAAGGCTTGGCGCCAATGAGTCTATGGATGGTTTTCTGGATGAGTCTGTGGCTCGATATATTAGATCAAATAATTTATATCACTCTGAGGTAGTCAGGAATTAACAGGTGTTTAAGTGAATAGTAAGAAATTATCACAACTGGTAGTCGCTGCTCTCGAAGAAATTAAGGGTCAATCCATTCTTTGCATCAATGTAAAAAAGTTAACTTCGATAACAGACTATATGATCATTGTAACCGGTAGTTCCAGTACTCATATCAAGGCATTATCCGATGAAGTTGTTAAAAAAATGCAGGAAGCCAAAGTCGAGGTGATTGGGGTCGAGGGCAGGCAACAGTCTGAATGGGTGTTGGTGGATCTTGGTGGGGTCGTGGTTCATCTCATGATGGCGCCAGTACGCGCTCTTTATAATCTGGAAGAATTATGGAGTTTTAAATTAGCAAAAAGCGAGGCCAGGGAAACCAGTAAAGCATGAAAATAAACATCCTCTGTGTTGGTACGAAAATGCCAAATTGGGTGAAAGAAGGTGTCACGGAATATGAGAAAAGAATGTCTAAAGCGCTGAACTTTTCTTTCCAGGAAGTACCGCTTGCCAAACGAAGCAAATCCAGCAATATTGTACAATGTGTACAAAAAGAAGATCGGGCGATGCTGGCTAGGCTGAAACCGGACGACTATGTGGTTGCTCTGGAGATCGGTGGCAAATCAATTAGTACCGCTGGTCTGGCAGAGCGATTGAGAAATTTGCAGCAGAACCGGCAAGATGTAACATTGCTAATTGGCGGGCCCGATGGCCTTGGGCAGGAATGCCTGGCCAGGGCGGCCGAACAATGGTCATTGTCTGCCCTAACGCTGCCCCATCCTCTGGTTAGAGTACTGCTGGCTGAACAGTTGTACCGTGCCTGGTCTATTCTTAATGGCCACCCCTATCACAGGGATTGATTTGGGAGGAAAAAAGGCAAACAGTGGTTAAATGGTGGCAATTTTTGGGGAGGACTGTGGCAAAGTACTAAATAGTTGGTTTTTTTGCTTCTTATCCCTAAATAATTGCACAAAAAGCATGTAAACTGACATCCTTATGGCAGAAATTAAACTAATTGGTTAAATCGTGGCCTAAGCTGTCTTCAGACGCTGNAGAATTTGCCGACTACAAGCTAGAATACGTATAAATCAAAAGCAAAAATAGACAAGTACTTTTCAATATGTCAGGAAAGTGGCAACTAAAAGACCATGAGAGTGAGCGGCAGATATTTAATCGCCGCCTTATCGTTGCNGCNGCTTTAATTTTTCTTCTGTTCGCTGCATTAATTCTCAAACTGGTTAATCTGCAGATCGCTCAATACGATTACTTCTCTACCCGGTCCGATGGCAATCGCCTGCACTCACAATATGTACCCCCGGCGCGCGGGCTCATCTTCGATCGAAACGGCGATTTACTGGCAGATAATCAGCCTATCTTTAATCTCACTGTGGTGAAGGAACAGGTCGAAGATCTGGATACAGCGCTGCAAACTATTTCAACGCTTATCAGCTTGACCGACGACGACATTGAGCAATTCAATAATCGTATGCAGCGCAATAGAGTACCTTATTCATCTGTGCCGTTGCGTTATGTACTGACTGACGAGGAAAAATCCAGGATTGCAGTCAATGAACATTTGTTCCCCGGGATAAGTATCGAACCGCAATTTGTTCGTCATTATCCGTTAGCAGATTTGGCAGCCCATTCTGTGGGTTATGTTTCAGAAATAAATCGCGAAGAACTGGATAGCCTCGATGACCTGCAAAAGGAAAATTACGGCGGCACTAATCATATCGGTAAAACCGGAATTGAAAGAACCTATGAAGATATTTTACATGGCACGGTCGGTTATGAAATTGTAGAAAAAAATAATCGGGGTCGGGTGATGCGGCGACTCGATCGCACTGACCCGGTAGCTGGAAAAAATATTACTCTGCACCTGGACAGTCAATTGCAAATAGCTGCGGAGAAAGCATTGGGAGATTTTCGTGGCGCGGTTGTTGCCATCGAACCTTCAACCGGTGGCATATTGGCGATGGTAAGCAAGCCCGGGTTTGATCCAAATCTGTTTGTGACCGGAATAAGCAGCAGAGACTACAGCGTTCTGGTAACGGATGAAATCAATACGCCACTATTTGATCGCACTACCAATCCCTATCCTCCTGGCTCAACGATAAAACCATTCCTGGGTCTGGGTGGCTTACATAATGGACAGGTGGACTATGAGTTTACCATTGAAGACCCTGGCTATTTCAGGTTGCCAGGCGTTTCCTACAGGTGGGGTGATTACACTCTGCGCACAGTAATCGGTGGTGGTCATGGGCACACAGATTTACAAAAAGCGATCTACCAATCCTGTGATACTTTTTTCTACGATCTGGGTAATCGAATGGGCATAGATAGCATTCACAATTTCATGTCCAGGTTTGGTTTTGGCGATAATTTTACGCTCGATATCAACTACGCCCGTACCGGTGTTTTACCTTCACGTGAGTGGAAGATGGCAAGCCGCGGTGAGCCCTGGTATCCAGGTGACACAATTAATTCTTCCATTGGGCAGGGTTACATGTGGGCCACACCCTTACAACTTGCAACAGCCGTGTCCATTATTGCCAATGACGGCAAAGTGGTTCAACCCAGAATGCTGAAAGCCGTTGAGGACGAGCCATTTGACCCAGTTATTGCAAATCCAGTTCCAGATGTAATGCTCGATGACCCTGACTATTGGCGCTATATTAAGGAAGCAATGACCAAGGTTGTGCACCGGACTTTTAATGACACATTCAGAGATTATGGTACTGCGTTCGAGGCGATCGCAATGGCCGACAGGGATATGCCCTATAAGATGGCAGGCAAATCAGGTTCTGCCCAGTTAGTGGGAATTAGCCAGGCTGTATTGAAGAGTGAAGATATAATGGTTTCTGATCTGAACAAGGATCATGGTTTATTTATTTCCTTTGCTCCGGCGGAAAATCCAAATATAAAACCCCAGATTGCAGTCGCAGTATTTGTCGAAAATGGAGAGCATGGTAGTAGTGTCGCCGGCCCAATTGCCAAACAGGTCATTGATACCTATTTGCTGGACATACTGCAGATCGATTTTGCCGCAATGGAAGCTGCCGAAGAACCACTAGCCGTTGCAGCCGATGATTAATCAGGATTTCATCCGCCAGTACAGCGGATTTAGTTCAGATAATCTTCGATCGAAGTCTATCTGGCGGATGCTCCATTTAGACCCCCCCTTACTAGTCAGCTTGATACTGCTGGGCTGCTTTGGCCTCATGGTGCTCTACAGTGCCAGCGGAGAAAACGCGGCTGAGGTGCAGAGACAGGCGCTAACCATGTTGGTAGCCGTGGTGGTGATGATTTTTGTGGCCCAGTTCGACGTACACTTTTTCCGGCGTTGGGCACCTTCGATGTACGCCGGGGGGCTGGCATTGCTGGGCATGGTGCTGTTAATTGGCGTAGAAGCGAATGGCGCCCGCAGCTGGCTGGACTTACCCGGTCTGCCAAGTTTCCAACCCTCTGAGCTGATGAAATTCGTAGTTCCTGCGCTTCTCGCCTGGTATCTGGCCAGCCGGCCCCTGCCGCCGCGCTTTAAACACCTGTTCTGGTCTGCATTAATGATATTGATACCGGCAGCGCTGATTATTGTACAGAACGATACCGGTACCGCGATCATGGTTGCCATGTCAGGTGTATTTGTGGTGTTACTGGCGGGAATTCGCTGGCGCATTATTTTTTCCGGACTCTTTGCGCTTTTGCTAGTCTCTCCCGCCTGGTATTTGTTTATTGCCCAGGAACATCAAAGAAATAGAATTCTCACATTTTTTAATCCTTATCGGGATCCCACAGGTGCTGGCTACAATATTATTCAATCCCAGATCGCCATCGGTTCCGGTGGTCTCTACGGTAAGGGTTGGGGCGAGGGGGCTCAATCCCAACTCGATTTTATTCCTGAAAGTAATACCGACTTCATATTGGCCGTACTGGCAGAAGAATTTGGTCTGCTCGGCGTATTGTTCCTGATTGCCTTGTATTTATTTGTGCTTGCCAGAGGTCTCTATATTTCCTTCGGTGCTCAAGATATGTTCAGTCGCCTGCTGGCAGGCAGTATTATTTTGACATTCTTCTTCTACGTGTTTGTCAATATGGCCATGGTGTCCGGATTGCTACCCGTCATCGGCCTGCCATTGCCCCTCATCAGCCGTGGTGGCACTTCCATTGTCACTCTCTTCATCGGATTTGGCATTTTGATGTCCATCAAAACCCACGGCCACCTTAAATCAAGGTAACCTATTGAAAGATAAGACTTTATTTAGCAAGGATTGTTAGAATCTGCCATTTTGATTGAAACCGCGGTGTATTTCGACCTGATTTGCACTTGTGAGCGCTAATAAAATCGCGCTAACGGACGCTAAGTTAATAAATTCAAAGGGTTCTCTGGCCTACTCGGTTAATAACTTAATGCAGCGATTTAATGTAAAACCACACTTATTTCGGTACTTTCTTATCGGCGGTAGTTTGTTGCTTCTGATCGGATGTGGCAGTACTGCACCACCGCCTGAGTCGGCCAATGCCGGTCGCTACAGCATTCGACAGGACAGGGCTCCAACCCGTGATGTCGATATAGCTGCAATTCCGGATGTAATACCGCAACCGGTTAATCGCACCATGGCTGGCAACAAAAGTCCTTACACTGTATTTGGCAAGACCTATTATGTAATGCCAAGCGAAGATGGCTACCGGGAAACAGGGGTGGCTTCGTGGTATGGCGAAAAGTTCCATGGCCACGAGACCTCCAATGGTGAGGTGTTTGACATGTACCAGTCATCGGCCGCACATAAGGCCCTGCCGATCCCGAGTTTTCTTAAGGTAACCAATCTGGATAACAATCGCTCGCTCGTGGTGAGAGTCAACGACCGGGGACCATTTCACGGTGACAGAATCATCGACTTGTCCTATGCCGCCGCTTTGAAATTAGGTTATGCAGACAGGGGTACAGCGCGGGTACAACTGGAGGCAGTTGTGCCAACCGGTTCATACCGCGATGTGGCGGCCTCTGCCAGAGACATCCGATTCAATAATGTTGGGGCGGCTACCGGCGGCTCAAGAGCGGAAGTCTATTTACAGGTAGGCGCATTTGCTGACTTGCAGGCGGCCCATAGAATTTCCAATCGACTTAGACAATTGACTGATCGCAGAGTGTTCATTCAGTCAAGTAATGAAGCCACTGGCGGCACCCTGCACAGGGTCAGGGTAGGTCCGGTCAATGATCCGGGCGAGATCCAGCAAATTACCGAACGGGTGGTTGCTGCAAACCTGGGAAATCCGTACACTGTGACTGAGTAACATCAGGCCTCGTTTTCCCACAAATTTTTCGCTTCTGTATCAGATTACGGCTTATTCAGAGGCTCCCTAGATGGAATTTCACTATGTTTTTTGAGAACAAAATACCTGTTTTCGTTACCGGTTTCACTCGATGGTCAGCAAGGCAGACAAGTTTGCTGTTGGTTATTTTGTGTACGGCCTCCGTAACTGCCGCTCCCGCGATCATACCCCGCGCACCGGATATAGCAGCTACCAGTTATATTCTGCTCGATGCAAAAACAGGCCACATTATTATTGAAGAAAATGCAGATGAAGCGTTGCCGCCGGCCAGTCTCACAAAGATCATGACCGCCTATATTGCAACCGAGGAACTTCTCAGTGGCAATTTGAGTTTAGGTGATGAGGTTCACATCAGTGAAAAAGCCTGGCGCATGGAAGGTTCCAAGATGTTTGTCGGCGTGGACACCCAGGTTAGAGTAGATGATTTGCTGCGCGGAATCATCATTCAATCAGGTAACGATGCCAGTGTCGCGATTGCCGAGCACATAGCTGGCAGTGAAGAAGCGTTTGCTGACATGATGAATCAGTATGCTGAAGTATTGGGCATGAATAGCAGCTTTTTCATGAATTCCAGCGGCCTGGATACGGAGCTGTATTACAACACCATGTCTGCACGGGATTTAGCCACACTTGCCCGAGCGACCATAGTACGGCACGCGGATTACTACCCAATGTATGCCGAGCGAGAGTTTACCTATAACGACATTCGCCAGCCTAATCGCAATACCCTGTTATTCAGAGATCGCAATGTTGATGGGATGAAAACGGGTTGGACTGACGCGGCGGGTTACTGCCTGGTCGCCTCGGCAGAACGCGATGGGATGCGGCTTATCACCGTAGTAATGGGCACGGCAAGTGAAGAGGCCCGGGCAATCGAAACACAGAAGCTAATGACCTATGGTTTTCGCTATTATGAGACCCACAAGCTCTATGATGCGAATCAGGTGCTGACAAATGTGCCGGTTTGGTCTGGCCGTCAGAGTGCAGTTGATCTGGGCATTGAGGAAGAGGTCTATATTACTATTCCCCGTGGCCAGGCAGAGCAGATGACGGCGACTGTGGATGTCGATGAAATTATTCGCGCACCATTGGAGAATGGCCAGATCATGGGTGTAGTCAATGTCATGCTGGACAATGATCTGCTGTACCAGGGCGATGTGATTGCCATGCAGGAAGTCGAGCAGGGTGGATTTTTCAAACGCTCTATAGACTCGATCACGCTGATGTTCTCAGGTCTGTTCTCTGAATAGTTCATGAATGACTATGACTGTTAAGGTTCGTTCCCGCGACGAGAAAGTGCCTAAAATTGAATTTCCCTGTGATTATCCAATCAAGGTAATAGGTCACGCAAGCGAGGAATTCGAGGCTGTAGTGCTGGCGGTATTTGAACGTCATACAGGAGGGGTATCTCCGCAAAATCTGAAACGCCAGCCAAGCCGCAAGGGCAACTATATATCGCTCACTGTGACTATCGAGGCAACGGGTGAGCAACAGATTAGTCAGATATTTCTGGACCTTAAAGCCATAGCAAGCGTTAAAATCGTGTTATAGAGAACGGCGACCGAAGTTGCGAATTGCGTATTGCAGCGGCAGCTTGCAGGTGCCAGGAAGAGTTTGACCGATAAAGCAGAGGCTCCCCGAATATTGCAGCTGTCAGATTACAAGTGGTTTCGAGCCAGGAAACTTGAATCTGCACCGGCAGATCAAGCTGAACTCATCGTGCGCAGACTCGGGCTGCAAGACTACGAGCCAATCTGGAAATCCATGCGTTACCGCGCTGAACATCCTCCGAAGAACAACACAGATGAGATCTGGTTACTTAGCCATAAACCGGTGTACACGCAGGGCCAGGCAGGCAAGCCCGAACACATTGTAAAACCAGGCAAAATAGCGGTGGTGCAAATTGATAGAGGGGGCCAGGTAACCTACCATGGCCCTGGACAGCTTGTAGTTTACCTGCTGCTGGATGTAAGGCAGAGAAAACTGAGTGTTCGTGACCTGGTGGAACTTATCGAGCGAACAATCACCGAAACACTGGATCGATTGGAAATACCCGGAAAAACCCGTGCCAGAGCTCCAGGGATTTATGTAGATGATGCTAAGATAGCTGCACTGGGCCTGCGCATAAAAAATGGTTGCAGTTACCACGGCTTGAGTCTCAATGTGGATATGGATTTATCGCCATTTGCTAATATTAATCCTTGTGGATTCAAGGGCTTGGAAGTCACCCAGATAGCCGATTTTGTGGAACAAAAAGAGCATTTAATGCAATCGGTGAGCAATATTCTGCTGGATCGGTTGTTGCAAAATCTTGGCTATGAGATACAGACTCACTGAAAACTAAAATCGGATTGAAATGGTAGATCGAAAACGACGTAACAGCCTGTTAGAAGGCGAAAAACTACGGGGTGCAGAAAAAGTAAGACGCATCCCGATAAAGGTTGTTCCAACTACCGAAATACCGCAAAAGCCGGATTGGATTCGGGTAAAAATATCCGCGTCGCCGAAAATCAATGCCATCAAACAGAAACTCAGGAATCACCAGTTAGCCTCAGTTTGTGAAGAGGCATCCTGCCCGAATCTGGGTGAATGCTTCAGTAACGGCACCGCAACCTTTATGATCATGGGTGATATATGCACAAGGCGCTGCCCGTTTTGCGATGTCGCCCACGGGAAACCCAGGCCTCTGAATGAAAAAGAACCAGTTGAGCTGGCTACAGCCATCGCGGATATGGGCTTGCAATATGTAGTAATCACTTCGGTAAATCGTGACGATCTAAAAAATAGCGGGGCAGGGCATTTTGCCAATTGCATCATCGAAATACGACGGCGCAGCCCGGACATACAGGTAGAAATATTGGTTCCCGACTTCCGTGGGCGTATGGAGGTGGCGTTGGAGATTCTTGAGCGCGAGCCACCCGATATTTTTAATCATAACCTGGAGTCGGTACCGCGCCTGTATCGCAAGGTTCGCCCGGGAGCTGACTATCAGTATTCTATGGATTTGCTTGCGGGGTATAAACTGCGGCGACCGAACGTCACCACCAAGTCAGGGCTGATGCTGGGGCTCGGTGAAACATTGGCTGAAGTCAGGCAAGTCATGCAAGATATTAAACAGCATAATGTAGATATGCTCACACTCGGTCAGTATTTGCAGCCGAGTAGAGATCACCTCAAGGTGGAAGAATTCGTCCACCCGGACCAGTTTGCAGAACTACGGGAATTTGGCCAGAGTCTTGGCTTTGCACACGTAGCGAGCGCTCCGTTGGTACGCTCTTCCTACCATGCGGACAAGCAAGCCCAGGGAGAGATGATGACTTAGCGTGGCCTGGCGGCCCGGGTAACAGGCAACAGTGAATTTTTCAGGTTAGTAGAAATCAATATGATTGTTGGATGGCGTCAATTAAGCTTGAGTGTTTTTGCAATTACCCTTGCCACGGTGATTCTGGTGTTTTTTACCCAAAATTTGGTACTTCTCGGTAATCAGTCACTGTTACTGCGGGCCGTTATAGTAGCTGCCGCAATTCTTGCTGCGCTCATTGCTGTCTATCCATTTAACCCTTTATTTACCAATCGCCTCGGTGTCTATGCATTGGTCGTCTGCCTTCCTGCAACCCTGCCGAGTTTCTTTTATTTCCTTTATATGCTACCCATTCAGGCAGGCGGAGGAATAACTGCGGAACAAATACAAAGTCAATTGATTACTGATAGTTCGAGCAATGGCATAATCGAAGTGGGTTTTGCCTATCCCATCTATACACCGACAATAACTGTGACAAATAACGAACTGTATACGCGTTCAGCCGATGTCTATTTGCGCATGACGGATGGCAACAATGAAGACGCCCTCTTTCGCGCGGTCAGGCGAGAAATAACCGGTACAAGTCTGAGCGTGGAATCCACAGTGAGAAATATGTTAAGTCGCAACGATGAATATGAGTTTTCCCCATTAGAGCTGGCGCCCGGGCGCAGCGTCACTGGCAGAGTGGTTTTTATTATCAGCGACCTGAATGATGGTTCAACCTTTGATGAAGCGCTGGGCAGGAGTTATCCAGCGCAGTTTGAGCTGCGAGATCCCGCAAGCAGCGAGATTTTGACTGTATTTCCTTTAGACAAAATTTGAGTCTAATTCTAGATCGTCAATTTTTTCGGGGTAAGTTCAATCTCTTTTGATTTGATTGTTATATGTCGGTAGACCATATTGGATTAGTCACGAAAAAACTCTAAATGAAATCGAACTTTTCCCTTGGGTTCTACATCATGAAGTATGGTTGGTTCAACCACACCATACTTCTCGCTAGATAACAGCACTTCCTCATATTCCGGCTCAAGAATTCGATAATGTAGCAGACCTTCAGTTACATTAATCTTAGCCCAAGTTCCTTCCTTTGTTTTATGAGCTTTCAATAACCCAGCAGGTACTGTTTCTTCCGTAAATTCGCGCGTTTTCAAATATGATGTAGCTGATGCTGGTATTTCTTTCATGTGCTAACTATCCCTTCGCTATTTGGAATTATGCGTTGTTAGAAAAACCGAGACACATAACGCTTTTTATAAAGAGGGCGCGAAGCGCAGGAACTTAACCCGCTTTTGCACACACCGTATTGTTAACTTTGCATTCTACACTCAAATTCATTGGGTGATATATACCCGATAGATGAGTGAGACCTTTCGTAATTGTAGTAGCGCATATATTCAGTAATGATTCCTCTTAGCTGATCCACCGTTTTCACGACCACTCGCTTGATCCGCTCTGTCTTAAACAGGTGAAAGAACGACTCAATAAAGGCATTATCATTCATCTGTCTCACCCGGTTCATACTCTGGGCTATCCCGTAGCGCTGTAGCCTTTCCTGGTATCCCCCAGCAAGATACTCGACTCCTCTGTCCGAATGAAATAGCAGGTCCTGATGGTGGCCCCTATTCCTCACAGCACGTTCTACACAGGCCAAGGTCAAGTTGACATCACGACTATCACTCAGCGACCAACTAATAATCCTCCTGCTAAATCGATCCATGATTACTGATAAATACTGCCAACTCCCGTCTTCCAACTTGATATACGTGACATCCCCCACCCACAGCTGATTTAATCCGCTCAACGTCAAATTCTCTACTCGACAGGGAATCTTATAAACGCGCTCCTTCAAGCCTGGCTTCGCCTTGTATATTCGCGACTTTACCGCCTTAAGCCCGTGTTCACGCATGATCCGGGCCACTCGCTTCTGACCTATACGCAATCCCTTTCTCCGCAAAACTCGAGTAATCTTGGGGCTGCCGTAACACCCATCATGCTTGTCAAAAACCGCCTTTATAAGGACATATAACTCACTGTCCTCCTGCCTCCTCAAAGATGGGCCTCGCCTTCTCCAGGAGTTGTAACCGTCTCGGGTGACACTATAAACACGACACATCAGGGCTATACTGTGCCGATCCTTATTCCTATCTATGAACTCAAAGATTTCCCTTTTCGTTGTGAAGAGAATTGGATGGCTTTTTTTAAAAGGTCATGCTCCTCCTTTAGGAGGTTGTGGTCTCGCTCAATCTTTCTCAGACGCTTAAGTTCTGACTTCACCTGGGGGTCTATGTTGATATTCTTTTTCTTTGCCATGATCTCTCCTCGTCGCATTTCCATGCGCCAGCGATAGAGCATAACTTCATGAATATTCAGAGCCTCTGCTACGTGTTTTGTTAAAACACCGGATATCTCTGATAGCGATACTGCCGTCGCCTTAAAATTNTCATCGTAATAAATGTAATGCTTTCGTCTTGCCATTTCACACCTCTTCTTTGGTAGATTGAGGTGTGTTCAAAAGCGGGTTAGGTTCCGGTTTTCGTAGCCTGGATTGTTATTTTATTTTTTCTTCGCTACCTGTTTAAACAAGAGCTCGCTGTTACCCCGCAAGAGTTGAATCTGAGCAACCGAGAACCCCTGTCCGATCCCAGAACCTGGTATGGGGCACTGGCAGCGCTTGGCATTATGGTTATCGGATTTATCGCGTCGGAGAGGCTGGGCTGGAAGCCGTGGTTCGTGACCGCTATAGGTTTGACAGCGTTGATATTTGTCGCCAAAGACATCGATATGGAAGAGGCTTTCGCCCATACCGAACTGGCGCTACTCATGTTTTTTGTGTCCCTGTTCATCATCGTCGGTGGAGTTGAGCACAGTCAGTTTCTTGAGTTTATCGGCTCATTCATTGTGCCCTATGTGGAAAGTGATCTGTTAATGGCAACCATTATGTTGATGTGGGTGTCTGCTGTGTTATCCGCTGCTATCGATAATATTCCGTTCACGGCTGCGATGATCCCGATCATTCTGGGCATGGAGGCACAGGGTATAAATGTGACGCCGTTATGGTGGGGTTTGGCTGCCGGTGTTGGTATGGGTGGCAATGGCACTCACCTGGGCTCTACCGCCAATGTCTTCATCGTTACAATCTCGGAGAAGATGGCGAAAGATGCTGGCGATCCAAGCCTGGCAATTACGCCAGGACTGTGGTTTCGAAAGGGTTTGCCAGTGATGCTACTCACACTGGTAACCTGCACCGTGATTATGTATCTGTTTTTTGATTTTTTCGCTGCGCCGTTGGGTTAATTGACCTTTAAATAAAGCAGTCTACTTAGCCTAGTCTCTATCTCGACGGTCCCACCAGAAAAATGTGAACATTGTCGATACCGGGACTATCCCACTGCGGATATTTTTCGATGAAGCTTTGTAAAACCGGTTCTTTGGTGACATCGTCAAGAATATAACTCACAGTCTGGTCATATAGCTGCTCACCAATTTTCAGTCGCACTCGCGGGTCCCGCATCACATTGACGTTCCAGCTTCTTCCCTCAGGAAAACTACCCCCCTGGTAGTAGGCCGAGAAAAGATAGAAGTCGCCGTTGTAGGTAGTGCAGTAGGTAGTAATTGAATGGGGTATCCCGTAGCGGGTATTTGTCTGCACAAATATTTCTTCGAACTGATTGGAAAACGACCAGTCTGTCACAGGCCCGGCAACCAGTTCACCCTTGACCCACAAGCCTGGACGCTGATCCTGCGGTTCATAGCCGAATGTACGCAGCGACACCAATGCCACGATTAGCACCAGCAATATACCTGATGCGCCTATCTTAAAAAATTTTTTCATCTGCTTATCCTTTTTAAACTAACACCCGCTTCTACTCATCCAGATAGGCTTTCAGACTGTCCTTAATGAAGTAAGTCCAGCCCCCAACACCACTTTCTCTGTTGAACTCCGGAATATCATCTGGAAAATCCTCCACTATGCGGCTGGTGACCCGTAGATGTGAGGACTGCCCATCGCCTGACAGCTCGAAAATGACGAATGAATCTCCCGCATAGCCATCGTATTTCCAGTTGTAAACCAATTTTTGCTGAGGCTCAGCTTCGGTTACTTCCCATACATGTGGAAAGATCCTGTCGCCGGCTTCGACCGAAAACTGTGTGCAGAATCCCACCCGGGCCTCAAACTCTGGAATGTTCTCGAAATACCATTGCCGCATCTCATCGATATTAGTGATGGCGTTCCAGAGATCAGACACGGATCGGTTGAATTGTTGTTCAACTACTATAGGTTCTTCGTCTGTCTTCATTGCATTACCTGCGTATAAGAGCTTAACAAAAATTGGCTAAATTTAACTTGCGCTTGATTCCAGTTGATGAATAATGGAATTTCGACAAGATAACAAGAACAAAATGAGGTTCACAACATAGACAGACGTCAATTTATCAGTGGTACCGCAATACTGGGAGCAGGGTTGTCACTGCCTGCGGGCAGGTCGCGCAGGCTCTTTGCCGCCACACTGCCAGCCGACCTGACCAGCCTGGATGCAACTGATCTGTCCGCCGCGATCTATCAGAAACATGCCAGCTGTGCCGAGGTCATGCAAGCCTATCTGGACCGAATTCACAACTACAACCCTGTCTACAACGCCATAGTCGGTATGGTGGATGATGACGATTTGCTCAGTCAGGCTCAAGAAGCAGATCAGGCACTGGCCCGGGGCGAGTATCGTGGCTGGATGCATGGCATGCCCCATGCAGCGAAGGACCTGACGCCGGTAGCGGGTCTGCGTTTTACCAGCGGATCACCACTCTATGCCGATCGCATCGCGGACAGTGATAGCGGCCTGGTTGCACGTATCCGCAGCGAAGGAGCTATATTCATCGGCAAGACCAACACACCGGAATTAGGACTGGGTTCCCAATCCTATAATTCGGTGTACGGTGCCACCGGCAGTGCTTACAACCCGGCGCTGACCTCCGGTGGCAGCAGTGGCGGCGCAGCGAGCGGGCTCGGCACACAGATGCTGCCGGTAGCCGATGGCAGCGATATGATGGGCTCGCTGCGAAATCCCGGTGCTTTTAATAATGTGATCGGATTCAGGCCCAGCATCAACCTGATGAGCGATAGCAATTCAGCCACCCGTGGCCTTTCCACCTCCGGGCCGATGGGTCGCAACACGCGGGACACCATTCGATTACTACAGACAATTGCAGTTGGACCGGTGGCGGATCAATTCAACCCACTGAGTCTTGTTAACATCAAGATCGGCTGGCTGGGTAATCTGGATAATTACCTGGCGCTGGAGCCTGGCATTCTCGAGCTATGCGAATCCAGCCTGGCAGCGGTCTCCAGCGCTGGCGCCAATGTGGAAGCCACGCTACCCGATTTCTCGATGACGGATCTGTGGTTTTGCTGGACCACACTGCGGCACGCAGGACGGTACAGAGGCAATACGAAAAATCTGTATGATAATCCAGCGACCCGGGCGCAGCTCAAACCGGAATTGATCTGGGAAATTGAACAATCGATCAACATAACCGAAACCGATGTTGCAAATGCAACTTCAATTCGTAACGACTGGTACAGTGAGCTGGACCGTTTATTTGGCGAGTATGACTTCCTTGCCTCATCGACTGCACAGGTATTTCCCTATTCGAAAGAAACTCACTGGCCGAAAAACATCAACGGGCGCGAAATGGATACCTATCACCGCTGGATGGAGGTCGTCATTCTGGGCAGTCTCGGTGGCATCCCGGTAGTCAATGTCCCGGTCGGATTCGACGCACAGGGCAGATCGATGGGTATGCAGATCATGGGCAGATTTGGTGAGGATCAGAAGGTGCTGGAGTTTGCCCTGGCCTATGAAAACGTAACTGCTCATCTGGAGCAGCGACCGGTTATGGTTTCCTTTTAACCAAAGTCACTCGCATCGTGTCGCTCGCGTAGCTGGTTCTCCTCCGGGCCCCAGACACGGTTAACCCGTCGACCCCGCTGAACTGCTGGCCGCTCTTCAATTTCTGTAGCCCAACGGACGACGTGTTTATAGGAAGCCACATCGAGAAATTCGCCGGCGCCGTAAATATTGTGCAGTGCCAGAGCGCCGTACCAGGGATAATTCGCGATATCGGCGATGTTGTATTCCTCACCACAGAGAAAACGCCGCTCAGCCAGATTCTGATCCAGCACATCCAGCTGGCGCTTCACCTCCATAGCATAGCGGTTGATCGGGTACTCAAGCCGCTCTGGAGAATAGGCATAGAAGTGACCGAAACCACCACCGAGGTAAGGCGTAGCACCCATTTGCCACATCAACCAGGATAGACATTCCCCTCGTGCAGACGGATCCTCGGGATAGAACGCGGCAAATTTCTCAGCCAGATAAATGAGTATTGCGCCGGATTCAAAAACTCGTGTCGGAGGATTGCTGCTGTAGTCAAGCAAGGCGGGGATTTTGGAGTTAGGATTAATCGCGACGAAGTCACTGCCAAACTGCTCGCCATCGATCTTAACCAGATGAGCATCGTACTCAGCACCTTCGTTCCCCAGTGCCAGAAGTTCTTCCAACATCATCGTAATTTTGACTCCGTTGGGTGTTGCCAGCGAATAGAGCTGCAAGGGATGTTTGCCGACCGGTAGAATTTTTTCTTCTATCGCACCTGCAGTGGGCCGATTAATATTGGCAAATTTACCGCCACTGGGTACATCCCAGGTCCAGACCTTCGGTGGTGTGTACTCCGCCATAGTTGCTGCTTCCTGATTGGCCCTGGGGAGAGTTGTTAAAATCCGGGTATAAGCTCAATCTCTCCAGGTAATGAAGATAAGAGCCCCTACACGGCTTCGGAACTTATGGCTAGTTTTGGTACAACACGACAAATTTACTGGTCCTGCCCTGAATGGAAGGATCGAATACATTCGCATCGAGCGGGTCGTTCTCATTCTTGTGCAGTTGCGAGATTCTCACCACGTCCAGGCCTGCCGCTTCGGCTAAATCGGTAACAGTACTTTCCCTCACTCGATGCAAGATTCCCCAGTCATCAGGACCGGAACTCTCCGGTGCGATATGATCAACTGCTAAAAATAATCCCCCAGGTTTCAGAACCCTTACAATCTCCGCAAAAGAAGCTTCGGGATCTCCCAATGTGACATTTTCCCCGGGCACAAACCATAGCTCGTGTGGACCGAGTATCCAGGTGACCATATCCATCGAATTGTCAGCCACATCCAGTTCATCGAAATTAGTACGGGTATTTCGCACATTGGGCAGGCGGTTGCCAGCGATACGATTGGCTGGGCCGTCACCGAGGAATGAATCGAATGAAGGCGGATTCTGCACGATCACGCTACCGGCCGGGCCCACCGTCCGACTGAGGATTTCCGTGTAATATCCACCGCCCCCTTCGAGTTCCAGTATAGCCATGCCCTCCTCTATGCCAGCAAATGCCAGGACTTCCAATGGCATGCGCCGTTCATCATCGACCGCATCTGCAGCGGGTCGATCACCGTGTATGAGCGCGTTGGCGACCAGATCAGCCGAACTGCCATCGGCGAGCACAGCAAAGCTGGCGAAAAGCAGGCTGCCGACAGCCACACTGGATAAGAGATCTTTAATTTTTTTCATAGACTGCTCCTGCAAATAGATTGTTTTTATGCCAATCGGGCAAACTAACTTATAGGCCCGCATACTGCCAGTAGTAATTAACAATTGATACCGGGTTTCACACGTCATCGAAAACCAGACGTAAGTGATTCCGGCAGACTTGAACCTAGTCAACCAGCGCTTTGTTTTCACCAAATGAAGGTGTGGGTTCCAATTGACATAACTTTAATCCTACTTATACTCTAAAAGCGCTGTTTATTCAGCATTTGGAGGTAACAGGCATGAGAACACCAACTTTTATACCCAGAGTTGGAAGGGAGAAATGAGCCTGAAAGCTAAACAAGAATACGTCAATTCCGCAGAGGAGTCTGAATTCTTGAGGTGCAGCACAGCCTCGTTGCCGGAATCCAGTTGACAGAGCAAACTTCGAGGGCTCGATTCAATGAAATTCAATTATTCGCACATATTACTACTTTCGCTGCTATGTGCCTCTTCGCCGGGGAATGGACAGGAAGACACTAATGCTGGTGTTCAGGCACCGTCGGAACCCTATCTCATCCCCACTTTCGAAGTGCCTCAGATTCGAGTTGTACCTGTCGCCACTGGGCTGGCCAATCCCTATGCCATGGTGTTTCGAGACAACGGCGACATTCTCATTACGGAGCGCTATACGGGTAAACTACGGATTATTCGGGAAGGAGTATTGCTAGAAAATGATATCGAGGGAGTACCGCCTGTCTATTCCGGTGAGATTCGTGCTGGTCTTATGGATATCGCTCTGCACCCGGAAGACGACAGCCTTGTTTACTTGACTTACCACAAACCGTTGCTTACTGGAGATGAGCCAGATCAGACCATAGCTCTGGCGCGGGGTAAGTTGGTGGAGAATTCACTAACCGAGGTGAGGGATGTGTTTGTTGCTACAGACCCTGATCCTGCCATATCTGCTGCCGTCCTTTTATTTGCCCCGGACAATACCCTGTTTCTCTCTGTCGGCGGTGCCGCCGCTTATCTGGGAATTGGTGAACTGGCGCAAGACCCAACTACTCATTATGGCAAGCTGTTGCGGTTGAACAGTGATGGTTCTGTGCCCGAAGACAATCCATTCCTGACCAGCGGCGAGTTCTTGCCGGAGGTGTATTCGGTAGGTCATCGTAACCAACTGGGCTTGGCATTCCACCCGCAAACCGGTGAGCTGTGGGCCAGCGAAAACGGCCCCCAGGGAGGAGATGAAATTAATATCATAGAAGCCGGGCAGAATTACGGTTGGCCTGAAGTGTCCTTTAGTAGGCACTACCGTGGTGACTGGGTTACTGGCACACCTAAGCATGAAAATTTTGCGGTGCCTGAGATACTGTTCTGGCCATCGATTGCACCAGGAGCTATTACTTTCTATACCGGCGACAAGATTCCAAGTTGGCAGGGCAACCTGTTTGTGGGCTCATTGGTGACAGGTCGAATTCCCGGTAGCGGCCATATCGAGCGCATTGTGTTTAATAGTCGTGGCGAGGAAATCCGCCGGGAAAGCCTGCTGACTGAATTAAACTCACGCATTAGAGAGGTGGAGCAGGGTCCGGACGGATTTCTCTATGTGCTTACCGATGAAGAAGATGGTGCCCTGCTGCGGCTCGAAGTAGCAGACTGAGAATTGCTATCGTAGTTTTACCATTTGACCAAGCCTGTGTTCCGCTTAAGATAAGCAATGCAGACAGGGTTAAAATACTGTAATTATGGGGTGTAGCGCGAAATACTGCTCAACGAGAGCTTCACTATTGTATCAATGACCTAAAACAGGCCTATCAGGGTGTACTACGGATTTTCGGCCTGAACCTGTCCGAACTACTGTATTTTTACTCTGACCCCAATTATAGTTCGAGGGTTGTAAGCTAATCAGAGGAAATAGGCCATGTCACTCAAGAACAAGGTAATCATTGCATCAGGATTAGCACTGTCGCTAACTTCAATATCCAGCCACGCACAAGATAGCAGCCGGCCGGAGCTCACTGGCGCCTGGACTAATGCATCTCGGACCGGACTTACCCGCATAACCGGAGTCGATCCCCTTGTCGTTACGGGCGAGCAGGCAGAACAATTGGTATCGGAAATGGCAATTGCTGGAATTTCGCCGGAAAACGTGGCCGCCGGACCTGCCATCGATCCGGATACCGGAGCACCCCCCGCAGGAGGCCGGGACTTCGGTTTGCGCGGATACAACCTGTTCTGGACAGACCCCGGTGCAACACTCGCCTATGTCAAAGGTGAATTCCGCACTTCCTATATTATCAATCCTGAAAATGGACAAGTACCAAGGCTGGAAAACCCGACGACGGATTTTCAGCGTACCAGTTACGGCAGTCGATATCTAACAGGTGTCGCTACTGCTGATGGCCCCGAAGA
>PBTO01000071.1 GCA_002726595.1 Gammaproteobacteria bacterium | reverse complement strand
GTCTGTGCGAGGAGGTCTGTGCCGAAGAGGCGATCCTGTTTCAGATTCAGGATGAAGCGACTGTAAGCAGTGCGCGCCAGGCCTGGAATACCTGGATGATGACGCCAGACACCAGTTCGGAGACTATCGATCGGGTTTTCAGCTCAGATGATGTCGATAACATGGCAGCATTGAATCTTTCCCGCCACTGCCTTTTGAGCATGTCCGGCGGTGATGGGGGAGAGGCTGGTTCTGGTGAAAAAATCGCTATGCGCATGGTTCTTGCTGCTACCGAATACCAACAGCAACCAACAATTACCGCTTTTTCCGAAGAGATCGCCAGTGTAATCGAAGAAATTCGCGGTGAGATTCGCAAAGTGATGGCTCTCGAGATCAGTGACGAGGATCTGAATCAGTTGGAAAAAAGCGTCGATGATGTCAAGTCACCGATAATTGAGCTGAGCGATCTAGCGAAAAGCGTCGAGGCGAGTATCGGTGTCACTCCAGTTGATACCGCGCGGCTAAGCAGCTTGCTCGATCTCACCAGACGTCTGGCAGATCTGCAAACCCAACTCACCAGTGGCAGACAGGGGCTTGGCCGTTCCCGCTTTGGATTGGCCATAGCCAACGGCAACATCACCTCCTGGGCTGCGGTCTTCCCCTACAATGCATTCCAGTCTCCAGTGACTGTGGATTTTTCCAATGAGACATCGCCAATGGCCGCGGGTTTGCTCGAAGGGCATCTGCGCGAGACCTGCGAGGCCATTGCACTGCTGCGCCTGGCGCGACTTGAGATCGAGCAGCCACCAGGTGTAGAGTTTGGCAAGGCAGAAATCACTCAACTAACATGGCAGGATCTGTCTGAAGAAGAGAGGCAAATCTGTCCACCGCTGCTCATTGTTGGCGATGATGAAACACTCGGTGGTGCCGGTCTGGCCCAGTTGCTCTGGTCGCTGAGTTCAGACCTGCCGATCAAAATAATATCGTTCACGGACCTCGATCTGGGCCTGCAAAGCAAGGCTGATCGACCGCAGGATAGTCGCACGAACACCGGATTAATGGCAGTGGCATGCCAAACCGCCTATGTAGCCCAGATTTCTATCGCCAGACCTGATCATTATCAGCAAAGTGTTACCGATGCGATCAAGTATTCAGGACCGGCGTTTGTCCGTGTTCACACGCCCAGCCCGGCACGCCATGGCTTCGAGTCATACCTGACTCTACAACAAGCAAAATTCTCGGCCCAATCCCTGGCATTTCCACTCTTTAACTACAATCCTGAACTGCCCGGTGTTCATGGTACCCGTTTGGACATCTCTGCCAACGACTCGCCCTCTGATGAAGAAGATGCGCCTTTCACCATTGCCCATTGGGCAGCTACCGAAGCGCGATTTTCCAGTCACTTTAAACCGACAAGCAACGCGGATGATGGGGTCGAACTCGCTGAATATATCGGCCTGAATGAAAGAGGACGCAAGGGCAAGAGCGCGTTTATCACCATCGAGTCGGGTGAAGATAAAATTCAACTGGATGTCGATGAACAACTGATCAATGCCACCGAAGCGGCCACAAACGCCTGGCAAGTTTTGCAGGAACTGGCAGGTGTTGTTACGCCATTTACAGAGGCTGTAGAGGAACGGATCAGGAAGCAGGTGCAGACTGAACACGAGGCGGAAATCGCAACGATCAGAGCGGAATATGAGCAGCAACTTAAAGATCAGGGAGACGGTATCAGGTCTGAGGTGGCGGGAAAAGTACGCAGTCAGCTCGTGCGTCTGGTGAGCAACGCACCTGCGCGATCGGAACCGGCGGATTAGCAAAACTCGATATGGCTAAATGAATCCTTTTAATCTCCTTAGCAAAAGCTTTCAAAACGGCGTCCATCCCCAGCACCTGAAGGCACAAACCCAGAATCTGCCGATTCAACGGGTTCCCTTTGGCACAAAGTTTGTTATGCCGCTGAATCAGCATATCGGCGTGCCCTGCAAACCGGTGGTTGAGAAAAACCAACGGGTACGAAGGGGGGAATTAATCGCCACTCCGGGTGGATTTGTCTCAAGCTCTCTGCACAGTCCAGTTACCGGTCGGGTTAGTGAGATCGGGGAATTTCGCGCCTACGATGGCAACTTTGCCCAGGCAATAGAAATCGAAGCCGATCCCTATGCCTCACAGCAGGCCGAAGTAGGAGATCCAATCGACTGGAGTTCGATGTCTGCAGAAGATTTTGTCAAGGCGGTACAGGATGCCGGGATTGTGGGCATGGGTGGTGCGGCCTTTCCTGCCCACGTGAAATTTTCCATCCCTGATGGGGCGAATATTCGCTACTTGTTAATCAATGGCGCTGAGTGTGAACCCTTTCTGACCAACGATCATCGAGTGATGCTGGAACAGCCGGAGGCCCTTCTTAGAGGGGCAGAAATCGTGCGCCAGAAACTTGACGCCGAGGAAGTTGTTATCGGCGTTGAACTCAATAAGCCAGATGCAATAGAAATGCTGAATGATCACATCAAACCTGGCGACCCGGTTCGCGTGGTTGGCCTGGAAGCCAAGTACCCGCAGGGGGCGGAGAAGATGATCATCAGTACCATCTTCGGGCGTGAAGTACCGGCAGGCCAATTACCCCGCGATGTGGAAGTGAATGTAAGTAATGTCAGCACCATTGTTGCTATCGCAGACTACTTCGACCTTGGCAGACCGCTGATTGAGCGCATCGTCACGGTTTCCGGTCCGGGTGTCAGCTACCCGGCGAATCTTATCGTGCCCCTTGGCACACCCGTGCGTGAAACGCTGCGATTTTGTGGTGGGCTCAAGGATGAAACAAAAGAAGTCATCATGGGTGGTCCCATGATGGGACGTCCCATTGCCAGCCTCGATGCCCCGGTTGTTAAAGGCTGCTCCGGTATCCTGGCATTCACCGAAGACCTGGTTCAAACCAACCGGGAATACCCTTGCATTCGCTGCGGTCGCTGCCTGGAAGCCTGTCCCTATTTCCTGAATCCTGCGCGGCTGGCGAGACTATCAAGAGCCCGCATGTTCGAGGAGATGGAGGATTACTCTTTGATGGACTGTGTTGAATGCGGCTGTTGTAGCTATGCATGCCCTTCATCGATCCCGATTGTGCAATTGATTCGAACTGGTAAAGACCAACTGCGTAACTCCAAGGCGAAGCAGAAATGAAGTCGAAAGATCCTGATCTGCTGCTGCAAACCGCACCATTCCTGGTTCAGGGCATGACGACGCCAAGCGCCATGCTGGATGTGATAATCGCACTGATTCCGGCAACTCTGGCGGCGCTGTGGTATTTCGGTCTTAGCGCGGTACTGGTTATATCCTCCTCCATCGCGGGCGCTGTCCTGACCGAGATGGCGTTCATACCCGCCGAGAAGCGCCGAGTAATCTTCATGGATGGTAGTGGTTTGTTAACCGGTTTGCTGTTGGGTCTGACTCTGCCACCCGGTCTGCCGATGTGGATAGCCTTCGTTGGCGGGGCTGCAGCCATTGGTTTTGGTAAAACCATCTGGGGTGGACTGGGTAATAATCTGTTTAATCCGGCCCTGGTAGGCAGGGCCTTTTTATTAGGAACATTCCCTATTGCCATGACCACCTGGTCAACAGCAAGCGAAGGGTTTTGGACCATTCGACCTACTAATTTTGATTTTCCGTTTACCTATACAGATATCGATGGATTGACCGCAGCCTCACCCCTTGGGTTGATGAAATTTGATCAGGAGACGACCGATATTTCACTGCTTTTCTTCGGCAATACTGCAGGGTCGTTGGGCGAAACCAGCTCATTATTGCTCATACTCGGTGGAATCTATCTCTATTTGCGGCGAGATATAGATTGGCGCATACCGGCCAGTATTCTCATTACGGTCCTGATCTTCTCGGGTATACTTTATTCTGTTGATTCGGTGATCTACCCGGCACCGCTATTCTCGCTCTTTGCCGGGGGATTGATGTTGGGGACCATCTACATGGCAACGGACCCGGTGACCTCACCCACGACGCCACTTGGGACATGGATTTTCGGCATTGGA
Source organism: Gammaproteobacteria bacterium (assembly GCA_002726595.1). Lineage (GTDB taxonomy): Bacteria > Pseudomonadota > Gammaproteobacteria > Pseudomonadales > Pseudohongiellaceae > UBA9145. The sequence goes on along the minus strand of PBTO01000071.1, from coordinate 30,462 downwards.
ATTGGTCTGCTTGTTATATTGATTCGGGTATTCGGCGGTATGCCAGAAGGGGTTCTGTATTCCATACTACTGATGAATGCGGCAACACCCCTGATCGACCGCTTTACCCAGCCGCGGATATTCGGGCACCAGCGGAGGAAAAAGGCATGAGTGACATTATAGGTTCAGATCGTGACCCTTCAGGCGGGGATCCTCCGAAGCAGGATGAACCGAAATCCACCAGACTCGTTATGATACTGGCCCTGGCTGGATTAATTTCCGGGATAGGCATCGTGGGTATTTTCGAAGTGACATTGGAAACGATTACTGCAAACAAAGCGCGGGAATTGCGCGCCGCGGTGTTCAAAGTTCTGCCCGGTGTGACCCAGATGCAACAGCTTGCCCAGGAGAATAACCAACTGATTCCGGTGCAGGAAGATGAGGCCAGTGATAACACCATTTATGGCGGCTACGATGAGGAGCAAAACTTTGTCGGCTACGCGATTCCCGGCGAGGGGCCAGGCTTTCAGGATACGATAAAACTGTTGTACGGCTACCTCCCGGACAGCAAAAAAGTGGTAGGGATGGAGGTGCTGGAAAGTCGTGAAACACCCGGTCTTGGAGACAAGATTTATAAGGACCTGGTTTTTGTTGGTGCCTTTGCCGACCTTCCCATCGAGCCCATCATCGAGGTCGTCAAGAAGGGTCGCAAAGTCTCAGACAATCAGGTGGATGCAATTACCGGCGCAACCATCTCATCTCGCGCGGTAGTCAGTATCATCAACGAAAGCAATTCCTCCTGGCTCGAAAACCTGCCAGCGGTGGGTAGTGAGCCGGTAATGCAAATCAGCACGGATAACAACAGCGAGGGAGAAAATGCTACTACTAGGCAATAGCGAAGACTACGAAGAATTTAACAAGGGGATCTGGCGAGACAACCCGGTATTTGTTCAGGTTCTGGGTATGTGTCCCATGCTGGCTGTAACCAATTCCGCCATTAACGCAGTCGCTATGGGCGGGGCCACGCTCTTTGTACTGGTCGGCTCGAGTTTTCTGGTGTCTATTTTTAAAAACCTGATTCCAAAACAGATCCGCATCTCCTGTTTCATTATCATCATCGCCACCTTCGTTACCATCGCCGACTATACTCTGCTGGCCCTGGTTCCCGCGGTGCATAAGGAGCTCGGGGCTTTTATTCCACTTATCGTTGCTAACTGTATGATCCTGGGTCGGCAGGAGGCCTTCGCCTCTAAGAGCACGCCACGTCTTGCTGTGATGGACGCGCTCGGCATGTCCACCGGATTCATGATAGCCCTGCTTTCCCTTGGTAGTATTCGTGAGATATTTGGCACCGGAACCCTGTTTGGCGTTGAGCTGTTTGGCCCTGCCTGGGAGCCCTGGGTAATTATGATACTGCCGCCGGGTGGCTTTCTGACACTTGGGCTGATTCTGCTATTTTTTAACTGGATGACNCAGCGTAAGGCAATGTTCCTGGAACAGGTTGCCGAAGCTGAAGTAGAAGGGAGTAGTCAATAATGGACAGCCTCATCGGGATCTTTATCGGCGCATTGCTGATCAACAATTTTGTACTGGCCTACTTTCTCGGAATCTGCCCGTTTCTTGGTGTTTCCAGTAATCTCGAAACCTCATTTCGACTCGGACTGGCATCCATGTTCGTGATGATGGTCACTGCATTGTGTGCCTGGATACTCAACACCTTTCTACTCATCTATGCTCCCTATCTGCGCTTGATCAGCTTCATTGTTGTCATCGCCAGTACGGTCCAGTTTATCGAGATGGCAATCAAGAAACTGAGCCCGGCTCTGTTCCGAGCGCTGGGGATATTCCTGCCACTGATCACCACCAACTGCGCGATTCTTGGACTCGCCATATTTGCCACGAACCGTGGTTATGGCTTTGTTGAAGGCATGGTCTATGCCTTGGGCGCGGGAATGGGTTTTACCCTCGCCATGGTATTATTGGCAGGTCTGAGAGAGGAGTGTGAACTGTCCGATGTGCCAGCACTGATCGAAGGCACCGCCATGAATCTTATTATCGCTGGCATTCTCTCCATGGCTTTTATGGGGTTTGCCGGACTATTCAGTTCGACCTAGACTATGGATGCCTATATTCTGCCAATTTTATTTCTCAGTGCCCTTTTTGGTGCCTGGGCACTATTCCAACTTTGGACAGGACGTCAGGCGGATGGTTCATCAATCGATGCGGATGAAATTGTGTGCGGTGATTGTGCGGAAAAGTGTGCTCAGGAACCTGACGCCGAATAAACCGGATTATTCTCGTTGTAGCTATTTCTCGATCTCATTTGAAGAAAATAAATCTGTCCCTTTTTTACTCAGATAGAGCATATAGCCTCCCCACAGCAGCGCTAGCAATAAGATACCTGACCCGATAAAGTCGACGGCCGCTGCTATTTGAATATCGTATTCTAGCCACCCTCTTGGTCGCAGCAGGTTTGCCCAATCGTGCGTGCCGGGGCGGTCCGCACCGGTGCTCCCGCCCAGCAAAGGTAAACGCAGTGCCCGCGCATCGGCGATATAGGGAGCAATATCCATCAAACTTTGCCCCACCCACCAAAGGCCTATCGATGCACCAAAACTATCCTTGTTTACAACCAGGCAAGCAAACATCAATGCCAGCGGTACCAGCACCTGAAACAGGCTTCCACCGAGAATCGCCATGGTGCGACCCAGGAGTGTGAAGATAACGTGACCGGCTTCGTGAAATACTAGATTAACATTATGAAACCAGGACTGGCCGATCTCGTTGCTGCGAAAGTCCATCATCACAAAACTGAGCCCCCAGGCTATAAATATGAGCCAGATGACTACATCTCGAATGAGTTCAGACTTCTTGATATTGATGCGAGGGCGAATAAAGAAATTCACCAGTGCCCCAACAAAATAGCTTTTTGACCTGGCTGGCGAATCCAGGTCCGGATGCATTACTTCCCCAACCTGGCTCTTGAGCCACTTTCTGAAGAAAAGACCACAGGAAGGACATTTGTCCTCAGAACAATCATCGGAAGCCTGTCTTTTATAACCGCACTTGGGGCATGTCTTGTACATAAGCTTGGAGTTTAGAGGGATGAGTTAAAAAAACCAGTAGTGGATCGAGGGATTAGCTTATAAACATCACTGGAGGCGGGGGATACTGAAAAGACAATAACTTAACGAAGTAACTGTTTGGAGGTGCCGACGGTATGTGCGTAAATTCAGTGCCGCATATCCGGCTTGCAGGCTTTCCTGCCTGGGAAGAGGGAATAACACACAAAATTACAATCTTATTGATGTCGCCATGCGTGCATAATTGCATTGAATTTTGAGCCATGCATAATGCTGTTAAGCGCTGAATCTGATCAACCTGGTCGGGTCAATTGTTACCGCAAATCAGGAATTAATTTTCAGTGCAAGTCAACATCAGTAACCATGTTTAAGCGAACTCCGGGCAATCAATATCATGAGCTTCAAGGGATTTATTAAAAATGCCTTAATGGTATGGGGCGCATTCAGCCTTGCCGGGATTGTTATTTTTTTTGCCGTTACGTTCTATCAAATTGGCACAAGTGATAACCGCCGCATTAGCGATGATGATCCCGCGTATCGTTTCGTTACCGAATGGTTCGGTAGTGGAAATACTGAAATGATAGATAGCCATTCGCCAACGGGTTCCTGGGCGGGAGATAGCGAAAAAGCATTTTCCGTAAGATTCAGCGGCATGGATGAAACCCGTATCGCCCAAATTGCCGGTGTAATGCGTGGCGATCGACTCACGCCTGCCTTGGATAGCGCCGTAGAATTCGTAAGCGATTTTCTGGACTACGGGCAAACACCCTGGTTTCCTACCTACGAGGATGTCATATCAGATAAATACTATGTTTACCCAATGCGACTCGAACTGTTAGGCGCCTATCCAGATTCAGCCCAACTGTTGTTAATTCGCCCGATAGACAATATGGCGTTTTATGGTTATATAAAAATCTAGTAAAAAGGAGGACAGGGGATTGAGGTTCCCTTGGATAATCAGCTAAAGATTTTGGAGTTTCAAAGAAGCAGTGGACTCAAATAGAGATAGCTTTTATTCTCTCAGAAATCCTGGCTAATAGCACTTTCGTAGTAGAAACAAGATTGCGGGCTCTTTCATACACGCTTCTCTTCTCGTTTCCAAAGTTTGTTTCAATAACTCCAGTTCAATTAATGAGTCTGCGACAGATGGGTTTTCGATTGCAATTTTTTCTATATTTGCCCTGAGATTAACAAATTGATTGTCGTATTGAGCAGCGAGGGAACCAATTGTTTCTAAGAAACTGATGCCTTGCAGTGAATCCTGTGAATTTCGTGCAACCAGCCTGTCGAAAAATGCGGGCCAACACTCACGTTTTGATATATGAGTGCCTGTATAGACAACACTCCGACAATCTACATCGAATTCATCGTTCACATTGAGGTCGTTATAATTTGAATAGAAAGTATCTTCGGCAGTGTCTATTTGCGCCCGAAGCAGGAAGAACGAGCGCTGCGCCCTTACAACTATTTCTTCAATTATTATTGCCTCTTGAGTTGCTGGCTCAATTACATCCTCGGTTGTTGGCTCATTCTCCTCATCGGCATCTTGTGCAAAGAGCGCTGTGCTGCTCAGCACAACAATTCCAAACATTGCAATTGCCTTCTTGCTTAAGTTTTTGTAACGCTTTATGAGAGTCATTTAAGATTACCTGCTTGAAGATCCAATGAGGTGCCGGGGGACATTCAAGAATACCACAGAATAGCAGGGACGCCTGCAACTTTGCAACCACGAAACACAAGTGACGCCTGCGACATAGCATTCATTGAGATAGTACGCTGAGCGAACCATCTACTTCCCCATTTATTATCTAATTAGAGCCACCTTGCTGTGCCAATCTCTCCTGAGCACGGGCCCCGCCGAGAATATTCAACATGCCGTAGTTGCCTTCATGACAGGCATATTCATAAATCGCATCTTCGGTCTTGTCGAAATTAAGTATACGGGTATAGGGAGCGGTATAAGCGCCGGGGTCGTTAAAGGTAACGCTATACTCAAGAGTATTTGGTCCTATCCGATTCAGCTTCTCGATCAACACCTTGTTACTCGCATCCAGACCATTAGTACTGGCATCGGAAAAATTCGTGGTTTCTACGACCAGGGTATCTCCATCCCAGTAGCCTCGTGAATCACCCATCCAAAGACGAATATCATCATCAATATGGGGGTGTTCTACGATAGGAATTATCCTGGCGTCATGGGCCATTTCCTGCACGATGACAACATGATCTTTGGACTGAACGATCTGCCAATAGCTGTTATATCCAGCACCCAGGTATGGTGCACTAAAGCTCAGGCAGCGCTCTCCCAGGCTTCTGTCTGTCCAGGATTCGGCAGGACGGCTGCGTCTTTCACTCCTGTCTCGCGCCAGGGCAATCGAAGCCTCCGTACGGGGAGGATACTGCCCATTGGGTGGATCAATAATTTGCGATGTGCGAGTGTTAAGCGAATCGACCGTACGTTGCGCCATCCAGTCCTGGCTGTAATTTCCAGTCTGAGTATCAGACGAGGATACAACACCGGAAAAGGCAGCGGCCAGGACACCGTTACCGAACAGGGCATCACCCCCGCCAGCCTTGATCTCCGCAACGCGGCGATTCAGGAATGCCACGTCTTCTTCGGTTAAAAATTCCTTATCACCAAATACTTCAAGGCGCTCCACTGGCGTCACTGAGTTGTTCGCCCAGACTCCCTGCAAATCTGCATGGCCATCTGCCGTTCTGGGTAGAGTCCAATCATCGGCGGCCTGAGCGGTCACGGATATACATAGCAGGAAAAATAACGCAGCAGTTTTCCATTTGGAAATTAAAAATCTCATGAAACACCTCCGGTTAAAAATTATTGTTTCTAATGGGAAGATTCCCAGGGTCGCCTGCGACCAGGCGACCAGGGAGTCAGTACGCTGAACCGCCTATCTCCTTACCCATTTCTGCAGGCAGCCTCCCGATGGGCTTGCATCACAACCACCGGTTAGACCTGCAAAAATATTGCCCAGATTGTCGGCAGCCATCCCTTCCGGTCTGGTGCCGGGAACGAAATATTGCATGGATCCATTAATCCGGCCAATTCTAATGCCCACTTGAAATCCAGGATTACGGGCGTTGCCGTTTGGGCCACCCTGCGGTGGGGCGACGCCTGGTCCAGGAATAGTTGCCCCGGATTCTGAATCGGCCACAACCAAAGTGCCATCGCGTAATATGGTAATACCGCTGGGCCGGCCGAAATGCCGCCAATCATCGAGAAAATTCAGCTCTTCATCGAAAATCTGAATTCGATTATTAGAACGATCCGCAACAAATAGCCTGTTCTGCGCATCGAATGCCAAAGCGTGGGGACCCATAAATTCGCCAGGACCAGCGCCTAATTTGCCAACTGACCTGATGAATTCACCCTCTGGAGTTACTACAACCAGGCGGTCCCCGTCCTGCTGAGCGTCTGAAGGTCTTGGCCAATGCCCATCGGCTATGACTATATTACCGGCGGGATCTACCGCGCAGGCTGTGGGGCCAATAAAGGTATCCTCACCGGCTCTTGATACACCGGCCTGACCCAGGCTCATCAGGTGGTCGCCATCCTGACTGAATTTGTGAATCTGAAATCCACGACCCCGGGTTGAGGGATCATCCCCGAAAGAGCCGCTGTCACCTGCCCACAGATTGCCATCGTTATCCATGCAAAAACCGTGAGCCTGCACGATCATGCCATCACCGAAGCTTTTGGTGATCTGCCCGTCGGCGTTAATGTAATTGATGGGAGGTTCCGAGCGGAACAGCATCCAGAGCCCGCCGGTATCATCCGGGATAAGACCAATGGCGGCTCCCCAGGTCTGGCCTGGCAGCAAAGTAGGCCAGTTTTCAACCAGTTGGTAAGGATTGTCCATGGTGCTTGAACTGCGGCGGGATAATTGTTGGGCCTTTTGCAGCTCCGAGGAGGCATTAACGTCACTCTGTGCCAGCAGGTTTGCACTGGTAGTAGCTAATGATATGACGATAGCAATCAACAAGCCGTGTCTAATTCTTATTAAACGCATTGCTACTTCCCCTTCAAGATTTGCCATAAGTCTTCGAAGAGTAAAGGCTATACCACCTTAAGTCTATACCTGAGGCACTGCCAAATCCAAAGCTCGAATCGAAGAATCCTTCCCCCGCCCTCCTTATCAATGCACTGCTTTTGGATTCAGATTTTAGTTGAGTAAACAGTACCTAAAACCCCTGTGTCAGGGAATCTTCCCCCGGGTGCTCAATTCAATCTTATAAAGCCCGGTTCGGGCCGTCATATACAGCGTGCTGCCATCATCGCCCCAGGCCACATTGGCAGGCACTTCATCGGGCTTGATGGTGCCGAGATGTTTGCCGCTGGGATCGAAGATCCACACACCACCTGGCCCGGTTGCAAACACATTGCCGTTTACATCTACCTTCATGCCATCGGCGGCGCCGGTTTCATTCTGGTCATTGACGTCATAAAACCCCCGGCCCTCGCCCATCGTGCCGTCATCCAGTACGTCGTAAGCCATCCAGACTTTGTTTTCGGCATCGGAGTTGGCCACATACAGGGTTCTCTCATCGGGAGAGAAGGCGATGCCGTTGGGTCGGGTCTGGTTGCTTTCCAGCAATTCCAGTTCACCGTCGGGGCTGAGCCGATAGATGCCATTGAAATCCAGTTCCCGTGCCGGATCATCTTCCAGTCCAGCCAGACCATAGGGCGGATCGGTAAAATACAGCCAGCCATCCGATTTGTAAGCAGAATCGTTGGGACTGTTCAGGCGCCGGCCTTGATAGTTGTCTGCCAGAACGGTGATACTGCCATCCCGTTCACGGCGTGAGATGCGACGGTTGCCGTGCTCGCAGAGCAAGAGCCGACCTTGCGGATCGATGTTTAGACCGTTGGAGCCCACCGACGTGGTTTCACTCTCGCCTTCGAATACCGGTTGTATAAACGTGCTCAATCCGTCTTCGGGATCCCAAATGTGAATCGCATTGCTACGCAGATCACTAAACATCAGATGACCCGGTCCACTATGCCAGACCGGCCCTTCAGTAAAAGCAAAACCACCTGCCAGCTTCTCAATCCGGTAGTTGGTAGGAACCAGTGCATCCAGCGCAGCGTCCATCTTGACCACGGTGCCTGCGCTGGCTGAATCCTGTGCCAGGGAATTACTTGAGGTGAAAAACAACAGCGCAGCGATCAGAAGTGATTTTGGGTAGGTTGAAGGTTTCATGATGGATTACTCCCGTTTTCAAATTATTTGTGCAATGGCCGCGGGCAGGCAGTTTGATTTGATCGAGACCGGCGTCCATCATCTACATCAGTGATGGATGGAATTAGTTCAATCAAGCGACCTTTATTTCTGTGTCCGGTATATTGTAAGTCGGATCTGACTTGATTTGAAAAGTAAATTTATCAATACTCGTTAACGGTCATTTTACGATTAACTCAGCTGGATCAATTAGTAGTAGAAATTAGCAGTATGAGAGAAATTATTGTGGCTAGCCGAGTGTTTTAATATTTAAAAAATGTACCAATAAGAGTGAGCCTTAAGATCCACAAAGTATTTTTACAAGCAGTGCTTCTAGTTATCATCGTGGCAAGTTCCGCCACAGCCGCGGCTGATGATCATGGTAATGACACTTCATCCGCCACACCCATCCAGCCGTCGAGTACGACCGCCGGCGTGCTTGAGTTACAGGGTGATGAAGATTACTTCAGCCTATCCATTCCCTCAGGTGGTACCCTGGTGGTTGAGAACGCCGGCTCGTTGTCAGCCTTAGGTTCGTTGCTGGATAGCGCCGGTAATTCGGTCGGATTTGAAAGTGGCGATGCTGCCAATAGTGGCAGGTTCGTGATTTCTCACACTGTCACGGCAGGCACATACTTTGTTCGGGTCAGGGGCTGGTTCGATTTTTTTGCTGACTCCACCAGTACTGGCTCCTATTCCCTGGTATCGACCTTCACAGCCGATGATCATGGCAATGACATTTTTTCAGCTACCCCAATCCAGACAACAAGCACGACCGCTGGCGAAATTGAGATCAAAGGTGATTTAGATTTCTTTAGTCTAATTATTCCTGAAAGCGGTACGCTAGTAATTGAAACCACGGGAGCTTCCGAAACCGCCGCCTGGCTGATAGATAGTTTCGATAACTTTTTAGCTGATACCAGGGACAACGGTTTTAATATATCTCGGACAGTCGCAGCGGGCACTCACTATGTGGGGGTTGTGTCTTCTAATTTCGGGCAGGGATCCTATTCTCTCTTACTGACGTTTACGCCTGGGGCAGAGCCAATTGATGACACCAATTCCGATGGTGGCAATACCGGGTCCAGTGCTGTTTTTGGATCTGCTACCAATACGCTGGCAAGGTCATGCATGGAAAACAGGGGCTACCCGGATAATGGTTTGCCTCCTGGTTTTAGCCTCAGCTCAGCACTTCAGAGTGCGGGTTTCCTAACCATTGATGCTGGCTCAGTAGTCGTTTTAGAAGCCCTCCCGGATGACTGTGAAGATTATGCGAATTTTCTCTTTGCCGAAGATGGGGCAATGACGCAGATAGATTTTCATTATGAGAATGTGAGGGTTGATGGGTCGGAATTGATCTACAGTCTCGACCTGGTGTCTACGTCTGCATCAATTCTGGACCAATTCCCGACTGATGTTAGAGAGGTCAGGGATGTGCTGGCTGATCTTAGCATTGCAACTGGGGCAAATTCGGTGCAGCTAAGCCTGCCCGATGAATATATGACTGATGGCTTTGCAAACGGTTTGACAGTGGAAAATGTTTCCGGGGATATTGTCAGTTATACGGTTAACGGGAATGTGCTGACATTTATCTCTGAGACACCAGGAATTCAAGAGCTGCTTTTACGCGGAGTAAACAGAGATGGTGTCGCTTATATTGAAAGGTTTGTGCTCGAAGGACCTGCCGTTGATGCTCCACCGGATCCTGGAGCAAATCAAGACTGTGATTTCTGCGGAGATTTCTGGTGGCAACATGTCAAAAATACCGGCCGGGTGGAATACTTCAAGTTCAATTCTGAGGGGCTCGTCGATTTGGAACTAACTGGAACCGTAACGTGGACCATAGACTATAGAGCAGAAACCAGCCCGTTCTTAGAAGAATTCATCGGCCGAGTATGCGAAAGAACTTTTGATTGGACACACTTTTCAGAGGAACTAACGATTAAGGATACCGTGCGGCTTTGTGATGGTGAGGGTACTGATCCGTTTGGACAACCCGAAACCCTAGTCTGGTCAGGTATTCTTTCATCCGATGCGAATACCTTTGTAATCCAGAGCAACCCTTTTATAAGATCCGATGGACCGCTATTGCCCTATACTCCTTTTACTCCATAGCGATAAAGGGGACGGAGGGAATAAAATAATTCCCTCCGTCCCCTTTAGCTAGATACCAGCGTTCTTGCGCAGTTGATCCCAAACCTTGAGGTTGTCTTCAGCCTGACCCAGCATGAGTCCAGAAGGATTACCGTCTTTATCGAACTGGGAGCGGAAGCGTCCTTCGAATCGGCAGAAATCATCAATGTAGTTGCCTTCGAATTTGGCGACTCGCTTGGTCCGGTCTTTGTTACTGTCCACATTCCAGGTGTCGGTCACCGGATCGTAATCCCATAATGGCCAGTAGCGAGTAGTTGTCGCCTTGCGGGCCTGATCGGCTACCAGTTCTTCGGGAAATTTCTGCTCTGTCATACACGGCACGTAACAAAGCAAAAGTGATGGGCCCTTATATTCGGCCGCCTTCTTGAAGGCGCTGATAAGATGGTTAGGAAAGGCAAGGTTCACCTGGGCAACATAGGTATGGCCGCCATGGGCGACTGACATGCCCAGTGGATAGCGTCCGGCGTTCTTACCACCCGGAGCAAAGGGTGTATCCATCCCCATCGGGGTTGCCTTGGACATCTGACCGCCGGTATTGGAATAGGCATCGGTTACCAGCACCATTACCACCACATTCAAATCGGACTGCAATACGTGAATCAGCATTTGCAAGCCAATATCGAATGCCCAGCCGTCACCGCCGACAATGAGAGTGGTCTTATCCAGCCGGCTGGAGATAGTAGTGCGTAGTAACTTGAGATGAGTCTTAAGGTTAATATCACCCTCTGGTGCCTGTTCGATTGCCTTGTCCACAGCAATCTGAACCTGTTTTACGTTGTTCACCCGGTTAATTCGGTCGGCGAGAGTGGTGCCCTCTTCTGAGATGGATTCTGTGAGGAGATTGAGTTGCTCGCCGAGCCTGGCAAAACTCTCGATTTTGGCGAGCTTCTTATCGTTCTCGATCACTTCGAGCACATATTGACTGGATGCTTCGGTCTGACTTTCTTCGGCAGCTACACCGAGAGCAATGCCACCACCGACGGCCGCATTATTCTCGAACAGCGGGTTTATCCAGGCAGCACCATAACCTTCGCGGTCTGTGCTGTAGGGTGTTTCATAGGCCTGTGCACCCCAGATCGATGAACAACCCGTTGCATTGGATATTATTGTGTAGGGATACAGCTGCAGGAATTTCGATACGTATAAGGGTTCGTAGCAACCGCCACAGGCACCGGAGGCACCCATATAGTTTGGCAGGCTTTCCATTTCCGGAGTGGTGTGAATCCTGCGCGACAAATCAAGCGACGGATCTATATCCGCTCCCATCTCACGACCCATATCCAGGGTTTCCCGTTGTTCTTCCATTTGGTCCCTGTCCAATTCGTCTCGCGGTACCATAAAGATCGCATCCTTGGCGCAGACTGCCTCACAAACTCCACAACCGGTGCAGAGGTTTGGATCCACTGCCAGACCATAAATATCATCCGCCTGTAGCCGTTTCATGCCAAACATCCCTTCTCTGGCATCCAGACTTACCTTCCCGGCATTGCGAAAAACCTTCAGCAGGGATTGATTTTTCAACTCCTCCTGCTGCCGTGGTGAGAGTATTGCCTGGTCTAGCGCACCGCCAGTGGGACACATAAAGACACAGTCACCACAGTCGGTACAGAGCCAGGGCACGAACTTCGGCAGGCGGGTGGCGAAATCCCGGTTCAAATCCTTCCACGTACCCATGGGTCTGGCACCGCCGCGGGCATGATTGAAATAATCGCTGACCCGCACCTCACTACCGCGACCTGCTATCCCGGCTTCCTGAATAGATTTGGTGAATCCCTCTTTGTCCGGCGTCACTACGGTCAGGTCTGGTTTTCCCATTTTTCCCGTACTGGCAATAAGCTCTTCCCTTGCTTTTGCCTTGGATTCTTTGAGCGTGTCTGGTATTTGCACCTGTTGCAAGGCGTCTACTGCTTTCTTGAATGCATTGATATTGGCGTCCACGACCTTCGGACCCTTGCGACCAAATAGCTTGCTAATTCCTTCTTCCATTAATGCTTCGGCAGCGCTGGTGTCGAGGAAGCCGAATTTTTCCAGCAGAATTCTTTGCATGATCATGCTGATCTTCTTGCCTAAACCCTGCTCTTCGGCAATCTGGAAGGCATCGACTACCCAAACTTCCAGGCGCTTCCTGACGATCTGTTGCTTCAGTTCGTCTGACAGCGAATCGAAGACTTCTTCCACCGGCATCGGTGTGTTAATAACAAAGGTTCCGCCACGGCGAATACCTGCCAGAATTCCGTCGCGTTTGTCCAGTAACGATGGGTGATGCACAGCCACATAATCCGGTGTGCGCACATCGAAACTCTCATCCAGATGTTGGGTGGAGACCCGTAGATTTGAGACGGTTACCCCACCTGCCTTCTTGCTGTCGTATTCCGCAGTAGAGGCCACATGGAGTTTGCCATCGGCAGTTTCCGGGTTGGGTTGGGCGGCGTAGATTAATGCCGCACCCTTGACCATGGTCACGGTTCCATCACTGCCGTAAGCAATGATGCGGCCCTGTTTGATGTTGGCTTTTTCGAATATATCGGGGGCCTTTACCGATGGCAGGGAAGTGCCCATTACGTCATCGATAACTCCCACGGTAAAACCGGTCCAGATCTCACCACCGTCGGCCATACGCTGCAGGTGCTCGAATACTTCAAGCACGGAACCTGGATGAAAGTCCTTGCCCGCTACACCATAAATGCCACCGGTTACGATCGGCATCTTTTCCATTTTCGGAATGCCATCCATCCCCTGACTGGCTTTCATTACCGCCGCACGTACGTCGGCACAAAGGGGTTCATCCTGGGCGGTATGGGTCATGGATCGGTCCAGGACGGCAATGCGTTCAACAGTCTTCGGCAGGGTGGCGATAAAATCCTTGACCAGGAATGGCCGAAACGCGCGCATATTGATCACGCCTATTCGGCGATCCGGGTCTTTGTTCATCAAATGGTGCACGGTGGAGCGGATCGTGGTAACCGAACTTCCCGCGGCTACGATAATGTCAGTGGCCTCTTCGTGGCCTGAGAATTGGTAAGGTGAGTAGCTACGTCCGGTGAGCTCGGTGAATTCTTCCATGAGTTCGGGCAGAATTTCCTCAATCCCGATGGCGTGTGGTCGTTGGGCTAATCCGGCCTGCATATAGCCATCAGGATTTTCGTTGGTTCCCCATACCGATGGGTGGGTTGGGTCCAGCGACCGCTCCTTGTGATTAACCATCTTATCGTGGGGCATAAACTTCCAGAAAAACTCGTCGGGCAGTTCCTGGGCNTGGGTCTGGCGGTGGGTGGTGAGGAAACCATCGTAGACAATGGCAACCGGCAGGCTGGATTCCCACTTCAGTTTTTCACCGATGGCGCCAATATCCTGTAGTTCCTGGGCATCTGCCGCGAATAAAATGGCGATTCCTGTATCGCGCACGGCATAGACATCGCTGTGTCCGGCAAAGATGGTGAGTGAATGGCGGGATAGATCCCGTGCACCAATATAGAAAGTAATGGGCAGAAGTTGGCCAGCTGCGTTGTACATCTCCGGGATCATCAACAGGATGCCCTGGGAAGAGGAGCAGGTCGCGGATCCTACGCCCTTGGCCGCCAATCCCTGTACAAAAGCAGCTGCGGCAGCCTCGTCACAGGCCATGAACACCTGGGGAACCACACCGTAAATGTTCTCTTCACCCGCAGCCGCCCGGCGCGAGCTTTCTTCACCAAACGGTGATGACGGAGTAATGGTATAGATAGAGATTCCGCCATTTACCTTGTAGGCAACCCGGGTGATGATGGAATTACCATCGGTGACGACGCGATTTCCGGGGAAAGGGGGNGTGGNAGTTTGGCTTTTTTCTTCTTCTTCGGGTGGAGAAATTGTCTTCTTAGTCAAACTCATACAGGCATCCCTATGCTAAATTCCTGTCGCTTTATCCAGCAACTAAAAATGAAAAGTCTCTTATACCTCATTAAATCACGGATCAAACCCGGCAAAAACACCGCCGAAAAGCCGTAATCCGCGGGAAGAGGACAGAGAACCTACTCTCTGTATGGAAATGTAGTAATACTACGAGTTTAGCAAAGTGGGACGGAAAAAGGGTAAAAAAGGGAATAGAAGCTGACTTATCTCAAAAAATATGGAATTCAGGATCAAAGGGGAAAAAGGGGACGGAGGCGTTGAAAAAGGGGATGGAGGCGTTTATTTTTCCAAAGAAAGGGGCGTGGTGGAGTTATTCATGAAAAAATAAACGCCTCCGTCCCCTTTTTCCCTGTGATTATCGATTTTAGTTCCGAGGATCAGGCTGGATTGCCACCGCCTAAATGGGGTGTCAATGTCAGAACGAATACCGTAGCATGGATGAGCATGAATAAGAGAGTTTATCCTGGAAGTTCGGTTGCGGTTTAAATTAATCTGTTCCTCAATACATTATGACCACCCCCGCACCTATCAAATTATTGCAATGGTTAATTCAGCACCTGAAGAGACCGGTTGCCACGACCGGTATCTGTTCTTTTGGTTTTTTGTTTGGATTGTTTGTTGTTACAGGGTCAATCTATCCTGCTGAAACATCGGATAGCCCGCTAGAGGCGACAGGTATATTTCTTCTTTGTAGTTTCTTGCCTGCTTACCTGGTGATGTGCATGTTGGGAATGTTGCGTAACCGCCCGGTCATGCAAAACTCTCTCAAACAAGTATTGCCCGATGACAAGCACGCATTACTGACGCAGATCGACAAACCCAGGTATTGGTTGGTCTGGGTTGTGATAGCACTGGTTTTCGCGGTAACAGCAAATATATCCTGGAGCACCCTCAGCTTTGATACTTCCAACGAAAGGTTTGTCTTCAGCCTGACAGTGGTGTTTGCCCAGTTTGTGCTCTGGATTGTGGTCGGGTTGGCCCTTTCATTGAATTTTCATAATGCTTTGTTCTTACACCGTTTGGGAAAACTTGCATCTATCGATATTTATAATCTTGACTCTCTCAACCCTTTTGGTCGTTTCACACTCAGTGGCTTGCTGATGATCGTTGGCGCTATGGCTTTGACCCCCTTACAGTCGATAGACGCGGAGTTTCGCTGGGATAATTACCGCAACGCGTTTGTAATCGTGGTGCTAGCAGCATTTGTATTCCTGTTGCTACCCATCTGGTCTGTGCACAGTAAGATCAAGTTACAAAAGCGAACCCAACTTCAAGACATCGATGAGGCAATTGACAAGGCTTCGAAAAGTTTTGATGGGGCATCACTTATGGCCCTCAACGGTTTGTTAGATCGACGCCAATATATACAACATTGCCGAAACTGGCCTATGGACACATCGATTTTTTCTCGTGTGGTGCTTTACGTGCTGATACCACCGCTGGCCTGGATAGGTGCGGCCCTGGTAGAAGTGGCATTGAGCTCTGCATTGGCGGGTTAAAACAGGAACGCACCCACTCAGTGGGAAATATTTCGCGTTTCTCCTGGCTCAGTAAACAAATCTGCGCTGCGTAGTTCTGCCGGTCGGCGAACAGGATCTGCCGGTATCGTCACCGGCACATGCACGCCTACGCTACGAGCCGCCTTGATACGGTTTTGCAAAATTTGTCGACCGCTGGCCGTAGCGAAAAACCAGTAGGGTGGAAAAGCCATGTGTGGAGGGGCTCTATCCCAGTAGTCTGCATCCGGGGTAAAATGCACATCATTGGGATCGGCATCACCCATATGCAGTACGGTAGTGGATTCATCCAGAGTCACCCGCCAGACGATGTTTTCAACATCAACCCGGCCAGTCGGCCAGCCTGAATGGGGAATACGCACCGCTTCAATCGACAGCCCATTCGTTTCCAGTGCAACTGGTGCTTCCTGGTACTCAAGAGATACTCCGTTAACCCGAGCGAAAACTGCCTGGTCTCCCGCACCGGCCACACCACGCAAACCCACTACCGCCTGCTCTGGCGCATACAACTGAATACCGGTTTGTTCTTTAAGCAAGCGTAACATGTCCTCGGGAGAGAAGTGGTCACCATGGAAG
Organism: Gammaproteobacteria bacterium; assembly: GCA_002726595.1. Classification (GTDB taxonomy): domain Bacteria; phylum Pseudomonadota; class Gammaproteobacteria; order Pseudomonadales; family Pseudohongiellaceae; genus UBA9145. The sequence goes on along the minus strand of PBTO01000071.1, from coordinate 14,025 downwards.
TGACTGACAAATACCGCATCGACGCCATCAAACGGCGGCTCACCGGCAAAAAGTGCGGCTTCCATCTCTGCGGGTAGTAACAGGTACTGGCCATAATCGTTGCGGAATAAGGGATCGAAAATGATCTTGGTGTCGCTATGCACCACCATCAAGCCCTCGTTGGCCATGTATTGCGCTGTGGAATCATCGGCTTGGGTAATCGTGGCGAGGATTGCCAAGGAAACAAGTAACAGCGTTTGGGATAGGGGCTTTAACATAGTTCTGACCTTTTTTATTGGGGTCGGAGGCACACAATTCTGAAATTTTTTTAATGCCACCTTCCTCTGATTACTCTAGCATGTAATAAAATTTAATGCCTCAGCCCCCTCCTCACACTTGGAGAAATACTATGCGTCTTACTCAGATTTTTACTCTAATGACATTGCTTATGTGTACTGGTTTGCTCCAGACAACGCAGGCGCAGGTCTCCTACGACCAGGACTTCGGCTCTGATGTGCCGGTGCCTGATGGTTTCAGGACCAACCGCACATCCTTCTCTGCCATCATGGATGTATTGGCGCCGAGCCGCCCTGAGGTGACGCAAGCGCAACTGGATCAGCTGCGGGAAATTCCACTAGAGGCAATCTTCGGCGCAATCGGGGAATATCGCACCAATTATGTTCGCGGTTTCGCCAATACGCGACCCGGTGAACGTCTAGTGGGGCGGGCACTGACTATGCGCTTTTTGCCACCGCGGCCGGACCTGGTGCGGGCAGCCAATACCCTTGCCGAGGAAGGGAACTGGGATCGCCGCTACTATGCCCGTGCTTCCGAAGAAGCCCAACCGGGTGATGTAGTGGTAGCCGAACTCGGTGGCAGCGATGGTCACAACCTGTTCGGTGACATGGGTGCTACTGGCATTCAGATGCGCGGAGCGGCGGGTGTTGTTATCGATGGGGGTATGCGTGACCTGGTCGGACTGCAAGACGACCGGTTCGAGGGCTTTCCAGTGCTGCATCGGTTCTCCGATCCCCATACTACCTCCTGGCTGGGGGTGGAATACAACGCCCCTGTTCGTATCGGTGGTGTTACGGTACTCCCTGGTGACATCGTGGTGGGAGACGATGGCGGTATCTTCTTCTTCCCACCGGAACTGGTCGACAGAGTGTTGGAGTATGCGGTCGAGAGTGAAGCGCGAGAGGGCTTTCAGCTACAGCAGTTGTTGGACAAGAACTACCGGTTCCGGGACATATACCCGCTATCACCACCGCTGGTGGAAGAGTTTGAGAGGACGCGCTAGTTGTTAAATACGGACAGATTTATTTTTACGCGTACGCAAAAATAAATCTGTCCCTTTATCTAGGTAAACAGATCAAACGCTTCGAAATCACCATTGAGTAGTTCGGCTGTATTGGTATGGCCGAGCCAGCCCTGGATCATGGTTTGATAAACCCGGCGGAAATCCGTCGTGTAGGGAAGATTGTCGCCTTCCATCAGGTTTGTCAGGCTCGGTAATTCACCGTAGTGACCGCCCTTGACCTGATTGCCAACGACAAACATTACGTTCGCTGCGCCGTGGTCGGTGCCCAGGCTGACGTTTTCAGGAACCCGGCGTCCGAACTCCGAAAAGATCATCAAGGCAACATCGTCTGCCCGCCCGATACGTTCCAGATCCTGTATAAACGCTGACACAGCGTCGGAGGTATAGGTCAGCATTCTCTGGTGCACGTTATTTTGGAACACATGCGTATCGAATGCATTATTCCGGTACGCTACGTAATAGAGACCGGTGGGCATCCCGGCGTCCAGCATTGCTACAACCTTGGGCAAGTCCAGTCCATTGACCCCATAGTCTATCGGTGAGCTGTAGTTCGACCAGGCTTCGCGAACCAGTGCCGAGGCATCATTGGCGCTACGGGCGATGTCCAGCAGATAACGACGTGACTGATTCTCGACCTGGCCAATATCAGGCACGGCGGCTAATGCTTCTTTCTCTGCAAAGAAGGATTCGCGCATGAATCTGTTGGGCGCATCGAAGACGACGGGTACATGTCGCTCACTGCGAACCGCCAGAGATTGTCGGGCGGCGATATTAACCAGAAAATTAGCCGGTGCTGAAGGCTCCATCGCATCTGCAAGTCGTCCGACCCAGCCGTATTCGTCGCCACTATTGGGCGCGGCGGTATGCCAATAGGCCATGGAGGTAAAGTGAGAGAACGACGGGTTGTCGTAGCCGCAGCCATGGACGATGGCCATCTTGCCATCTTTGTAGAGGCGTTCAAATCCTGCCATGCCACGGTTGAGGCCAAAGTGATCATCGAGAACACGCAATTCGTCTCTGGGCAGGCCGATGTTGGGTCGGTGTCGGTAATAGGCATCATCGCCGTAAGGTACGACCGTGTTGAGTCCGTCATTGCCGCCGGATAGTTCCAACACCACCAGCACCTTGCCGTTGGCTGCCGCTTGCGCAGCGGCGGCCTCGGCAGCACGTCCGAATAGCGAAGCGGAGCCAAGTGCCCCGATGCCGGCACTGATTCCGAGTCCAGTCATAGACTTTCGCAGCAGGTCGCGGCGGTTCAATGTGTCTCGATACAGCTTATATTTTTTCATAAGGTACCTCTTTAACCCAGTTGGTACTCGGGCTGGCTCATAATAAGATGAAGTACCAGTCTGAGGGAATCTTCCATATAAGTCTGTGCGGCTACAATATCCGTTGTGCCCAGATCACCATTGAGAAACTCGATCAGCATCCGGCGGGAGTCAGCTCCTGGTTGGACGCGCATGAAGCGGCCAATGAAATAGTCCACGACTTCGCTGGTGTTTCTGAGACCCTGCTCCATGACCAATGTACTCAGGTTGATTCCTGCGGTGTGGCGGGGTATCGGCTTCACGCGCTCGATGGCCATCTGCCAGCCACGGAAGCTGCCGTAACGGGTATTAAAGTCTTCGTCACGGTCGGCAAGCACATTGGATTCGGCCATGATCCCGCCTGCACCCAGCGCTGAAGGCTGCGTCGCCGAGGTGATGTCCTGCCCCTCGCGGATGCGGCTGGCGACGCTGCGGATTTCTCCACTGCCATTGCGTCGGTCCGGTGGAATAAAGTTGATATCCGGAAACAGCACGTCGCGGGCGAAGTTTCCTCGCTCGAGCAACAGCCCTGGCGTTACCCAACTGCGCCCACCAGCCCAACCGNCAACCGTTGGGGGACGGAATAGAGATTGACTCAGCGCACCGGTGGCCCGGTTGAAGTCTGGTACGCCAGGAGCCCGGTCGAGACCGAGTTTGCGGTACGTGGAAACTGCCAGTTGCACCGGACTCTTGATCTGGTTGCCAACGGATGTCGCGCTGTAAAAATCCTTTGACATGAAGATCGTTTCCAGCAAAGGAGCCACCTCATAGTCGGCATCCCGGAAAATATTACCCAATTCAATCCCAAGATCCGCACCCAGATCCTGGCGGACGAAGAAGCGGTAGAGCTTGCTCGCAATGTATTCGGCAGTCACCGGTTGTTCCATGATGAGGTCAATAATTTCAACACCATCGAAGTTACCGATATGGCCCAGAAACGATTTCTGACCCGCATCATGCTGCTCTTCGTTGATAACAAAATCGAGATCGACATAGTTCCAGCCGGTGAATGCGCGCGCTGCCTCGCGGATATCAGTCTCAGAGTAGTTACCGACACCCATGGTGAACAGCTCCATAATCTCGCGGGCAAAATTCTCGTTCGGTGCGCCTTTAACATTAACTCCGGCGTCGAGGAAGGAAAGCATTGCCGGGTCTTGAGCGACCGCTACCATGAGGTCGCGAAAGCTACCGGTTCCCATGACGTGAAACAGTTCCAGTTCATTCAGTAGCTTGCGGTAATCGCGGACTTTGCCTTCATTAACTGCGTAATGCCCGTGCCAGAACAGTGCCATTTTTTCCTGCAACGGGCTGTTAGAGGCGACCATCCGGTTTGCCCACCAATAGGCCACACGATTGGTCTCCAGGACGCTGGCACGCAGCCAGTAAAAGAACTTGTTTACGACCGGTTGCAGTCGGCGGTTGCCTTCCGGCTTGACCTTGACCCCCAGCGCCTCGCCGGTTGCCTTGGCCAGATCGGTTGTAGCTGGTCGACTGGGAGGAAATGGCTCCAGGCCCGGGTCATGAATCCCGGAATGGTCGAACGGACGCAGGTGAGAGTTGTCGGCATTGTCGAAATAGACCAGGCTGCGGACCGCTGCCGAGGGTGACATTGCAGCTAGCACCTCAACCTGATCCGGGGTACCACCGAAGCCGGCCCGTTCGAGCAGGTGTGCCGCCGTATCGTAATTCCAGTCCCGCACCGAAATAGGCGCGAGGTCATCTTGCCATGACGTAGCCCCAGCTTGTTGTGCAACGCCCGGAGCGGATGCCAGCGCCGCCACCATAATGACGGTACTGAAGGCAGCAATCGATTTCAGTGTTTGCAGCATGGGGTAGATTCTCCAAGTGTTACCAGGAAGACACACTCTAATCTAAATTGGAATGCTTGGGAACAAAATACGCGACAGATCCTATCCAGGAAGCTGAAAACCGGGCTTGCTAATTTTCATGGCCCATCTACTATTCTGCAATCATGATCGATTCAATTCACTATGACAGTCTCAAATCAGTAGCCAGGCTGATTAGAAGCCGGGAAATTTCGCCACTTGAGCTGACTGAATACATGCTGGCTCGCATCGAGTCGGTCGATCAGCAGTTGCTCAGTTATGCCACGGTCACTGCCGATCACGCGATGGACGCTGCAAGGAAAGCGGAACGAGAGATTAATGGGGGTCAGTACCGTGGACCACTCCACGGAATTCCAATAGCAGTAAAAGACCTCTGCTATACCAGGGGCATTAGAACCATGGGTGGGCTCGAAGTGCTGCGAGACTTTGTGCCGACTTATGATGCTACCGTTGTGACTCGATTAGAGGCGGCGGGTGCAGTGCTGCTGGGCAAATTGAATCTAACCGAAGGTGCTTTGTCGGGATATAACCCGAATTTTGATATTCCGGTTAATCCCTGGGGATCTGAACTATGGGCGGGCGTATCATCCAGCGGTTCTGCTGTGGCAACTGCGGCGGGGCTTTGCTTCGCCAGTCTGGGCACGGATACCGGTGGCTCCATTCGTTACCCATCGATGGCTAATGGCATAGTAGGTCTTAAACCCACTTACGGTCGGGTCAGTCGATACGGTGTCCTGGCGCTGGCAGAATCGCTGGACCACGTTGGACCGATGACACGTACCACACACGATGCAGCTATTGTGCTGCAAGCCATCGCCGGTGCCGATCCGGATGATCCCACGTCTCTCGATGAGGCTGTACCAGACATCAGCGCTGCCCTCGATGCGGATTTATCCGGCTTGCGAATTGGCGTCGATGAGCACTATATGAAAGAAGGAACCGATTCAGGACTGGTCACCGCAATAGAAGGCGTCATCGATAAGCTCATTGAACTGGGCGCAGAAGTAATCGAAGTGACGATGCCAGAATCTGACCCGATGGAACTGCGTAATCTCTGGCTACCGATTACTGGCTATGAAGCACTGAGGGCTCGTTCCGAAACATTTCCTGCCCGGGCCGAGGAATACGGTGGTTATCTTCGTGGTGTGCTTGAATTGGGACTGAAGATGACCCAGGACGAATACACTGACGCCATGTCCAGGCGGCAAGCGTATGCCCAGGTTTTCACAACGGAACTAGTAAAAGTCGATGCGGTTATCTGCCCGGCTGGCGGTTTCGTATTCGAGGCAGACCGGGATGCCCAATACGGAGACGCCGAAGCCCTGAAACCGATCGTGCGACACTTTCAGGGTCAATTTACCATCCCGGCCGATCTGGCGGGAACACCCAGCTTGACCATTCCCTGTGGATTTTCAGATGATGGCAGGCCCTACGCAGTGCAATTCCTGGGAAGCCATTGCTCAGAACAGGCGCTCTGTCAAATAGGTCATGCCTATGAGCAAGCGAGCGAAGGGAATTCGCACCACCCCGATTTCTAATCCGGCAGTGCAAACACCCAGAGCGTTGCACCCGCTGGAGGCAAATTAATATCCGCTGCATTTCGCATTGTTCGCGTATGGATAGCGCCCGAATTTGTTGCGACCGCAACGTACTGTTTACCATCGACACGGTAGGTGACAGGGTAGGAGTTAAGCGCGTTGTCCAGGCGTCTTTGCCAGAGTACCTCGCCGTTGTCCTGATCCAGCGCTTTGAACCAGCGATCCACCGAGCCGATGAATAGGAGGCCGGTATCGGTCGTCAGGTTTGCCGCAGCCTGTGGGGCTGTCTGACGCTGGGTCCAGACCACTTCCCGGGTTTCGAGATTGACTGCCTGGATGATGCCGTAGCTCCCATCGGTGGCTCTATCCGGGTATTTTTGCCAACGCTCGCCGGTGTCGTCATCTAGGCAGGTATCCGACAGAGGGATGTACAACATGCGGGTTGCAGGATTGTAAGACGTTGACTGCATATTTCGGGCACCCAGCCAGTCAGGGCAAATGCCCGGCAATGAGTATTGGCTTAGTTCGTCATCCAGTGCAGGTATAGCCGAGGGGAAATATGTTTTGCCACCCGAGGTCGAATCGATCTCAGCCACTACGTTCTGCATATCCAGATCGATAGAAAAGAGGTACTCCCCGGTGGCAGCATCCATCGCTTCGAAGATAGCCAATTTTCCACCCGTCACAACGACTTTGCGCATCTCACCGTTAACCGGCAGGTTAACTATTGTTCTTTCATAGGCCCAGTCATGATCCAGTTGGTCATTTCGCGCGTGCTGATAATGCCAGACCAGCTCGCCGGTATCCGCATCCAGTGCTACCGTGCTGTTGGTATACAGTGCATCGTTATTTCTATTTATATCATTCGGACCTTGCCTGAGGCGCTCAGTATCATAGGTGGGTGCCGGGCCAAAATAGACCAGGTTCAACTCGGCATCGAAACTGCCAGGAATCCAGACTGAGCCGCCAGTGCGCTGGTCCAGGGGTAAGCCATTCCAGGTGTCGCCGCCGGGCTCGTCCGGTCTTGCGATGGTATAGAAGCGCCAGACCTCTTCACCGGTTTCCATATCCACGGCGAATATAAAATCCCCGCCTTCCACTGCTTGCCGACCGGTCAGGCCAATGATCGCCTTGCCATTGGCGATCAACGGCGCGCTTCTGAAAAGAAAACCGTCCTCATCACCCACATCGACTGCATGATCCCAGGCTACCTGTCCGGTCTTAACGTCGAGGGCAAGCAGATGAATATCGGAAGTAGCGACAACTAGTTTGTTATCGTAAATAGCCGCACCCTTCTTGCCTTCGGGGCGGATATCCGGATCAAGCTCGCGCTCAAAACTCCATAGCAGATCACCGGTTGTGGCATCGAGTGCCTGTACCACGTCGCCGAAACTGTAGGCGAAGAGCACGCCATCGTGAACAATGGGTGTCATCATGTTAGCACCGGCGGGTAGCGACCAACTCCAGGACATTTGCAAATCACTCACATTGTCTTTGGTGATCTGGTCAAGCGGACTATGGCCCAGGCTGTCACGGGTGCGGCGCCAGATTAACCAATCGTCAGCCGGTGGGTTTAACAGCATGGCGTCCGTTACCGGGCTGAGATTATGCAGGCGCGGAGAATCGACCAGGGGGCCATCCGAGAAATATCTTAGAGGAGCGGCTGAGGCTATTTGTTGGGCTGATAATTCCTCAGCAGGAATTGTCAACGCACTCAAAGCCTCTATGCTTTCAGGAAGTGTGTTTTCATTTGCACGGATGCCATTTTGCTGTAGCAAATAGGCCAGGATTTGGGTGTAGGTGGTCTCACCAAGGCTGTTCGCTGCCGCCGGAGGCATACGCTGGACATCGAGTGCCAGTTGATCGGCTGTGGTATCGCCCCAGCGGCCGGCGAAGTAGCTGCCACTTAAACTGGGCACCAGGCCGAAACCTTCCAGATTGAAACCATGGCACGAGGCACACTGTTCCTCATAGCCGACTTTGCCCGCAGTCGCCTGGATTTCGGTATAGGCCACTACAGCCTCATTATCGGCCGCGTGGAGCAACGGAAAGCATAGACTCAAGCCGGCAAGGAGGACAAAGGCAACAGCCTTTCCCAGAGATTTGTTAAAATAGTCTACCGCCATATTATTCTCCACATTAGATCGATCAAGTCTGACTGACAATTACGGCCTATTATTTCCGCTGCTCCTACTCTATAGGGGAGGATTGCTTTTTGGAATGTAAATTTAACCTGGCTCGCCAACTTGAGGCTATAAATAGTGAGTTCAACAGTATAGTCGCTGCAGATCGCGACTGGAATGTCTCGAAGAATTGAGAGTCTGCGCTGGAAATTGTAAATTAGGTATAGCTGCCCACTCATTTTCTAAGGAGTTCTCCATGAAACTCAGCCTCTCAATCCTTCATGCTATCACTACGGCGCTACGTCTACTGGTACTGACCGCTGCCTGCCAGGTTCCCAACGCGCTGGCTCAGAGCATAGACGAGCCCTGGAACTGGACCGAAGAATTCGTCCGCTCCGGGGTCAATCAGGTGCGGGCGGGACGAGATTTGAATCCCGATTCCTGGCCTGGCGGTGCGCGGGTTGCGGTGCTGCTGTCATTCGATGTGGACAACGAGACCATCCAGGGCCTGCGCAATGGCCAGTTCAGCATTGGTCCACTGTCCCAGGGACAGTACGGCGCACGCGTGGCGCTACCGCGAATTGTGAAGCTGATGGATGAAGAGAACATTCCTTCGACCTTCTTTTTCCCNGCCTGGAGTCTGAAGCTGGCGCCAGAACAGGCGGATGTGATCAACAATTCAGGCTTGCACGAGATCGGCGTACATGGCTGGATTCACGAACTGAACACTGCCCTCGATGCAGCCACTGAGGAGCGCCTGTTGCGGCAGGCAGTGGATGAGATTATGCAAATAACCGGGCAGTCACCGGTGGGCTATCGCGCCCCGTCCTGGAACCATAGTCCAAATACCCTGCAGATAGTGCGTGACATGGGCTTCCTCTATGAGAGCTCTTTAATGCACGACGACCGCCCCTACGAATTGCTGCAGGACGGCGAAGCCACCGGCATGGTGGAGTTACCGGTGGAGTGGATCCTGGATGATGCGCCGCTGTTCAATCCTCAGGGAAATCGTTACATGAACCCGCGCGATGTCATGCAGGTGTGGATCGACGAGTTCGACAAAGCCTGGGAGGAGGGCACCATGTTTCTGCTCACCATGCACCCTCACGTGAGCGGGCACCGTTCGCGCATCGTCGCTTTGGAAGGCCTCATCGATCACATCAAAGCCAAGGGGGAAGTCTGGTTCGGCACCCACGAGGCAGCGGCGCGCTACGTTCGCGAGCAGGCGGGATTGTAATAGGGATAGATCTATTTTTTTCCGGGATATCTCAGGGACAGATCCTTTTTCCTTCCGGGATATCTCAGGGATAGATCCTTTTTCCGAAGGAAAATAGATCTATCCCTAATCAGGCAGCGCAAAGGCAATCAGTTCGTCGTCGTTATCCCGGCCACCGCCGGCAACGGCGATGTACTGCCGGCCTTCATGCAGATAACTCATAACTGGTCCATGTAGACGTTGAGCCAACATGACTTCGCCAATCTTTGCGCCGGTCATTTTGTTATAGGCCACCAGAATAGAACCGTCAGCATCGGGATCAATCTCGTCTTTCTGTGCCAGGTAGGAAATCAGCAGGGTCTTGGTAATCAGTATGCCACCCTCGGATGAGACATCGGTAAACACACTGCCCAGATCCGGCAGGTTCAGGTGTGCCAGTGCCGGGTGATTGGCTGGCCCCTTGCCGAAAGGTACCTGCCACACGTGCTCGCCGGTATCCAGGTCGATTGCTGTAATGCGACGATAGGGTGGTTTAACTAGCGGCAATCCCATGGGCCCGACATTACGCTGCACATCGATGACGTAGGGCCAGTCCGACGTGCCTTCAGTCGGTTCCACTAATGACATGGCATAGGGACGGGTGTGTGACGGGATGTAGAGTACATTGGTTTCAGGATCGATATTGGCGCCGGGATGATTGGCACCGCCGCCGGCACCGGGCAGGAAGATTGTTGCGCTTTTGCCATCAGCACCTTGTACAACCGGTGGGGTAAATATCGGACCCAACACGAATTCTTCTGCCAGTTCCCTCGCTGCCGCAGCGATCTCCGGTGTGAAATCAATCAGATCCTCTTCGCTCATCCCCTGGCGCTCGAATGGTAATGGCCAGGTAGGGTGCGGCTGGGTAGGATGAGTGCGTTCACCCGGTACAGGACTCGGTGGGACCGGTCGTTCTTCGATTGGCCAGACCGGCTCGCCGGTGAGTCGGTCGAAGACATAAGTGAAACCCGTCTTGGAAACCTGGGCCACTGCCTTGATGGGAGTGCCGTCAACGACGATGTCTACCAGGTTCGGCGCCGAAGCTATATCGTAATCCCATAGCCCGTGATGCACAGTTTGAAAGTGCCAGATTCGCTCGCCGGTCTCAGCGTTCAGCGCGACCAGACTCTCGGCATAAACATTCTCCCCCAATCGATAGCCACCCCAGTAGTCATTGGTCGGTGTGGAAACCGGCAGGTAGACAATCCCTGCTTCATCATCGGCGGACATAAAAGTCCAGACATTGGTGTTACCGGCAACTCGCCACGAGTCATCTTCCCAGGTTTCAACAAAGTCCTCACCCTCTTGCGGAATGGTGTTGAAGCGCCACTTGAACTGGCCGGCGTAGGCATCGTAGGCCCTCACATGTCCGGGAGGACTGCGGTTATTCATGGTGTAGTCGTAGATTTTTGAACCGACGATTACAGAAGTGCCTACGGCAATCGGCGGCGCCCCATGGGATATATTATTCATCTCAAATTCGAGCTTGCCGAAATTGGCTTTCAGATCCACGAAACCGTTTTCGCCGAAGTTGGGATCGGGCTGGCCGGTTTCGATGTCGATAGAAACCAGTTGCTTGCCCAGGGTCGCCAGGAAGATGCGTTCGATCTCACCATCGGTCCAGTACTCTATGCCTCGGGTCTGCGCCGGAGAAAATAAGGGCGGGCCCAATAAGTAACTCTCCGGATCGAACACCCACAGCTCTTCACCAGTGGCCGGGTCCAGCGCCACCACCTGACCGTGATTGGTGTTGGTGTACATCGTGCCGTCGATTACCAGAGGAACGGCACGGTAGTCGCCGGTAAAATAGGCAAGGTCTTCGGGAATACGCAGGTCGGCAGACTGCCAGCGCCAGGCTATTTCCAGTTCAGCGAAATTACTCGCATCGATCTGATCCAGAGCCGCATATTTACTGGAAGCATGGTTGCTACCTGGGTGGTGCCATTCACCAATGGCCGCAGACGGCGTTTCATCCACTGTTGGTGTGCAACTCAGGAGAAGGGTTGGCAGTACACAGACAAAAAATAATTTTTTCATGTTTTATTCTTCTTTTACTATCTCTCTCTAGACTCAGGATGCAGGTTCAAGGTAAAACTACTGTAGTTTGTACTCTGATCCAATTCAATTTAAGAGAATATTATGAAATTGCTAAAAAGAATAATAGTCATAGTGCTCTGTTTGTTGCTTATTCCGGTGACTGCAATTGCCACAGCAGCGGTAAAGCAGAGGTTTGCTGATGGCCCCAACCGGGTCTTCTCCGGTGGTCCGCTGGAATCCGGTGAACTGCACAGCGGCCCGGATCCGGATTGGAGTTTCGTCAACAGTATACCCACTATCGAAATGCAGCTACTGGACCCTCCCCAGTCACGGCGCATCTGGATAACGGAATACGATAGCAAGATCTATGTCTGGTCAGGCTATATGAGTACTGCCGTCGGGCGCCTGTGGAAACGCTGGCCGGTTGAAGCCGAACGGGACGGTCGTGCGGTGCTACGCATTAATGGCAAGCGCTACGAACGTCAGCTTGTTCGCATTGAAGCGGGCGCGATACTGGATGGTATTAGCAGTGCAATCGGCGCCAAGTACCCGTCGCAGACCACCAAGGCAGCGGTGGAAGCTGGTGAAGCCTGGGTTTTTGAGGCGGCGCCACGGAACTAACGGCTAGAAAGGCCATTGGCTGGCATACAAAGGATTCAAAACATGAAGGCTTTCTACAGTTTTATCGCAGTCGCCCTAGTTGTTACGGTGATATCAGTTCTTTTCGTTCCCGGTGTGGACGATTTTATCGAGCAAACTTTTCAGCAATATGTGGGGCGTGCTGCACGTTAGCAGGGTAACTATTTTTATTGTGGAAGCGGTTCAACCGAGAATACTCGTAACTCTCCGTCCACCAGAGGTCCGCCCGGGGGAGTACCTATATAAAAGGTTTGATCCTGCAACGCACCTTCTACCGGAGAGCCAACTACAGATACGCGTGAGGTACTCTGGGTTTCCTGGTAATCACTGAATGCTGAGAGCTCCTCCTCGGTTAATACATAGGAAAGAGCGCTTAGCTGATTTTCCTGATCGTGAATACCCAGCATCTGGTCCCGTACATCTTGTATGTTGACTTCGCCCGATTTCACTTGCTGCATTATTGCCGTTCGCTCCTGATTCTCTGTTGCGATCACGTTGCCAAGGGCTCCGATGATCACGTCCATACGCTCATCACTGACATCCAGCGAGCTGAGAAAATTCCCGTAGCGCTTTTGCATGGATATAAATTCATTTCGCTCTGTCGGGTCCATTAAAGCCAACTGTCTTGCCAGGTTAGTTCTGGATACGGAAGTACCCGTGTCCCGTTGTTGCTGAAACTCCGCGATCACTCGCTGGCGTATCTCCTGCTCAAGAGCTCGAGTGTCCGGCGACTCCTGCTGTGCCGTTAGCAATTGATTGGAAACGGCGGTGAGTTGGCTACTAAGAGTATTGACTTCACTTTGCAATTCATCGATTTGCTTCTCGTATTCCAGTCGCGCCCGGCTGCTCGCTTCTGTCGCTGACAAGAGTTGGCTCACTTGAGCTCTATAGTCGCCTAGTTGGTCTTCTTTTAACTGATTCTGTTCAATTAGCTGATAGGCAAAGCCGCTGCCGGCAATAAGTATGGCGCTCACAAGACCCAGGATTATCTTCATTTTATCTCTCACTGTTGATTGTGAATTCAAACTGAAGGGCCAGAACCTCCAGCTTAGGAATTAGTATTGGCCGAGTTATTATATTGGCGTAACGACAGAATTGACTGTCCAGAATTGATCCAGAATCGCTCCAATAGTTCGTTTTGTAAAGAAACTTATTCGGGCCAGTCGCCAGGAACTGGGGTATTATTTGCTCACGGACCTTTGGTCCTGATTGTTCGCAAACAACGCCCCAGCCTCTGGCTTGAGGACTCGAAATTCAAAGGAGGCCACCCAGGATGATGAATCGACGCCAGTTCCTCTACGCCAGCGCAGGGGCACTACTCACTTGCCCCTTGAAGGTATTTGCACAGACCTACGACATGATCATCAGGGGTGGACGCGTGATCGATCCTTCGTTGCGGGTCAATGCTATCGGTGACGTGGCCATCGTGGGTGATCGCATCGCAGTGGTCGAGGCAAGCATTGCAGCAGATGCGGTCGAGGTAATTGATGCAACTGAAAAGCTTGTGATCCCGGGACTACTGGATGTGCATTCGCACTATGCCCAGGACGAAGACGGCCCCGCAATTTGTCTGTCCGACGGCGTGACTGGATGGGTCGACGCGGGATCGTTGGGTGCGGACCGGATTGACGATGCGGTAGCCATTGCCAGATCAGCGCCACAGCCGGCCCGCGTCCTCATTAACATCGGTCGCGAAGGGCTTCGTGGGGGTGGTGATACGATGGACCTTGCCCTCGCTGACGTGGATGCAGCGAAAGCTGCGATTGCGCGCAATCGCGATTATATTGTTGGCGTCAAGGCTCGTCTGACCAGGGGGGTTGCCATCGACGACGTCGAAGTCTTGCGCCGCGCCCAGGAGGTGGCAACGTCCTTCGACCTGCCCGTGATGATCCATATAGGGCAAACCACCACGCCGATGTCCACTTTGATCCAGCAACTCAAGCCTGGTGACATCGTCACTCATATGCTCGCACCGCCAC
>PBTO01000070.1 GCA_002726595.1 Gammaproteobacteria bacterium | reverse complement strand
TTTTCTGGGAAATCTGGCTAAGCAGTTTTGCTTATCTCCAGCCAAGCCTTGGTGATTCCAAGGCTCAAGGGAGATGGGCTAAAATGCAACGCCAGATTTTTCAGAAAACCGATCAGCGATTCACAATATCTAGTGTGTTTGATAAGAACACTTCAATCCGTTATACCGCAGGGCCTGGACAGAGATTTCCAGCGCCTTTGTGAAATATGCGGGCTAGCCCGCGCTGTTAGATTTAAGTGAGCCTTAATCAATTGCTAATCCCGAAGGTATACTGGCGTCTGAAATCAGCGCTGGCCTATTTTGTCCATTGCATTGTCATCAAAGCGGATTCTGCCTGGCAAATAGCCAATATGTAAGTCCTGCTAGCGGGCAGCGCAAGCGCTTGAGGTTAAGGTTTTCAGAAAAAGCAATTCAGTTACAATTGCTGACAATTACAGATTCCATCTACACACTGATAGGCGTACACTGCAAGATCGGTCGATATTGACCGCCGGATTGGTGTTGCTACCAGTTTGTTTAAAAATTTTTAACGCAAGAGAGTAATATGTCAGAGTTAGTTGAGGGTACCGTTAAGTGGTTTAACGACGAGAAAGGTTTTGGTTTCATTGAACAGGAAGGCGGTAAGGATGTATTTGTCCATTTTAGCGCAATCAATGGATCTGGAAGAAGAACACTTCATGAAGGCCAAAAAGTAACAATGGAAGTAACTCAAGGCCAGAAAGGTCCCCAGGCGGATAACGTAAATCCGCTTTAGTTTTCCCAGCCTAGACCTGTGGCAAACACATAAAAATTGAGACCTCGGGCCAAGCTGTATCGGAACCGGGTTGAGGAAGCACCAGAGTTTGCCAGAAGCATTTTAGGTGTGCGCTGAACCGAAATAGCCGTGCTTTAAGGCAGGCAGGTTCTGATGCCCTCTTTTGTGCCCAGAATTAGTCGGTCCGCAGGACGCACAGCAAACAGGCCATTGGTAACCACTCCGGTTATCTCATTTAAAGTTTGCTCCAACTCTCTCGGTTGCAGAATTTCCAGATTATAGATATCCAGAATGTGGTTTCCATTGTCGGTTGTGCAGCCTTCCCGATAGACCGGATCGCCGTCGAGCTTCACAATTTCCCTGGCTACATAGCTCCGGGCCATGGGGATGACTTCCACTGGCAGAGGGAACTTGCCCAGTACCGGTACTAACTTCGATTCATCTGCAATACAGACGAACTCCCTGGCCACTGCAGCAATTATCTTCTCTCGGGTAAGCGCAGCGCCACCCCCCTTGATCAGTTGCAGATGCTCATTCGCTTCATCAGCACCATCTACATAGACGGCGACTTCCCCGGCGCTGTTGAGGTCGAAAACCGGAATGTTAAGACCCTTAAGGCGAGTGGCAGACTCTTCAGAACTAGCGACAGTGCCATTGATTAAATGCTTTATCTGACCCAGTTCCTCAATGAAAAAATTAACTGTGGAACCGGTACCAATTCCAATAATGGTGTCGTCTTCCAACATTGATTTTACGTAGTCAAAAGCCGCTTTGGCCACTGCTCGCTTTAATTCGTCTTGTTGCATAGTAGGGGTCCGTTTTAGTTACTTGTAATGTTTCCCAGCAGTTGGCCCACTCGGACTGGCGCTTCGGATTCCAATGAGTTGTCNAGGCTCACCGCACCGGGCTCAAACAATACAATGGCAGTTGAGCCCAGCCGAAAACGGCCCATTTCATCTCCGCCGGAAATTGAAATAGGTGGCGTGTTATCCCTGTAATCACTGATCCTGATTTGCCGTTTGCCAGCGCCTGGGCATACCTGACCAGACCATACCGTATCTATTCCAGCCACTATCATAGCACCGACTAATATTACCGCCATGGGCCCTGCTTCTGTGCTAAACAGGCAGACTGCGCGTTCGTTGCGGGCAAATAAATTGGCAACAGAATTGGCCGTCACCTGATTTACGGAGAATAGTTTCCCCGGGATATACAGCATTTTCTGCAGTTGGCCTGAGACCGGCATATGCACTCTGTGATAATCGCGGGGGGATAAATAAATCGTGGCAAAGCAACCGTCATAAAACNTAACCGCCCATTCCATATCGCCACCGAGCAAGTCGCTAACCGAATAGTGCTTGCCCTTGGCCTGGAGTAGCTGATCCTTATTGATATCGCCAATTTGACTAATGGCCCCATCGGCCGGACAGAAAACCGCATTGGAGCCGTTCGCCAAAGGGCGAACACCGGGTTTTAGTTCACGTGTGAAGAACTCATTGAAGCTGGAGTAGCGCTCAGGGTCTTCAATCAAGGCTTCGCCCATATTTACTCCATAGCGTCGAATAAAGCTCTTAATTAGCAGGGTTTTCAAGCGCTTACTGCTGGCAAAAACTCCAATAAAGCGGGACAGAAGGTGTTGTGGAAGCAGATATTGTAGCGCTACAAAAAGACTCGACATGCTATTTTTCAACTGGTGTGTCTGGGTGATTTCCCCACTCAGACCAGGAGCCGTCATAGGCTTTTATGTTCAAATCCAGCGCTTTTCCAACCAAATAAGTCAATCCTGAGCGGTGGTGTGTCTGACAATGAGTAGTGACACATTTTTGCTTTGTGACACCCAATTGGGCCAGTTTTGCTTCCAATTCTGGTAAGGGAAGGAGCCTGAGGTAATTATTTCTATCCATCGTATCCAACCAGTCCAGGTTCACTGCCCCTGGAATATGGCCATTACGTAAAGCCGTTTGTTTGGTGCCAGCAAACTCCTGCGCAGTTCTGGCATCCCAGATAATATTGTCCGGATTGCCTATCCCCTCCAGTACCCCCTGCATATCTGCAATTACCCGTCTGTCAATTGTCACTTCATAGTCCGTACTGGTAGGGGTGACAGCCCCGCTTTCGAGTTGGAATCCTTCACCTGCCCAAGCCACCAGTCCTCCATTGAGGAAAGAGTAATTCTGGTGACCGAGAACATCGAGAGTCCAGATTAATCTACCTGCCCATCCGCCGCCTTCATCGTCGTATGCGATTACATGACGTTTTTGCTGTAAGCCAACTCTGGAAAAAACCTGTTTCAACTTCTGAGAATCTGGCAATTTACCCGTACTCGGTTTTACGCCACCGACTAGTTCGGCGGGTTCTATCAAAACGGAATTGGGTATATGTTGAGTCTCAAAAACGTCTCGTTGGCAGACGGCAATTATGAGCAATTTCTCATTGGGGATGAGTCTGACCAAATCGGCTATCTCGATAATCAGAGGTAGATCCAGTGCACGCATTAAATTTCCAGAAGTGGTTTTAACAGCGATTCATTTTACGCTAGCGACTCGCTAATGTTTGCTTTATGTGTAAATAGCTTTCAAGACGATCTGCAATTATCTCTCCCTGCTCGACAGCTTCTTGCAAGACACAACCTGGTTCACTTTGGTGAGAGCAGTCTCTGAATTTGCATTGTCCGGCAAATTTTGCGAATTCAATGAAACCGTTAAACAGTTGATCGCCGCTTATATGCCAAAGTGAAAAATCACGAATACCAGGCGAATCTATCAAATTACAGTCTTTTAAATGAAACAGTTTAGCGGTTGTGGTGGTGTGTGTCCCCTTCTCCTTACCAGTGGAAAGCGCACCGGTTTCAGCCCGGGCTTCTGCCCCCAGGGCATTAATAAGTGAGGACTTACCAACCCCAGACTGCCCTACGAATACGCCAGTCCTGGACTTTAGCACGCGAGCTAGCGCATCCATGCCCGAGCCATCCAGGGCTGAAACCTGCAGTACTTCATAGCCAATTTTTTTGTACATAGACAGCATACTGACAATTTTTGTGTCGTTTTGGCTGTCAATCAAGTCCAGTTTGTTCGCTAACACAATCGGCTGTAGTTCCAGGCTTTCGATGGCGACCAGATAGCGGTCCACCAGGTTTGCAAAAGGTTCTGGCACGGGTGCAATAACTACCATTACCAGATCTATATTTGAGGCGATGGGCTTTAGTTCGCCCTGGCTATTGGGTCGACTTAACACATTTTGTCTCGAGTCTAATGCGACGATGACACCACTATCTGGTCCATCCTGCTGCCAGATCACTCTGTCACCAGTGACCAGTGAGGGTAGATTGGCGCGTTGGTAGCAGCGAAATAACCGATCCGTGGTTTCGAGTGAAGTTGGTTCCACCTCCAACTGTTGGCCGAAGTGGCTGATAACCAGTCCACTGGATTCCGGTCCCAACTGACCAGATGGAGGATTCGCCCCGGGATCACTTGGTTGAGATTGCCGGCTTTGTTGGTTTTGAGCAATGCGAGATTTCTGTTGTTTGCTTAGCTTGCGTTTGCTCATAAGTAGGGCTGATCTCCGTGTCAAATTGATTATTGCACAACGCGGTGACTATGAAGACAGAAAACCCCTGCCCCCCCCTACGGAAATGCGCTAGCTATATTCTGGATTGAGCCCACTATATCTAGGCTGGATGGCTCTGCTACAATCCCTGCACAATGCGGCATCAGCNGCAAGACGCTACATGTGAGAGTGACTTATGGATAAAAACCTGAATCTCATTTGGCTGGATTTGGAAATGACCGGACTGATTCCGGAAAGCGACCTGATCATCGAAATTGCAACGCTGGTTACCGATGCAGATTTAAATATCCTTGCCGAGGGTCCCATTCTGGCGATCAAGCAGCCCGATGCTGCATTGGAGGGCATGGACGAATGGAACCAGAAGCACCATGGTGCATCGGGTCTTATTGAAAGAGTGAAATCAAGCACAATCGATGAGACTGAGGCAGGGCGCCAAACCCTGGATTTTCTGCATCAATATTCTGCACCAGGTGTGTCCCCCCTTTGTGGCAACAGTATTTGCCAGGACCGGCGCTTCATGGCTCGTGGCATGCCAGAGCTCGAAGCATTTTTTCATTACCGCAACCTCGACGTGAGCTCGATCAAGGAGCTGGTACGCAGATGGAAGCCCGATATTCTCAAGAACCTGACTAAGCAAGGCACGCACCAGGCAATGGAAGACATTAAGGATTCGGTTGAGGAGCTGCGATATTACCGGGAGCATTTTATTGATGTTTAAAGGGCAAGAGGCCGCTCGAGAGGGTCAGAGCCCCTGATCTTCAGGTTTTGTTGTTGGTGCCAAGCGTGTAGGACGCAAGCTTGGAACAGGGGTTTGTTTTTTTGTTCCGTTGGGCCATCCCTGGCCCATAGGAACGGAAAAACAGTACCCCCTCCCCAATCCCCGATACACGCATCAACTAGCTACAACTGCCAGGCCCAATCCCATAAATCCGGAAGATTCACAGCTCCTGTTAGATCTAATTACCTCAAGCGGCTACCATCTAGCTCAGAAACCATGCTGAGCAAGTGCCCACTCCACATGTTCCCCAACCAAAGCAGACGCATGGTTTTTTTTCGCCTCCAGTGCCAAAATAATTTTGTCAGTTCGCGGCGCGTTACCCAGCGCCACTGCAATATTCCTTAGCCAACATGCGTAACCTATTCTTCTGATTGGTGATCCGGCTGTTTTCTCCAAAAACTCCTCTTCCGACCAGCCAAACAGATCAACCAGATCTGCATCATCAAAATTGTGCCGGGGCTTAAAGTCGTCTTCATTGGAGGGGCTGGAAAATTTATTCCAGGGACACACCAATTGGCAGTCATCGCAGCCAAAGATGCGATTGCCCAGCGGCTTTCTGAATTGCTCGGGAATTGATGTCCTGAGCTCAATCGTCAGATAGGATATGCAGCGGGTGGCATCGAGTAAATTGGGCTTTACAAACGCGTTGGTTGGACAAACATCCAGGCAAGCGCTGCAACTTCCGCAATGCGTTGACGCGGCTTCATCAACAGGTAGGGGGATATCGGTAAACAGCTCGCCTAGAAAAAACCAGGATCCCGCTTGCTTGTTGATTAGCATGGTGTTCTTACCTATCCAGCCCAATCCGGATTTCTCCGCCAGGGCGCGTTCCAGTACCGGCGCACTATCCACAAAAGCCCTGTAGCCGAACGAGCCCACCACCGCTTCGATTTTGCCAGCCAGTTTCTGTAAGCGCTTTCTGATTAGCTTGTGGTAATCCCGGCCTCGCGCGTACCGCGAGATATAGGCTTTGTCTCTGATATCAAGCGGCTCGAGCGACCGGGGCTCGTTATTGTCGTAATCCATCCGTACACAAATCACCCGAATGGTGCTAGGCAGTAATTGCTCCGGGTGACACCGGGCCTCGCCGTGTTGTGCCATATAGTTCATTACACCGTGGAAGTTTTTGCTCAACCAGGAATGGAGTAACGGCTTGTAGCTGGATAAGTCAATATTACTAATGGCAAGCTGCTGGAAGCCAAGATCTGATCCCCAGGTTTTTATGTCCGTGGCCAGTTGTGTTAAGTCCAGATCATCCATCTAAATATTGCACAGGATTTCTGCAGCGCGTTCCAGGGTGGAGTCATCCTTGCAGAAACAGAAACGAATGATTGTAGTCGCGGGAGGGGACTCATAAAAAGGGGCCAACGGAATAGCGGCCACGCCTTTTTTCTGAGTGAGATAGTTGGCAAAATCTACATCACTCCTGTTACTGATTTCACCGTAGTCAACCAATTGGAAGTAAGTACCTGAAGAGGGAGTGAAGCGGAATTTCGAGTCCGCTAGCAAGCTGCAGAACAGGTCTCTTTTAGCCTGGTAAAATTGCGCTAGCTCCTGTGCGTGCTCAGGACACTCCTGCAGAAAGTCTGCAATGGCATATTGCACGAAACTGGATGTTGTAAAGGTTACGAACTGATGTACCTTCCGAAATTCGGCACTCAACTTCTCTGCGGCAACACAGTAGGCAAGTTTCCAGCCGGTTGCATGGTAGGTTTTGCCGAATGAGAATACCGCAAAACTCTTCTTCGCTAATTCCTCATGGCAAAGCACACTGTGGTGCATATTGCCATCGTAAACCATGTGCTCATAGACCTCATCCGAGAGCACATAAATAGGACGATCATGAATAAGCGTTGCGAGACTGTCCAGGTCTTCCTGTTGCAAGATTGAGCCACAGGGATTGTGTGGCGTGTTTATTATGATCAATCGGGTTTTATCGGAAATCGAGTCTTCGACCCGACTCCAGTCTACTGCGTAGTCGGGCAGCAACAGGGGGATATGGATCGCTTTCGCTCCGGCCAGAGCGATCGCTGGAACATAGGAGTCGTACGCCGGGTCAAAAACGATTACCTCATCACCGCTTGTTACCGTGGCATGTATGGCATCGAATAGCGCCTCAGTGGCTCCTGATGTGACTGTTACTTCCGTTTCCGGATCAGCAGTAAAACCATAGTAAGCGCTGACTTTTTTTGCTATTTCCTGACGTAAAAGGGGTATACCTGTCATTGGTGGGTACTGATTCTTGCGATCATGTAAATATTGATTGACCAGCTCTTTCAAACGCTCCGGGCAATCGAAATCGGGATAACCCTGGGATAAATTCAAGGCACCATGATCCTGTGCCATTTTCGACATGACGGTGAATATGGTGGTGCCGACATTGGGTAGTTTGCTTTGCAAGTTGTCCCCCGACATTTTCCTGAATGCTGCTTCTGTGTGAATTCAGCACCGTAAAGACCAGTGAGCGGAATTTTCCCTCCAGCCAATCAGACCCAAGGGGTGTGCAGGAGGGAATGTCGCGCTTGCTGGACGTGAAAAGAATAGAAAATTTCGACCATCGTGATGTTGAACCGTACTCTATTTCACTGTCCAGAACGGCAACACAGCCCGGGTGACAGTGTACATTACCCAAGGTGTTGCTTGAACCCGCTACAATCGAATACATAGCAGAGCCTGAATCTTAATTGTTACCGGCGCTTTGATTTGCTGGTGGTGAATTTGATAGAGTTAGGTTTCGCTCTGGGGAGAGTATAGAGAAATGGGAGTTTTACAAAAAACTAAATCCGCCGCAGATACGGGTCAGGATTCTTCGGATAGGGGAAAAAATTCAGGCGACGGTACTGAGCCACTAAGTTCGATGCCGCTTCTGAACCTGCTATCCGGCCGCGAGGCCATACTGGATTATTTTGAAAACACCTGGGCACTAACCGAGCTGCTGTTCTCATCGCTTGTTGGTAACGAGGCGTACTACAGGCGCCCTTACCACAAGACCCGCCACCCGATGATCTTTTACTATGCACACCCGGTTTGTTTCTATGTGAACAAGCTGCTAGTGAGTGGCTTGCTTGAGCAGCCTGTTAATCAGCATTTTGAACTCCTGTTTGAAGTAGGAGTAGATGAAATGAACTGGGACGACCTGCGAGAAGAGGATAATTTCACCTGGCCGCCGATGGACGAGGTTCGCAGCTACCGCGATGAGGTTTATAAATTGATCAAGGACCTCATAATTAAACACCCGGTTTTTGCTGAGCCGGTAACTCAGGATAGGCCCTCCTGGGCATTAGCCATGGGATTTGAGCATGAGCGTATTCATCTGGAGACCTCGAGTGTACTCATTAGGGAGCTACCAGTTGAATACGTAACAAAGCCACCGGCCTGGCCTGGCGACTGTAAATTTAGTGAGGGGTACAGTGAAAAGCCTGAGGCGGGAAAAGATTTTCCGGATGAAAATGAATTGGTATTGGTAGAGGAAAGCACTGTCAGCCGTGGCAAACCAAGGACCTGGCCAAGCTTTGGTTGGGACAATGAGTATGGCAGAGACCAGCGCCATGTGCCGTCGTTTAAAGCCAGCAAGTGTTTAATCAGCAATGGCGAGTTTTATCAGTTCGTGCGTTCTGGAGGCTATGAGAATGCAAAGTACTGGAGCAAAACTGGCTGGGCATGGCGGCAATTTCGCAATATAAAGTGGCCGACTTTCTGGAAGCAGGATGGTCCTGCAGGCTCCCACCGCTACAGACTCCGGACGACATTCGAAGTAATCGACATGCAATGGGATTGGCCGGCAATAGTAAATTTCTACGAGGCGAAAGCTTACTGTATCTGGTTAGCGGCACAGGACGCATCAGACTCCAGCTTTCGTCTGCTGCGGGAAGGCGAGCACCTGGCAATGCAATCAGATAACTGGGAGGCTGCATTTAAAGACGATGCTGGTGGGCACCCCCTATTGTGCGATGCAGTCATGCAGGAACAGGATAAGCGGGAGATCAATCACAATCTGGCTTATGGCGGCGAGTCCCCAGTAAATGCGTTGCCGGCAAGTGTACTGGGTTTTCATGACGTGGTTGGCAATGTGTGGCAATGGAGTGAAGACGTTTTTAATCCGCTGCCGGAGTTTGAAATCCATCCCTACTATACGGATTTCAGCACACCCTGTTTCGATGGTGAGCACCAGATGATCCTGGGTGGTTCGTTCATCAGTACAGGAGATGAAGCCAGTATCTGGTCGCGTTTCCATTTTCGGCCGCACTTCTTTCAGCAAGCCGGATTCAGGATCGTCCAGAGCCTGAGCAATGACGTTAATGAGCGAGGTGACAAATACGAGACAGATGCCTTAGTTAATCAGTATTTACTATTCCACTACGGTTCCAGCGAGGAGCAGCGCGACGAGGCAATTACCGCCAGAGCAGGACACCCCGAAACATCCAATCTGATAGAGCGTACGGTCGAGCTGATGAATCAGTATGCCAGTGGCAAAACCAGCGCGCTTGATCTGGGATGTGCAGTGGGGAGAGCAAGTTTCGAGCTCAGCCGGTCCTTTAACGAAGTCCTCGCTATCGATTACAGTGAGGCCTTTATCGAGGTGGGGCAGATCCTGCAACGGGAAGGCACTCTTGAATATCAGCGACGGGAAACAGGAAACTATTTCTCTACGCTCACCGCCACTGTTTCTGAGGACGTGGAAAGAAATAAAGTCAGGTTTTTGCAGGGCGATGCCATGGATATCGTCGCCACCAAATCGCTTTCTGGGCATGCTTGCTTTGATGCAATTCTGCTCAGTAATCTGATGTGCAGATTATCAAGCCCGGCCACCTGCCTGCTGCAATTTGTAAACTCCAATACCTATCTGGCGTCCGGGGGGATACTGGTCATCGCGTCACCGAACACCTGGATGAGCCAGTATACCGACCCAAATAAATTTCTTGATGGTCTTGGTAGCGAGGATACACTCGCTGCGATGGCAAAAATTCTCCAGGGCTTTGAATTAGTACATGAAGAAGATTTGCCGTTCATGATTCGTGAGCATCGCAGAAAATACGAGTACATCGTCAGCCAGGTTTCGGTTTGGCAGAAGTGTTAGCCATCCGCCTCCAACCAGTCATTTAAATCAATGATGTCCTGTGGCGTTAAAATACCTGCTACCTGTTTGAGAAACAGGCTGTCGAGCACATAGGTGTAACGTGCATCGGCATAGGTTCTCAGCGCTCGAAAGAGATTCTCTCGGGCAAGTAAGACCTCAACGATATTGCGAGTGCCGACTTCAGCGCCCAGTTCAGTCGCATCTAATCTGCTTTGTGCCGAGGTAATAGACTGCTGCGTTTGCGCTATCACCAGGACATCGGTATTAACTCGCCGATAGGCGTTGCGAATGTTCTGGGTCAGTTGGCGCGTGGTGAATTCGAGGTCTTCCTGAGCAGCCAACACCTGGTACTCAGCCGCCCTTCTTCTGGAACGAAGTACACCGCCCTGATAGAGGGGAATGTTTAAGCTTAACGAGAGTGAGGTTCGATCGCTGGCGCCACCACCAATATTTATGCCCTCTCTGCGAATTGGTGTGGTCACGACATGCGCCCAGCTGCCGGAGAAATCCAGGGTGGGCAAGTGGTCCGACTTTCTCGCATTCAAGTTCTGTCGGGAAGCAACCAGATTAAACTGGGCAGCGGTGATAGCGAGGCTGTTGGAGTCAGCTTGTTCTTCCCAGTCGGCCAGTGATCCGTCGGCATTGACTATGGGAAAGTCTTCGCGCAGGACTTCTATATCGGGGTGAGCCTGACCGGTCAATGCTTCAAGGGCTTCATATCTTGCTTGCAAAATATCCTGTTGCAGAATAGTGGTGTTACGTGCCAGGTCATAGGCTGCCTGACTGTCATAAACATCGGTTATAGCCACCAGACCCACCTCTTCGCGCTGGCGGGTTTGGTCCAGGGAACTAAAAGCAGCCTCTTCTTCCTGTAAATTGGTCTCCAAAGCTTCCAGTGCCCGCAATACATCGAAATAAGCCGTTGCAGTGCGCATGATCAGATCTTGTTCCTGCGCGGCGTAGTTGACTGCTGCGGCCCTGTCGGTGGCCTTTGCGCTCTGGAAGTTGTACCAGTTCGCCAGATTGACGATGCTCTGGTTTATACCGACCCCCCAGTTGTGATTATTAATACCAGGCCTGAAGCTATGGTCATCGCTAATCTTGGTACGGATGGTCTCTCCAGTAAGGGGATCCACGGTGGTGACGTAAATCGAATCAGTTGGACCACTGGTTTGCCGGGTTGTTGATCCAAATAAACCCAGTGACGGAAGAAAAGAAGACCGACTCTGAATGACATTCTCACGATTGGCACGGTAGCTTGCCTCTGACTGTCTCAAGAGAGGGTCATTTTCCAGTGCCAGTTGCAATATGCTGAACAGATCATCAGCTTGACTCGGGGTAGTGCTGAGCACACTACACAGTATAATTCCAATAAACTTCGCTATTCGTCCCATAATTCGTGACCTTAATATGCTTAAAAAGTAGTGACCGCTTGGGTCTGGAGGATGATGTTCAAACCTAGGGCATCTCTGATCAATGGCATATGGTCTCTGCGTGTTCTGAAGCGTACAGATGCAAGACGCGCTTCGCCGGTAAAGCTTCCGCTCCCTGCTCACGTTCCTCACCTACATCCATGTAGGCGATGGCCGAGCCCTTGGCAAGAAGTGCAACGCCGCAACTGTGCGCTTCAGGGTGCGCCCTTCGGGGCCTACAGGCTGTTCCGCACTCAGCGTTGCCAGTTTTCGACAGGCGGACGCATGCCTTCAAACAGCCGCCTTGATTGCGAAACAGCCTGTAGGCCAGAGACCTTATGCCATTGATCAGAGGAGCCCTAATTCCGAATGGCAGTTTTGAGCAAGACGGCATTCTACACAGTGTAACTATTAGTGACAATTGAATCCGGCTCTTTGAGATGACTGGTAGTTGTATGCCTATTAGACGTTATCATCGGGGCGCTTGTTACAAATTCAACACAAAAAAGCGCCAGTTATCGCATTGCAGCAATTTTGAGGCATAATGCAGATGAGCTGTTGATTTATCGAAAACAGTGCAAAGCAGGCCTCTCAGCAGTGCTGAAGCTGCAGAGTGAGCCCATGCCAGGTAATGGTGAGACAGTCTGGCGATTTGACCTTTCGGTGTTAAGGATGCCCAGATGAGCACGAACTCCAACCAGTTTCTAGACAAGATTACCCAGCTCGATACCAGTACCAGGCAGCATTTTCCGAACTCTCGAAAAGTTTATATAGAAGGCTCTCGAGGCGACCTGCGGGTGCCCATGAGGGAAATCAGCCTGACAGATACACAAACTGAAAATGGACTGGAGGAGAATCCTCCCATTCATGTCTATGATTCATCTGGAATTTATTCTGACCAATCCAGCACTATCGATTTGCGGGCAGGACTACCGCCTATTCGTAAAAGCTGGATCAAGGAGCGGGAGGATACGGAAATGCTGGATCACGTCAGTTCGGAATATGGCCGCATGCGCCTGGCAGATGTGCAAACAGAACACCTTCGCTTCGAACACCAGAAGAAACCGCGCCGGGCCCTGGCCGGTCGTAATGTAAGCCAACTCCACTATGCGCGGAAGGGGATAATCACCCCGGAAATGGAGTTCATCGCTATTCGGGAAAATATGTCCCGCACCCAGGTGTTGGAGCAGCCGGATATAGGTATTCAGCATAGTGGCGAAGCATTCGGCGCTGCAATCCCGAAAGAAATAACACCGGAGTTTGTGCGGGCGGAGGTGGCGGCTGGACGGGCGGTCATCCCGGCTAATATTAACCACCCCGAAATCGAGCCAATGATCATAGGGCGTAATTTCCTGGTGAAGGTAAATGCCAATATTGGCAACTCTGCAGTCACTTCTTCAATAGAAGAAGAAGTGGAAAAGCTGACCTGGTCCGCGCTTTGGGGAGCAGATACGGTAATGGATTTGTCGACCGGCAAAAATATTCATGAGACCCGCGAATGGATAATTCGCAATTCCATGGTACCAATAGGAACCGTTCCAATTTACCAGGCACTGGAAAAAGTGGATGGGGTAGCTGAGGATTTAACCTGGGAAATTTATCGTGACACCTTGATTGAGCAGGCCGAGCAGGGAGTCGATTACTTTACCATTCATGCCGGCGTGTTACTGCGCTATGTCCCGCTTACCGCCAGGAGGATTACCGGCATAGTATCCCGCGGTGGTGCTATCCTGGCCAAATGGTGTCTGGCCCATCATCGGGAGAATTTTCTCTATACTCACTTTGGAGATATCTGCGAAATCATGAAGGCCTATGATGTGTCATTTTCGCTCGGAGATGGCTTACGACCAGGTTCCGTGGCCGATGCCAATGACGAAGCACAATTCGGCGAGTTGGAGACCCTAGGTGAACTGACACAGATTGCCTGGAAACATGATGTACAGACCATCATCGAGGGGCCCGGTCATGTGCCCATGCATATGATCAAAGAAAATATGGACAAACAACTGGAGGTTTGTTCCGAGGCTCCTTTCTACACGCTAGGTCCTTTGATCACCGATATTGCTCCGGGCTATGACCATATTACTTCCGGCATAGGTGCTGCCATGATCGGTTGGTACGGCTGTGCCATGCTGTGTTATGTCACACCGAAGGAGCATCTCGGCTTGCCCAATAAACAGGATGTAAAAGACGGGCTTATGGCCTACAAGATTGCGGCGCACGCGGCCGATGTGGCCAAGGGCCATCCCGGTGCGCAATTACGGGACAATGCGATTTCCAAGGCCCGCTTTGAATTCAGGTGGGAGGACCAGTTTAATCTGGGACTCGATCCAACTACCGCACGTAGTTTTCATGACGAAACACTGCCCAAGCAATCCGGCAAGGTGGCCCATTTTTGTTCCATGTGTGGGCCGAAATTCTGTTCGATGAAAATCTCCAAAGAAGTGCGTGATTACGCAGCAAGCAAAGATCTCGAAAACGTTGATGTGGCGATACAAACAGGCATGGATGAGATGTCTGATGAGTATAATCAACAGGGGCGGAAGCTATATCACAAGGTGTAGTGCACCTGTTACATCAGACCGCTATCCAGATATAACTGCAGGGCATCGAGACAGGAATGGGCAAGCCGTTTGCTCCGCACAGGCGACCAGCCATAAACGGTATCAGGTGTTGCGGTAGTATCCTTGAAAGGCATCTCCAGCGTCATCGCCAGGCAATTGTATTGAAAGGCAGTCTGAGCTGTACTCATGGTCATATTTGCCTGGCCAGCCTTTTTTGGCGGGTATCCATCCCGAGTTTGAAAATCCGGATTCAGCTTTTCCAGATTCTGCTTGTAAAAGTCAAGTTGCCTCTGCTGGCGCTCACTCCACCCCGATAATCCTTCTGTGCCCGCAATAAAGCATAAGGGCAGCGACTCATCACCATGAACATCCAGCATAAAGCTCACGCCACTGTTCTGCATGGCATTCTTGACCACAAATACTTCGGGGCTAAATTCCAAAGTTGGTGAAATCCATTCCCGATTCAAGTTTCGCCCCGCTGCATTGGTGCGCAGATGGCCCCGTTTGCTTCCATCCGGATTCATATTGGGAATCAGGTAGACGTTGCAACTATTTAACAGTTTTTGTATAGATTCATTTTCCCTGTCTAAAAGGTATTCGATGCAACCTTCCATCCACCACTCTGCCATCGATTCCCCGGGGTGTTGTCTGGCAATGAACCAGCAATTGGGTCTTGAGTTGGGATGATCTGGTAGGGAAAACTTGAGTAAGTCCAGGTCCTGGCCATCCAATGTTGCCCCCAGTCTGGAATACGAGCACAGCGGTGAATCGAGAGTCGAGGCGATGAGGTCATGATGCCGCTCCATGGAATAGGGTGCGAAGTAGGCAAAGTAAACAGAATCAGATTCCGGTGTAAAATTGAAAGACAGGACACCAGATTCCATCTCGGTTGAATGGCGTTGCCAATCCAGTCGATTGTAAGAATAGGCTACCCGGTAATTTTTGAAGCCCTCTGGATAGGCGGCCCCGGCGGCATTCACTATATTGATGCGGCAGGATCTGCTTTTTGCATTTGCCAGCCTGAAATAGAACCATTGAAAATACTCAGAATTCCTGTCTTCTCTTATTTTGAGCTGAATATCGAGAGCATCGACGCAAGAAATGACGCTTATGTTGCCAGCGTCGAATTGACTACTAATGAACACAATAACTCCTGATTCTTCCTAAAACCTTGCTTAAAAGCGGGCAAGTATGACTTTAGGGAGCACTATTTGCTATCATTGCCGACCTTTTTTTCCACGTAGATGAGTATTAATCATGTCGGCTGTAACTGACGATCTGAATATTGCCTCAATTGAGGCACTAATGACCCCTGAGCAATTGAAAACTGAGATGGCATTGACCGGCGATTCACTTGAAAAAGTGCGGGATGCGAGGGAGACAATTTATGCCATTCTGGAGCGCAAAGATCCTCGATTGTTTCTGGTTGTAGGCCCCTGTTCCATACATGATACCGAGGCGGCAATGGATTATGCGCAACGCCTGAAGGCGCTGGCAGATGAGGTTAAAGACACGCTTTACCTGGTAATGCGGGTTTATTTTGAAAAACCCAGAACATCAATTGGATGGAAAGGCTTGATTAATGACCCTTATCTTGATGATACATTCAAGATTGAAGAGGGATTACGCAAAGGGCGCGGATTGCTGTTACAGATTGTCGATCTGGGATTGCCAGCTTCAACAGAAGCACTCGATCCTATTTCACCACAATATCTACAGGATCTGATAGCCTGGTCCGCCATTGGGGCAAGGACGACTGAATCTCAAACCCACAGGGAAATGTCCAGCGGCCTGTCCTCAACCGTTGGCTTCAAGAACGGTACTGATGGTGGATTAACGGTGGCTGTTAATGCAATGCAGTCGGTCACCAGTCCCCATCGTTTTCTCGGCATTAACGGCAAGGGGCAGGTATCTGTTGTTACTACCAAGGGCAATCGATACGCCCATGTCGTACTGCGCGGAGGTAGCAATGGACCTAACTACGATTCCGTGCACATTGCCCAAACTGAAAAAGCCCTGGTTGCGGGGAATGTCAGCACCAATATTGTTGTCGATTGCAGTCATGCAAATTCGGGCAAGGACCCGGATGTGCAGCCGTTGGTTTTAAAAGATGTAACCCATCAAATTCTTGAGGGTAATAAGACCATCGTTGGTGCAATGCTGGAAAGCCAAATTAATTCTGGAAATCAGAGCATACCGAGCAACCTGGCCGAATTGAAGTACGGTGTTTCTGTTACGGATGGATGTATGGACTGGCAGACAACCGAAACGGCGATTCGAGATATGGCAGACAAGTTGAAGGACGTGCTTCCTGAGCGCTGATCCTGAGGTATCCCAATAAAAATTTAAAGCTCATCGTCTAAGCATTGGTGTGTTTGGCGGGCTTGGGCTTTGTAAACGTAAGCAGTCGATGTGTGTATCGGGGATTGGGGAGGGATTACTGTTTTCCCGTTCCTGTGGGCCGTTATGTACATGGATGTACGGTATGCAGGTTTTGCAGGAGCAAAAACCTGCCCCTGGCCCACCGGAGCAAAAAAACAATCCCTTATTCCAAGCTTGCGTCCTACATGTATGGCACCAACAATAAAAATGGGCACATCACGCACACTATCTTAATTTAATCTCTTGATTTAACTCGATATATATTGGAGATTCCTCAAGCGCTGAGTCCTTCGAGCAGCTTCTTACTTAACAAGATCTTTAAAAAGAAGACCCAGGTTCCTCCAAAAACGCGAGCTCTTTCTTGGTAGACTTCCGGTCAAGGATTTCATTCCGATGGGGGTATCGACCGAATTTGTCGATTATCGCCTTGTGCCTTAACTCAAAATTGTAGTTATCCTCGAGACCGGGCTGATCGAACAGAAATAAGGCAATCTTGTGAATCTCTTTAGATTCACTGTGCATGAATGGCATATAGAGGAAGGCCCGTTTCCGATCATCCAGCTCCTTATCAAATTTCCGACGCACTGCCTCCTGTGCTAATACGAGCGCAAGATTGTCATAAGCAAAAGACTCAACACTGTCCCGAAAAATATTTCTGGAGAACTGATCCAGAATAATTACTTCGGCCAGAGCATCCAGAGGATGCTCCCGCCAGCCGTAAAGTTCTCCGGTTCGGGCTCTCTCATGCAGCGGTAGAAATCTCGACCGAATTAATTTATCGAAATCAGGATCCCTGGCAAACAATTGCTTGGGTTTGACTTCCTCAAACCAGAAATTGATAACTTCGGTGGCAGACAAAAAACATCCTCGGTCAACAAAACATTATCTGTTTTATCGACAGAAACTAATGATTTTTAAGTTACGAAGTTTGGGTGAATAAAGGGCTGCACATCCTTGTGCACGAGACAGCGAGGAAATCCTGATGGTAGCTCAAGATCATTGCAGCGTTTGCTCAATCTTCAAATAATAACCGTGCGACAATCTGGCTATCCATAGTTTGCATAAGCGATGGATAATGGTTCTTTTTCCCGCCGGCCGAGGTGTATCCATTTCTGGATAAAAGGATTGTCAATGAGAGAATGCATATAGACTTTTGCTTCCTCACTTAGCTCAGCACCATAGCTGTTGAGACAAACTGCAATGGGGGCGAACATACAGTCAGCAATGGAGAAACGGCCGTAGAGGTAGATACCATTTTCACCGTACTTGTGTCTGGAACAACTCCAGATTGCATCAATCCGCGCTATCTCATTCGCCACCGTTTCTGACGGAGACAGCCTGACAGTGGATTTGCAATTCATTGGCCAGTCCCGTTTCAGCGCCGCGAATTCCGAGTGTACCTCGGCACTCGCCGATCTTGCACTGGCTCGCCTGCTGCGGTTGCGCGGCCAGGCAGCATCGCCGAGAATTTCTGCCGATATATATTCACAAATCGCCAGTGAGTCCCAAACCGTTACTTCACGGTGCAGCAGCACGGGCACTTTAAGCGAAGGTGAGTATGGACCCAGTTTCTCCGCAGTGTTGTCCTGGTAAAGGGCGATTTGGATTTCCTCAAAATCCAGATCAAACATTTTGAGCAATAACCAGGGACACATTGACCAGGATGAGTAATTCTTATTACCAACTACAAGTCGTATGTCGTTCATTGTTTCTGGCTCCAAATAGATTCAATGGAATCGGGGTTGCATTATTGACCGTCAGGATACTGAGTAAGCATCTGTTGGCCAGTATCTTTCAAACGCACAATTACTCTTCTATCAAAAAAATCGCTCTCAAGAGTTTGCTCGGGTTGCAGCGGTCGGGTCTCGCCGTAAGCGATGGTTTTCATTGACGAATTTTGAATTCCCATTCCGTTAAAAAAATCTCGCACGGCGGTGGTTCTTTGTTGTGAAAGTGTGAGGTTAAAACTGGCATCACCATTTCGATCGGCATAGCCGGTTATCTCTACGCTAGCCGATGGCATTTGCCTGGCGAGTTTGACCAGGCTCGTTAGCTGGTCCTGATACTGCGCTTCGATCAGGCTTGAACCAGTACGAAAGTGTAACGATAGCGAGGTGTTATCACAGCAGGAAGCAGCCGGTTTAACTTCCAGCCTTGCTGGCAAAACCCGGGCCGTCTGTTTGCGTATACGATCCAGTTCCTCCAGTGCAATTCGATGTGCCTGCTGTATGGCTCTTGCTTCTTCTCTTACCGATGCCAGTTCAAGTTGTTTTTCCTGCAGGCTTGCCTGCAGATCTCCCACCTGTTTTTTCCTTTCGAAAAACCCATCACCGATAAGTGCGCCGATTGCGGCACCGATCATGGCGCCGGGAGGACCACCGGTTACACCACCTAATGCCAGCCCGCTGAAGAATCCGGTTGCTTCCTCAGCTGATGCATTGTTTCCTTTGTCAGCCGGTTTTGTGTCTCCAATGGCGTTGGTTGCCAATACCATCATCATTAGCACTGCAGCGAGTTTCTTAATCATATTCTTGTCCTTTAACTACAAGTGGAAGCCGGAATCTGCTATCTATCTCGTTACCTGATCTGACTATCTGACCGACTTTCAGATTTCCAGATTTCCAGATTTCCAGGCTTCTCGCCTGATAGCTGGATCTTTCACGCAGGCCAGACAGATTCCGACTAGAATCAGGAGAGCTTATTAAACACGAGAGTTATTACCCGGGAGGGTATGGATTGGGGCCATGTGGTGATTAAATATGGCAGAATAATGGCAATTTCACCCTGCAAGTTCAGGTAGTTCACTATTAGCAGACAATTGGGGTATATTCTGGCTAACCAGCTGTAACATAAGTATTTCGATGCTGAAGTGGAACTTTGTTTAACACACTTCAGTCCAATGTAATCAGAGGTGCGCTAGGGCTTTACCGTGACACAAGTGTCCCCATTTAATTGCGGGACAGGGGCCGAAAGCACGCATATGAGTAGAAGAATCGCTATAGTGGAAGACGAAGCAGCTATTCGGGAAAATTATGCTGATGTGCTGCGCAAGCAGGGATATGAGGTGCAGACCTATGCTAACCGGAAACGTGCTATAGCTGCTTTCGATATTCGGCTGCCGAATCTCGCGATAATAGATATCGGCCTGGAAAATGAAATCGACGGTGGTTTTGCACTGTGTCAGGCGCTAAGGTCGATGTCCGATACAATACCCATTATCTTTCTAACGGCCCGCGATAATGACTTCGATACGGTGAGCGGGTTGAGAATGGGGGCAGATGACTATTTGACCAAAGACATCAGCCTGCCTCATTTAACTGCCAGAATCGCCGCACTGTTCAGACGAATGGATATAATAGACCAGCCAACGTCTCCGGGAAATCTTTTGCAGCGGGGAAAACTTGCATTGGATATTGGGCGTCTGACCGTGCAGTGGGAAGACAAAGGTGTGCCACTCACTGTAACTGAATTCTGGATGGTCCATGCACTGGCCAAGTATCCTGGCCATGTAAAAAGCCGGCAGGTATTGATGCAGGAATCAAAAATTTTCGTTGATGGCAGCACAATTACCTCCCATGTAAAACGCATTCGGAAGAAATTCATGCAGCTGGATGACGAGTTTGACTGTATTGAAACTGTTTATGGCATGGGCTACCGGTGGAATATTACCAAAGAAAGTAAGAGTCAGGGCTCAGAGGAGCACTAAGACTAGTGAGATTAACATTCAATAATCCATTTGGAATTCGTTCCAAGCTGGTCTTTTTATCCAGCTTTTTGCTGGTAATACCCTGGCTCGGTTATCAATATATTCTGGAAATGGAAGAGGTTCTCCAGCGTGGTCAGGAGCAGGTGGTTTTAGGAACGGCGCAAGCCCTGGCTACTGCGCTGAATGAACGGCCCGAATTGTTTGACGAAAGCAACTACAGTCCGGCAGTCAGCAGTGATGACCTGTATGTCTATCCGATATTCTACCCCCTTTCTCTGGTGGATGGGGCGCTGATTGATTGGAGGGAATATCAGCAATATGAAGTGGATTATGACCAGCAGGACTATTTGCGCACGGCGCTGAATCCTGCCCGGCACTATGGTAATGATGATTCCCTGCACTTTAAAAATATGGTTGGGGAATACAATCGTTCACTCTATGCCTACTTTAAGGTAGTGGATGACAATGTGGTCTATCGGGACAGGGAAGCGCTCAGTGTCCACCGTAGTGATTTTCTGCAAATTTCCATGCTCACGAGGGAAGGTAATGACGTGAATCGCTACGTCATTGCGCCCTATGAAGCCGAATTTCTCTATCCATTCAGTGT
This sequence comes from Gammaproteobacteria bacterium, assembly GCA_002726595.1. Taxonomy (GTDB): domain Bacteria; phylum Pseudomonadota; class Gammaproteobacteria; order Pseudomonadales; family Pseudohongiellaceae; genus UBA9145. The sequence continues at coordinate 10,764 of PBTO01000070.1, read as the reverse complement.
CAACGAGGATTTTTCTGAGCCCTTGCACGAGGAACGTATCAGCGGTCAGTGGTACGACACCGAGGACGGTTATGAAATCGAATTACAAATTCCCATGGAAATGCTTGGTGACAAGCTCGGCTTTGCCATTTATGACGTGGATGATCCAGAAGGACGGTACATCAACACAGTCGTGGCGACTTCTAATGTTACCGGCACAGAAAGTTTAGGTTCGCTGCGGTTACCCACACCTGAAATAGACCGTATAGTAGCCGGCATGGGGCATAACAACTCCCGCATTCAGGTGGTAGATCGAAGCGGGAGAGTACTGCTCACAGTGGGTGACATCCAGTCAGCAACCGGCCTGATACTGGCACCAGCGGGGGACGAGGGGCAGGTAAACAAATATTGGACGTATATTCAGGACAAAATCCTTAATCCGCTTTACTACCAAATCCTCACCAAGCCCAGCAACGACTTTATCGATGAAATTTACTCTGACGTAACACGTGAGGGGGCACACATAGATTCAGCCCTACAGGGTCAGCCGCTGACCCAATTCAGAACACTGGCTGACACCCAGACCCGAATTCTCGAAGCAGCCCATCCAATTCTGGCCCAGAGCGAGGTTTTGGGCGCGGTGGTGGTAGATCAGAATATGAATGGGCTGCGTACTTTCAGAAATCAGGCCATGGAGGCACTGTTTAATACTATCCTGGCCGTAATGACGCTAGTAACACTGGGATTATTCTTTTTCGCATCCAGAATTTCATCAAGAATCCGTGGTCTGAGGAATCAGGCAGAAGGTATCATTGATGATACAGGACATGTACAGAATACAATTCTGGCTTCTGCTAATTCAGACGAGATAGGCGATCTAAGCCGCAGCTTTTCCAGTATTGTGGAGCGCCTCACTCAATATACCGGTTACCTGGAAAATATGTCCTCAAGGCTCTCCCATGAACTGCGAACGCCGGTTACTGTCGTCAGATCGTCATTGGAGAATCTGGGCCTAACCGTTGAAGGCAAGGAAGCAGAAGTTTATATAGATCGTGCAGAAGAAGGTATCAAACGCCTAAACTTGATACTCACCAATATGAGTGAGGCCACCCGCCTGGAGCAAATGCTGCAGACGTCTGAGAAGGAAAAGATTGACCTGGATAAAGTCATACATGGTTGTATTGAAGGGTATAAGCTGGTCTACCCTGACACCGAGTTTGAGATGGATGAGAGTCAATACCCAATCCGTATCAATGGAGTGCCAGAATACATTGCTCAACTCATGGACAAACTCATTGCCAATGCCATTGAATTTTCCTACCCGGATGAAAAAATTCAGATTAGCTGTCGAACGATGCGTGCCCACGCTGTCGTCAAGGTTGCCAATGCCGGGCCATACCTGCCAGAGGAAATGAAAGACAGATTATTCGATTCGATGATCTCGGTAAGGCCACAGGAAAAGCAGAAGCAACCTCACCTGGGAATGGGTCTGAGAATCGCCCGCCTGATTGCTGATTTTCATGGTGGTCAGATAAAAGCTGAAAACCGGCAAGATAGGGAAGGTGTGGTTATTACGCTGATAGTTCCACTGTTCTATCATTAACCAGACGTTAGCCCTATATTTTAATTATTAATCAGACTCCAGATTTGCCCAATCTTTAAAAAGAAACTTATTCACTACCCGTATAAAATTTCGGAGCAATCTCCTTCACAATGGGCGAATCGGTAGCCCAAGCATGACAGGTATCCAACACCAGTGGCTTTTTTGAGCCTGTATCCATATCGGAATCTGCCTGATTCTTGCTGTGCCGGAGGCGAGGCCATATGGTCTGCATGGCAACCGTAGCCATCGGGAAAAGTAATTCGGTAAGGTGAGTACAACCTTTACAACCCCCTACTCTTTTCCTGATTTCCTTCCGCCATCCCGGACCCATTCTTATGCCAATTAAAGACTGGTAGTTAGGTGTGATATCCGGACACAGTTGGAATGGACTATTGTCTGTTACTGCCACCACATCCTGGATAGCAAACTTTCTATCAATTGTTATACGTAGCAGCATTTCGTGTAATGGTTCACTGGCCTCAACTTGTCCACGCCAGTTATTTTTGAATCCATAGGTTTTTGTATCGGTCATGTGGGCTTCGATATCCCACATGCCATCTTCGCGTTCATAGCCTCTATAGTGAATTTCACGAGTATGAATGTGTTCTCGTGCGACAGCTTCTGGCAATGGCATAACAATACCTTGATTTATCTACTGGATACCTCTGCTAGCCAGGGAACTCCCGGGCCGGTTCAGAAGTAAACAAAATTGATGTATGTGGAAGTAGTTTGTAGCGAAGGACTCACGCAATAGCGACTCTCCTGTCGCTATTGGATCTACACTCTGCAGGATTATAACCCATGTGGCAATATTTGTGTGCTCTTCGAAATCGATTCAGGCATAATTGCCCCGATTATAGATGAGCTGGAGAAAAACCAATGACAACGGCAAGCGCCAGACATATTCTGGTTGATACTGAAGAAAAATGTTTCGAACTTAAAGAGCGTATTGATGCAGGAGAGGACTTCGCCGAAATTGCACAGGCACATTCCAATTGCCCCTCCAAAGCGCAGGGTGGCGATCTGGGTCAATTTGGCCCGGGTATGATGGTGAAGGAATTTGATGAAGTCGTATTTAGTGCAGATATTGCTTCTTTACAAGGACCGGTTAAAACTCAATTCGGCTATCACTTGCTTGAAGTCACCAGTCGCGATTAGCTGGCAAAAAAGCCTTGCGTGTATTTGGCTATGCAAACTGAAGAAAACCATGAATGTACTCTTTTTATGCACTGGCAATTCGTGCCGTTCCTAGATGGCCGAAGGATGGGCGCGCGCTTGCCCCGGAAATTTCACCTCAATTGAATTTTCAGTGTTCATCGGCCGGCCTTGAAGCCCATGGTCTTAACCCGCATGCGATCACGGTTATGCAGGAATTCGGAGTCGATATCTCGTGCCAGGGTTCAAAGCTGATTGCGCAAAATCAACTCGATAAGGCTGACGTAGTTGTAACAGTGTGCTCCCATGCCGACGCAAATTGTCCGATTGTTCCTCCGGGCAAGCTGAGGATTTTCCTGCCCTTTAATGATCCAGCTTGTGCCTCAGGAAGCGATGCCGAAGTCCTGCAACGTTTCCGGGAAGTCTGCCTCGAAATTAAGGCAGGAATATCAGACTTGTTGCCTGGCCTGCTTAATACAGCCTCACTGTCAGAGCCAACCGGTCAGAATCTCCAATATGACAGCCAGTGATTCCAGTTTTAGTCGGGAAGATGTAGAAATTATCTCCCGCAAATCAAGCCACGAAGGTTTCCTGAAAGTTGAGATAGTTCAGCTGCGCCACCGGTTGTTTGCAGGAGGCTGGAGTGCCGATCTGCAAAGGGAATTGATCCTGAAAGACAGAGCTATTGGGGTATTACTGTTCGATCCGTGGCGGGATGAACTAGTGTTGGTGCGCCAGTTCAGAGTAGGTATGGTGGATGAGGAACAGGATCCCTGGTTGCTGGAATTAGTCGCGGGTATGGTAGGCGAGGGAGAATCCGATGAAGCAGTGGCAATGCGTGAGGCAATAGAAGAGGCAGACTGCAAACCTGACCGACTGATAAGTATTTGTGATTACTACAATAGCCCGGGGTGCAGTAACGAGAAAATCGCTGTCTATTGTGGGCGCATCGACTCTCAAGACGCCGGGGGACTGGGTGGTCTGGCGGAAGAGAATGAAGACATAGAAATAGTGGTCATGAGCTTTGATGATGCGATTGCAGAACTCAACTCCGGAGTTATAAACAATGCAATGACCGTGATTGCGTTGCAATGGTTGCAGCTGAATAAGGAATCCGTGGTCGATAGCTGGTGTGGTACTGAATCCTGATTAAATGCTCAAGCTGTTAATCCTGGCTCAGTTGTCAGCCATACCCCTTGAAGTCGCAATAAATCGCCCAATAGGTTCGCAATAAGGCAGGAATTGGTTACAATTGGATAGCAGTAATCCCGGTAATCTGCAAGCAAGAGAGTTGCATGCCCAAGAGTCGTTACAGCATTGATTTGATTAAGCAAATGGCAGAATGTGATGCTAATTACATTCGTCTGCTGAAATTGCTGCCGCAATTACAATCCTGTCGAAATTCTTCACTGATTAGCAAATCCTTTTTACAGGAAGGTGAGTCAAGTAAACCGGTTAATGAGGAGAGCGAAACTGACCTGCTTTCTGGCCCAAAGCCGGTTGAAGGGGACTCAATCGCGTTCTCTATTGCTGATTTTGCCGGCGAGAAAGGCAATGTCAGAGTAGAAATTCGAATTGCAGAAGTTTTCAAGTACACAACTACTCTGGAGATCACCCAAAAACCGGAGTTAAAAAAATGGATGACTAATCCATCTATGCTGGTCAGTGTTTATCATGATGCAAGCACTGCAGAAGTAATTTCTTATCAAGGTCATCGAAATTTACAGTCCAGATATGCTCAGCCCAATCCTAAAATGTATCACCCAGATGAAAAAATGCAGGTGAATAAGTTTTTGGGAGAGTGGCTATCACATTGCTTAAGAGTAGGAAGAAGTTTAGAAGCGCCAGATATAATATTTAATTCGTAATAATAACTCAGCGCCAATATGACTCGACTAACTGCACAAGATCCTGTTCGGCTGGTTCAGATTACCGATACACATCTGCGTTCCAGTGCGGCGGGAACTCTTTTAAAAATGAATACACAAGAGGGCTTGGAGAGCGTACTAAAAACCATTGATGAAAATGAAAACGGGATAGATCTGATAGTGGCTACCGGAGATATTTCCCAGGATGCATCCAGAGAAGCCTATGAAAATTTTTTAGGCTCAATATCCAAATTTAATGTCCCCTACCGCTGGATTGCTGGCAACCATGACAATGCAGAGTTAATGGCTCAGGTAGCTGAGAATATGGACGCCTGTGGTAAGTCTGTTAGAGCGAACAATTGGCTGGTGTTATTGCTGGATTCAAGCATAGCCAGCCAGGTGCATGGCTGTCTGAACCGTGAGGAACTTGCGTTTCTGCGAACGAGTCTTGAGCAAACGCAGGCAGATGATGACATTGGGCACTGTCTTGTTTGCGTGCATCACAATCCTGTGCCCGGCAGTGCGGGCTGGATGAAAGACATCGGCCTGGAAAATGGTAATGAGCTTTTTGACATACTCGAAAGATTCAGCAAGGTGAAGGCAGTGGTGTATGGTCATATTCACCAGGAGCTGGATTTTATGCATAATGGTATTCGATGTTTCTGCACTCCATCGACGTGTATTCAGTTTAAGCCGAATGTAGCAGAATTCGCCCTGGACAGACTGAATCCGGGCTATAGAACGTTCCGGTTATACAGCGATGGTCGCATTGAATCGGAAGTAATCAGAGTCACTGGAGTAGAATTCGAGGCTGATTACACTAGTGTCGGTTATTGACTCTACTTCCTGTGGCGATCGCTATATAATTTATCTGCACGGTTTCCTCAGCTCTCCTCAGTCAAAAAAAGCTCAGCAAACAGTGGATTATTGTAACCAGTTTGGTATAGGTGATCGTATTTATGTGCCGGAACTGGGTACAGGACCTGCCCGGACTATTGCAGAGATACGAAGGTTGATTGAATCAAGAGATGAGGATGAGGTCGTACTGATTGGCAGTTCTCTTGGGGGTTTTTATGCGACCTGTGTGGCAGAGGAATTTAATCTCAAAGCAGCTCTGGTTAATCCCGCTGTTCGCCCCCATCAGTTTTGGGAGACCCATTTAGGTGAGCACAGGAATTATTATTCCGGCAAGATCCACCGTGTTACGGAAGAGCATATCAACGAGCTGAAAACAATAGATTCAGCCGATTTACAATACCCCCAGAATTTCTTATTGTTGCTACAGAAGGGGGATGAAACTTTAGATTACCGGCAGGCGGCAGAAAAGTACCAATCATCGACTTGTATTATCCAGGAAAATGGCAATCACAGTTTCGAGAATTTTGATCGGGTACTGCCGAGCATCTTCAAGTTTTTGTTAGCAAGATCAGACTAGCAACAGGATACGATCCGTCAGGGTAGAGAGAATTTGTTATTAGAATTGGCTATGAGAATTATTAATGAGCAACAGCTATAACGCCGATGCAATCGAAGTACTAACGGGGCTGGATCCGGTTAGAAGACGCCCCGGCATGTATACCGACACCACCCGCCCAAACCACCTGATTCAGGAAGTAATCGACAACAGCGTTGACGAAGCCCTGGCTGGTTTCGCCAGAAATCTTGAGTTAGTTTTGCACAAGGACGGATCGGTGGACGTATCCGATGATGGTCGAGGCATGCCCGTGGACCGTCATAAAGATGAGAAAGTGAGCGGTGTGGAACTCATACTCACCCGCCTTCACGCCGGGGCAAAGTTTTCCAACAAGAATTATCAGTTTTCCGGGGGGTTGCACGGAGTGGGTGTTTCTGTGGTCAATGCACTATCTGACTATTTGGAAGTAACCGTGAAACGGGACAGTAAGGTTTATTTCATGCAGTTCAGAGGTGGTGAGAAGGCCTCCGAACTGAAGGTTATTGATAAAGTTGGCAGGCGCAACACAGGTACTGCCATAAAATTCTTACCCGATGGAAAGTATTTTGATTCTACAAAGATATCGATTCCCAAACTGAAACACGTTTTGCGCGCCAAAGCGGTGCTCTGCTCCGGTCTCAACGTCAGTTTCAGAGATAAAACCGTCAGCAAAGAGAAAGCCCAAAGCGAAGACTGGTGTTACGAAGATGGCTTGACTGACTACCTGATACAGTCCACAGACGGGTATGTGACCCTCCCCGGCGAACCCTTTATCGGGTCTGTGCAGGGCAATGATGAGGCAGTGGACTGGGCAGTACAATGGCTACCGGAAGGTGGCGAAATTACCGGTGAGAGTTATGTAAACCTGATCCCGACCCCACTGGGAGGCACCCACGTCAGCGGGATGCGCACCGGCTTACTGGATGCACTGCGGGAATTCTGTGAATTTCGCAATTTACTACCCCGGGGCTTGAAACTGTCTCCGGATGATGTCTGGGACAAGTGCTGTTATGTCTTGTCCTCGAAAATCCTTGACCCGCAGTTCTCGGGTCAGACCAAGGAGCGCTTGTCTTCCCGCCAGTGTGCTGTTTTTGTCGCCGGCGTGGTAAAGGACTCTTTTAGCTTGTGGTTAAATCAACACACCGGTGATGCTGAATTGATTGCGGAGTTGTGTATTAACAATGCCCAATCGAGGTTAAAGGCCAGTAAAAAGGTAGCGCGTAAAAAGGTTACTTCCGGTCCGGCTCTGCCCGGGAAACTGGCAGACTGCTCAACGCAAGATGTCATGTCGGGTGAATTGTTTCTGGTGGAGGGTGATTCCGCCGGAGGCTCTGCGAAACAGGCAAGGGATAGGGAGATTCAGGCGATATTACCGTTACGCGGTAAGATTCTAAACACCTGGGAAATAGACTCCAGCGAGATACTGGCCTCGCAGACAGTACATGATATTGCGGTGGCACTGGGAGTCGATCCTGGCTCCGGCAACATCGACGGCTTGCGCTACGGCAAAATCTGTATTCTTGCCGATGCTGACTCCGATGGCTTGCACATTGCAACACTTTTATGTGCCCTGTTCATCAAGCATTTTAAACCAGTGGTTGATGCCGGGCATGTTTATGTTGCGATGCCACCGCTGTTTCGAATTGATATTGGCAAAGAAGTCTTTTACGCCCTTGATGAGGATGAGAAGGTTGGCATTCTGGATCGAATAGCCGCGGAAAAAAAGACCGGTAAAGTCAATGTACAAAGATTCAAAGGACTGGGGGAGATGAATCCCATGCAGTTGCGGGAGACGACAATGGCCAGGGATACCCGCCGCCTGGTGCAATTAACATTAGAGGCCACAGCATCCCCGCTCAAGAAAACTGGCACATTTGAAACCATGGATTTGTTGTTGGCAAAGAACCGTGCTGGTGATAGAAAAACCTGGCTGGAGAAGAGTGGTAATCTTGCTGACTATGCAGAGTAAGAATCCGTAAATCCGGGATCAATGACTCTGATCCCTTTAAGTACAGCGACCAGAGATCAAAATGAACGAAGATATAACAGTCAACGAAGACGGCGTCGAGCAGATAGCATTAAAGAGCTATACTCAAAGTGCCTACCTTAACTACGCCATGTATGTCATCAATGACCGGGCACTTCCCCATGTCGGCGATGGCCTGAAACCGGTCCAGCGAAGAATTGTTTATGCCATGTCGGAACTTGGCCTCAAGGCTTCAGCGAAATTTAAAAAATCGGCGCGAACAATAGGTGATGTTATCGGGAAATTTCATCCCCATGGTGATTCAGCCTGCTACGAAGCGATGGTATTAATGGCCCAATCCTTTACCTACCGTTATCCACTGGTTGATGGCCAGGGCAACTGGGGTTCACCCGATGATCCAAAATCCTTTGCGGCTATGCGCTACACCGAATCACGATTACAAAATTACGCAGATGTGCTTCTCGGAGAATTGGGCCAGGGGACTGTAGACTGGAAGCCCAATTTTGACGGTACTCTGGATGAACCGGAACTGCTTCCGGCGCGGCTGCCCAATGTGCTCTTGAATGGAGGCAGTGGTATTGCCGTGGGGATGGCGACCGATATCCCGCCACACAATCTTCGGGAAGTGGCAAGTGCCTGTATTCATTTACTGGAGAAGCCGAAAGCCACGGTCGGGGACCTATGCAAACACATCAAAGGTCCGGATTTTCCAACAGAAGCAGAAATCATCACACCGCGGCAGGAAATACTGGATTTGTATGAAACGGGCCGGGGCACTCTGAAGGCCCGGGCAATCTACCTGGTCGATAACGGTGAGATCGTCATAACAGCCTTGCCGTATCAGGTTTCTGGGGCGAAGGTACTGGAACAAATTGCGGCACAGATGCACAAGAAGAAGCTGCCTATGGTGATAGATCTTAGAGATGAATCTGATCATGAAAACCCTACCCGGATTGTTGTGGTACCTAAATCGAACCGAGTAGACACAGACAGTGTCATGTCCCATCTTTTTTCGACTACGGACCTGGAAAAAAATTACCGCGTTAATTTCAATATCATAGGCATCAACAAGCGGCCACAGGTAAAGGACATTGTATCGTTACTGAAAGAGTGGTTGCAGTTTCGAACCAGCACTGTAACACGACGATTGCAGCATAGACAGGATAAGATTCTTGATCGCCTACACATCCTGGAGGGGCTCCTGGTAGCCTATCTTAACATCGATGAAGTGATTGTTATAATTCGAACCAAGGACAAGCCCAAGCCAGCACTGGTAAACAAATTCAAAATCAGTGAGCGACAGGCTGAAGCGATTTTGGAGATCAGGCTGCGCCAACTGGCAAAGCTTGAAGAAATAAAGATTACCGCAGAGCAAAAAGAACTCAGCGAAGAAAGAAAGACTATTGAGCAACTACTCAAATCATCCACCAGACTAAAAACACTGATTAAGAAGGAGATAATCGCGGATGCAGAAAAGTACGGAGACGACCGGCGTTCTCCACTTGTCGAACGCGAAGAAGCCAGGGCATTTAGTGAAACTGAACTATTATCCACCGAACCGGTAACTATTGTGCTATCTGAACGCGGGTGGATGCGTGCTGCCAAAGGGCACGATGTTGATCCGATATCCCTGCAATACAAATCGGGTGATGCATACAAACTTGCGGTCCAGGGCAAGAGTAACCAGCAGGCAATATTCATGGATTCCACCGGCCGGGCCTATGCGCTACCTGCCCATACATTGCCTTCCGCCAGAGGCCAGGGTGAGCCGGTATCGGGTCGGGTAAATTCTCCTTCCGGAGCCACATTTGAAGCTGTCGTCATTGGAGAAGAAGACCGAAATGTACTGCTCGCCAGCGATGCCGGCTATGGTTTTGTTGGCTCGGTTGGTGACCTGATCAGCAAAAACAGATCAGGCAAAAATATTCTTAACTTGCCGAAAGGCAGCCAGGTCTTGCCTGCCTTGATGGTTAACGACTATAAAACTGATTTCATTGTGGCAATCACTAACGAAGGGCGCATGTTGATGTTTCCGCTCAACGACTTGCCTAAACTGGCCAAGGGTAAAGGCAATAAAATCATCGGTATCCCTTCTGCGCGGGTAGCTGAGCGACTGGAATTTGTGGTCGCTCTGTCAGTACTAAGCCCCGAAGACGCACTAACCGTATTTGCAGGAAGGCGTTATCATAATCTGAAACCTAGCGATCTCGAACACTACCGCGGCGAGCGCGGTAGGAGAGGAAACAAGTTGCCTCGAGGATTTCAGAATGTGGATCGTGTTGAGGTAGTTGCAAAGGAGAAAGTTGCAAAGGAGAAAGTTGCAAAGGAGANAGTTGCAAAGGAGATAGCTGCAAAGGAGTAAGAAGATAACTTGGTGTCACTGCTGGGAAAATCAATTCCCAGTGTATAAGGTTACGAGCTGAATCGCCTGGCGCTCAAGGAGAAATTTAAATCCTGACATGGGTTCATCGCTCAGGTAAGTGATAACCTGATAGTCATCATCGACGATGGAAAACTCTTCTGCAGTTACCCGGGTACCCACACCGGCATGTATAAAACTGGTATCACTAATAAGCAGTGCATTGTCCGGACACTCATCGCAGATTTGTCGAGTGAGATCCAGTGTCTTGCCCATCAGGCCATTACTATCCTGAGTAATAGGTGAATACAGACCACTCACAGCCTGACCGCTGTGAACCGCCAGTTTAAATTTGCAGGG